>JAAYAH010000222.1 GCA_012719445.1 Actinomycetales bacterium | reverse complement strand
GCAGGAACTTGTCGCAGACCTGCTCACGCAGACTGATGCTCGGGACAACGACGAGGAGTCGTTCGAGGCCAGCGGCCACGGTGACAGCCAGCATCGTCTCTGTCTTCCCGGTTCCTGTCGGCATGACGACCAGGCCGGGCACGTCCACGCCGGACAGCAGATGTCCCAGGACCGCGTGCAGGGCGCCCGCCTGCGGACGCCGCAGCGACCCTTCAGTCCCGGGGCGGCGGATCGTCAAGGCGCCTTCCCATGAGGCGACCACCCGGTCGGCGTCGACCAACGACCGGTCCCCCACCCACTCCGCTCGGCTCCTGCTGTTCAGCGTTGGTGTCACGCGCAACGAGAGAGGGAGGTCACCGGCAGACAGCGAGGTTGTTGACCAGCAGCCAAATCGATTGTGGGCAGCCCCCTCGGTGCCAGAGCCAGAGCGCTCGACGACGAGCGTCCCCGCTGGCACCAGCAACTGCCGCACAGGGTTCCCGGCCACCGCAACCTGGCTGGCCCACACGGAGGCAGTCTCGATCTTGATGGACGTCACCCGCAGCGCGCCCCGACGCCCCAGACCGCTGACGCGGAGGCACCAATCGTTCGATACATGCAGCGACGCACCGTTGAGATCACAGGACGCACGGTGATTACCGTACCGGCGATGCGCGCACCTGCGGGTCCTTCATCAACAACAGCCCAACCCTGCACCCCGAACCGCGGCACCCCCTGGCTGCCAGGCACCACGAGGCCTGACGCGCACCCAGCAACGCTGACCGTGACATGGCATGACACAGACCCTCGCCGCAAGGTCGAGGGCCTCCAGGACCACCCGGACCTCGACTGGCCACCGGGACCCAACGAGAGCCACCGGGACTGTGACGGTCCCCACAAGTCCGCATGGGGCCGCCCCGAGCCGTCAACATCTGGTCAACAAACGATCTTGAGGCCGACTCGGAATCCATCCGAATCGGCCTCTGAACTGGGGTTTCGTGGTGGGCGATACTGGGATCGAACCAGTGGCCTCCTCGGTGTGAACGAGGCGCTCTCCCGCTGAGCTAATCGCCCGGATGTCGCCTGACGCGACGTCCCCGATCGTAGCGAACCCGTGGTCCCGGTCACCAATCGGTTGGTCGCCGACAGCAGATCCTCCCCCGGACACCCGGCACGGTCAGCCCGACCGACCGGATCGGCTCACCCCGCCCCCGCCGCTCCGAGCCCGTCTCCCACCGGCGCTCAGTTCCGTGCGAGCACGATGATGTCGAAGATCCACTCGGGGACGCCGCTCCGGAGAACCACGAGGTACACGACACCCCCGACGACGGCCAGGGTCAGCAGCGCGACGAATGTCCGGATCGGCCACGGCCGCGACGTCCACCACTGGGTCCAGGCGTGCACCTTGGCCCTGGCGAAGCCCTGCAGCCGCTGGGCCCAGGTGAACTCCGAGGCGAGCATCGCCAGGCCGATGAACACGATGAGCCAGCCGGGTCCCGGGAGCGGCACGAGGGTGAGCCCGACAAGGACGATCAGGCCTCCGACCAGGCCGACGGTCACCCGGTAGACCCGATGGGTCTGCGGTCGGGAGCGCACCCGTTCCCGCCACGTGTGCGCCGTCCGACGCCACCGCCGCCACCCCCGCCTGGGCCCGGGGTCCACCGACGACTCACAGCTCGGCTCTGTCCTGTGCTGGACACCCACGGACGCCTCTCCAGTCCCACTGGTCCCCACCGTCACGATCCAACTGTAGGACCACCCGTATGGCGGGTTTCGTTGCGCGCTCAGCGGGGAAAGATGCCTCTGAGGGCCGCGTGGGTGCCCCCCGTACGAGTGAGGGAGTGCCATGTCGCCGCACATGGACGTCGAGGCCGCAGTTCAGCTGCGCCTTGTGGTGGCCGACGCGGACGCCGTTCCGCTGCCGGTGAGTCTGCGGTACAGCTCCGCCGACCCGTACGCGGTACGGGCCGTGTTCTCCGGTGACGGCATGGAGGTCGAGTGGGTCTTCGCCCGCGAGCTGCTCCGTACCGGGCTGACCTGCCCGGTCGGTGACGGTGACGTCCACGTGTGGCCCTCGTGGGGCACCGGGCGTGAACTGCTCATGATCTCCCTCTCCTCCCCCGACGGCCAGGCCGTCCTGGAGGCGGGGGCCGAGGACGTGCGCAGCTTCCTCGACCGCACCACCCTCGTCGTCCCTGACGGCGAGGAGAGCGGCTACCTCGACATGGACGCGGCGCTCGCCCGTCTGCTCGCCTGACACCTCGTCTCCGTCGTGACCTGACGGGCCGGTACCGACAGGGACCGGCCCGTCGAGTGGTGGGTCACCGACGCTCGTCGGAGCCGTCGAGCAGGTGCCGATTGGGTGCCCAGCGGACGATGCCGGTCACGGGTCCAGGTCGCCGGCCGAGCGGAGCGCGAAAAGCTCCGCGGCCCGGCGTCCCGGTTCGGTCACCGGGAGCTGCCTCCCGTCGACGGTCGAGACGTGCTGCACGTCGCGGGTCGAGCTGGTGAGGAGCACGTCCTCCGCCCGACTCAGGGCCTCCGCCGGGACGGTCTCCTCCGAGATCGGGAACCCGTCGTCGGCCGCCCACTCCAGCAGCAGTTCCCTGGTGATCCCCGCGAGACACCCGGACGACAGCGGCGGTGTCACCAGACGCCCGTCGAGCACGAGGACGACGTTGGACCCCGTTCCCTCGCACAGCTCTCCTCGGGTGTTGCCGAGCAGCGCCTCGTGCGCGCCCTGGCTGCGGGCCCGGGCCAGCGCGACGACGTTCTCCGCATAGGACGTGGTCTTCGCTCCGGCCACGGCGGACCGCTCGTTGCGAGTCCAGGGGACGCTGACGACGGCGATGCGCTCCGGCCACGGTGTACCGGGGGCGACGGCGACGACGAGACCCGGCCCTGCGGGGCCACGCTCCGAGCCGAGGGGGCCGGCTCCCCCGGTCAGCGTGATCCGCAACCGTCCCAGCGGCAGCGGCCCCGCGACCCGCAGGGTCTCCGCGACGGCGCCACGCAGCACGGACTCGTCCGGGCAGGTCAGCCCGAGGATGTCCGCCGAGCGCCGCAACCTGCGCAGGTGACGGCTGAGAGCGAAGGCCTCCCCCCGCCGGACCGCGCAGGTCTCGAACACCCCGTCACCGACCATCAACCCATGGTCGAGCGCGGGGACCGTTGCGGCCTCCTCGTCCCGTACCGACCCGTTCACCCAGACCGTCGTCGTCACGCGCCGCCTCCCACCGCTGGTACTCCCTGCATCCGCCTGCACTCCGTGCGGCCGTTGGTGCTCCCGGCGTCCGCCGGTGCCCCATGGGCGCGTCGTGCACCCACCGGCACTCCTGCGACCGCTGCCACGTCGCCCGTTTCGCCACCGCACCCCTGGCGGGACGTGAGCGAGATCAGCCGCCGCGCCTTCAGGCAGGTCTCCTCCCACTCCCGGTCCTCGTCGGATCCCCAGGTGATGCCCGCACCGGTGCCGAACAGGATCCTCCCTTCCCTCCACCAGAAGGTCCGGATCCCCACAGCCAGGCAGGCCTGCCCGGCGTCGGCGTCCACCCAGCCCACGGCCCCGCAGTACGGCCCCCGCTCGACCGGCTCCTGCTCCGCGATCACCTGGAGCGCGCTGCTCTTCGGTGCCCCGGACACCGAGCCGGGTGGCGTCGTGGCCGCCAGGAGGTCCGCCCAGGTCGCCGTGGGTGCCAGTCGCCCCGAGACGGTCGACACCAGGTGCACCAGCCCGGGGTGCTGCTCCCGACGGAGCAGGGAGGTGACCTCGACGGATCCGGGCAGGCAGACGCGTTGCAGGTCATTGCGGACCAGATCGACGATCATGATGTTCTCGGCGTCGTCCTTGGGCAGCAACTCGCCGTCGGTGGCCCCGGTCCCCTTGATCGGCGAGCTCGTGACCCGGTCCCCGTCGCGGCCGAGGAAGAGCTCCGGGCTGGCGCTGACCACCCTGACCGGCCCACCGGAGATCCCCGTCGGGACGTCGATCACCCCGGCATAGGGGGCTGGGTTGCCCTCGGCGACCCGGGCGGCCAGCACCCACGGATCGGCGTGCGCGTCGACGGGAGCGTCGATCACCCGGCAGAGGTTGACCTGGTAGACGTCGCCCTCGCGGATCCTGGAGCGGATCTCCCGCACCCCGGTGACGTAACCGACCCGGTCGAGGGACGTGGTCCACGCACCGGCCGGGACCGGGACCCAGCAATCCTCCGGCCGGGGCAGCGGCGCTGGGCGCACCGTGGCGAAGCGCCACAGGTCGAGCCGCCCCTCGAAGGTCATGACCACCGCCCACCAGCCGCCACGGTCGAGGACGGCGGGATCCGTCGCGTGCTCCACGACCCCTTCGGCCAGCGTCCCGACGCGGGCGCTCGCCGTGCCGACGTCGATGTCCGCGGTGCCGGGTCCGGCACGGAACCACGCTTTCCCCTCACCGGATGCCAGCGAATGCGGACGGCCGACGTCGCTCGTAGGCTCCCGCCCGGTGTCCTCTCGCACGCGGGCACGGTAACCGTGGATCCGCGCCACCGCTCGGTCTTCGGCCGTTGATCCCGAGGACTCCGACGGGTGATCCACTCCGACGGGGAGACGCGTGGCTGCACAGGGGATCCGGTTGGACTGAGCGGAGACCTCTCGGCTAGGGTTCATGCCGAGCCAGGCACCGGGACGGTGTCGGCGTGCGGACGTAGCTCAGTTGGTAGAGCATCACCTTGCCAAGGTGAGGGTCGCGGGTTCGAGTCCCGTCGTCCGCTCGGAGGTCTCATGGCCTCGCGGTGGAGTGGCCGAGAGGCGAGGCAACGGCCTGCAAAGCCGTGTACACGGGTTCAAATCCCGTCTCCACCTCGGATGCTCGTGCGATGGTGCACGGGAGCCGCTAGGGCGATTAGCTCAGTGGGAGAGCGCTTCCTTGACACGGAAGAGGCCACTGGTTCAATCCCAGTATCGCCCACCACGTCTGACCTGGGACAACACCTCAGGAACGGCAATCTGGCCCTACAGCTAGCCCTACAGTCAGTAGGGCTAGGACCCAGAGCGAGACCCTCGGAGGCCCAATCTCCGGGGGTCTCTTCGCTCCGGGCAGGTCGTCGACCTGGGAGAACCTGCTGCGATCTCCAGCCCTACCGCGCCCCTGCATCGGCCCTATGCACCCGAGACCAGGCCACCACGCTCACGGTCCCGACCCGTTGGTGACCGGGCAAGATGGGAGCCCTCGGAGACCAGGTCTTCGAGGGCTCCCATCGAGTCACCACTGACCGGATTCCGCAGAACAGGGCCGTGACCCCGCTGGTCAGGCGGCCTCGTCCTGCTCGTTGGCGTACAGCCTGCTCACCGCCGCGTTGAGCGCGTCGAGCAGTTCCTGCCGGTCCTGGGCGAACAGGTGGCCGTAGATGTTCTTCGTGGTCTCGATGCGCCGATGCCCCATCTGTGCGGCGACCTGCATGTCGCTGGCACCCGACGCGATGAGCAGGGAGGCACACACATGACGCAGCTCATGGGCGGTGTAGCTGACCATGCCGTCGGGGTGGGAGGCGGTGTAGCCGTGGGCCAGGCGCAGGTACTTCCGCCACATCCCGTACCCGAGGTAGCCACCCCGTTCCCCATTGATCAGTCGGGAGAACAGAGCACCGCCGCTGGCCTCACGACCGGCTTCGCCTCGCTGAACCAGTCGCCGTACCGCCGGCATGGCGATGTCAGGAATGGCCACGACCCGTTCCGCCGCCCGGGTCTTGAGATCATCGCGGATGTCACGCTTTCCGCCCGACTCGCTCGCGGTTCGGTCGATGCGTATCCACTGGCTGTCCAGGTTGACGTTTTCGATCGGAACCGCAACGGCTTCCTCCCAGCGCAACCCGGTGAATGCCAGGACAACGACGACGTCACCGAGCCCGAGTTTGAAATGATCCATCGCATCAGCGAGCCGGAGCACCTGGGGAATGCTGGGAATGACGACCCGCCGTCGCAGTGACGCGCCCCAACCAGTACGAAGCTCCAGAGCCGAATTCACGGGGATGACACGTTCTTCCCTCGCCCAGACGAATACCCGCCGTAGCACCGCCGCTGCCGTGCTTTTCGTGCCCCCCGAGGCTTGCCTTCCGTCCTGCAACGTCAAGCCTTTGATGGCTTGATTGAGATCCGGTAGATCCAGGTCTCCGATCCAGGCGCTCCCGAGAACCGGGAGCAGGTAGGCATTGAGCACGTTGCGTTCCTTGGCGACCGAGGACCTCGGTCGCGGAGAGCCATCTCGCTTGACCTTGTAGGCCACGAGGTACCGTGCTGACACGTCGACGAACCGGACCCGCTGGGGACGCAACTGCCCAGGTCGCCGGTTCTTCGTCTCTGCGTACTCCTCCATCAGCTCCTTGGCCGCGTCCAAGCCTGCGACCACCCGTTCGACCTGCTTCTTGACTATCGGATCCCAGACCCGCACTCGATAGAGCGGTGCCCCATCCCGGTTGAGGGCAGGCTCCTGCCGACCGTTCTTGGTGCACATCTTGCGTGTGATCCCCCGAGGAAGATCCCGACGGCCACCTCTGGCCATGGTGTTCTCCATTCGACTGAGGCTCGCCGCCCAATGACGAGCCATCATGTCAACCTTACCGTAGGAAGCGATCGCATCGGGCGTCGATGGAACCAATGCAGCCATGATCGCTACTCGATGAGTGACTTCGGAAGACGAAGAGCACCCGCCCTGCGGGATCTGCCTCTCCGAACGCCAGGCACACGCTCAATGGGTAGCCCTTCCGCACTCTCGTGCATTCGCTGCGACGGATGGGACCACTGCTCCACCTCCCATTCCGGGAACCGTAGGAGGTGACCGACCTTGCGGAACGGGATTGCGTCGCGTGCGACGAGCTTTCGCACATGTCTCTCGGTGATGTTGAACCACTCGCACACCTGCGCCAGGGTGAGCATCCGCGTTCCGCTGCCGTACGGAAGGCCACCCAGCCCCTCCGGCGTCTCCGGCGAGTTCGTCGTCACGCGCGCCCTCTCGCGCGGCCGTCCACAGAGCCCTCCGGTGTCGGAGAGATCCCTGCCTCGCGCGCCGCGTGCCTGTTGGCCGCCGCGTCTCGGGCGATGTCTGCTGCGAGGAGGGCCTGTCCTGGGGTGTAGCCGTGGCCGATCAGTCGCCACGCCGATTCGGTGACGACGCCCGAGGTCTCGGCGTCGGTGGGGTCGGGTCGGCCTTTGGCTCGGCGGACGTAGTCGGCTCGTGCTGCTCGGAGTGCGATCAGGGTGGTGGAGTAGCGGCGGTACTTGCTGGAGACGTGACCGCGATAGGCCAGGGTCTTGGCCCATCGGCCGAGGTTCAGGTGGGTCAGTTCGATGATCGCGGACAGCTCCGCCGCGGTGGTGATCATCCGTTGGGCGTGGGCGGATCGGGGAGTGCCGTCGAGGTGGTCACCGGTCCATCCGGTGATCTCGGTGCCCTTGGTGGCGTACTTGGCCACGTAGGCGGCTACCGACTGGGCCGTGGCTCCTCCCGCGTCGGCCTCCGGCATGGTGTCGGTGCCGTCTGCCATGGCATTGGCGGGTGTGAGTTCCTGGACGTCGAGCTGTTGGCCCCAGCACAGGGTCCAGGAGCCCGCAATCCCGCCATCGACGTGGACTCGCACCGCTTGAGCGGCGGCGGTGATGGCATGGGTGAGGAGGTCTGCGGTCACCCACACGGGTCCGGGACGGATCGGAGCACCCGGGGCAGTGGGGCTGTCGACGCGGATCACGGCGTGGACGTGGACGAGGCCTCGACGCTGGTATTCCACGATCTTGATGTAGGAGAGGCGGACCTGGGCGCGGAGTCGGGCGTGGGTGATCCCGGCGGTCTTGGCGAGGTGTCGGGGCAGGTAGGTAGTGAATCGTGCCCACAGGATGCCGAGGTTGGCCTGCCAGATGACGGCGGCGGGGTAGTCGTAGCACTCGGGGCACAGCGGCACCCCAACAAGCGGATCGTCGGGGGTGTGCGGGGTCATGCAGGAGGTGTCCGCGCCATGCGGGCACGAGCCGGTGCGTCGGGGGTGGCACGGCGCCGGTCCGCCGCCTGCGGTGGTGCGGTGGGTGTGGACGGCACCGAACCCGGGAGCGGTCAGGGTGGCGAAGACGCGCAGGTGTGCGGTGACGCTGTCGGGGATGCCCTTGCCGCCGATGAGTCCGGCGAGGACCAGGGCGTAGGTGTCTCCTCGGTACAGGGCCGCGCAGACCGGGCAGACGCTTGCTCGTCGGTTGCGGCAGGGCACGAGGATCACCCCGCCGGGTTGGTCGGCGCTGGAGTAGTTCTCGATCACGCGGCCGGTGGCGTCGCGGCGGCGGGTGTAGCCGGTCATGTGCAGCGGATGGGCGCAGCCGCCGATCCGCTGGACTTGGACCAGCCACGCCGGGTGGTCGGGGGCGTTGACCACGCGGATCAGATCCGCCAGGACCGCCGGATTCAGTCCGTGGTTCGGGGCCTGGGGTTCGGCGGGTCCCGTTGCCTGACGCCGCGTCGTCGTCGTGGTGTCGTGCGTCGTCCGTGTGGTGGTCGTCGTCGCGGTTCGAGGTGTCGTCTCGGGTGTTGCTCTGTCCATGCGTTCTCCCTCCGCTGCTGGACCCGTCCGGCGACAGGAGGCTGTCCGTGCCGGGCAAGCCCGGTGGTGTGGTGTTCGGGGGTCGTGATGGCCGGGGGCCGGCCGCCCGCCATGGGGGCGGGGCGGGCAGCCGGGACCGGTCTTGGCATGTGGGTCATCGCAGGTCTCCTTCCAGGGGGCCCACCGTCACGGTGTGATCGGTGGGGGTGCGGGTCAGATCAGGCCGGTGCCCCGGCAGCGGCGGCATCGCCGGGTCCGGGGGACCGGGCCGGTGAGCCGGTAGACCGTCCCGGCCGGCAGGTCACCCAGGCCCTTGCACCTCGGGCAGTCCAGATCGCTGTAACTCATCCAGGTATCACCTCCCTCCACGGGCTCGTCACGGACACGGATCGCTTCACGGCGGGTCACAGGTGCCAGGAGGCGATCCAGGCGAAGACCGCGCTCACTCCGTGGCGGATGGCGGGCGCGAGCCCGGTCTCGGCGAGGAAGAACCCCAGCAGCCCGGCGCAGATCGCGTGCGAGACGCGCAGGCCGAAGGTGCGCCAGCAGATCCAGGTGGCCAGGCCGAACACGAACACCCCGGAGACCGTCAACGCCATGAGGGTTCACCGCCGTGGTTGTCATCCGGGCCGTCGTCGCGGTGCCGCCCCCGGCAGCGGATCTGGTCCAGGGCCGCGGTGACCTCAGGGAGGTCCACCCGGAGGTCGGCGTGGTGGTGGGCGGTGGCGATGGCCTCATCCAGGTCCAGGTGCACGCTGCGGGCCCTGGTCCAGTTCGCGGAGTCATCGCCGACCACGGCCACCCCCGGCAGGCCGGTGGGGATCTGCAAGGCGGCCTGGACGGCCTCGGCGGGAAGGCCGGCCAGGGTCATCTCGGCGGTCTCGACGTCGGCGACCCGGTGGCAGATCCGCCCCACCAGTTGGGCGCGGAGCAGGGTGGCGCCGGGGCCGAGGTCGGAGCCGAAGCGCTGACCGGCGACCCACAGATGCACCCCCAATGCCGCGCCGAGCTGGGCCAGCCGCACCAGGGCGGTCACACACCGCGTGGCTTCGTCCCTGCCGGAGCGGTCGGCATACAGGAAGATCTCCGCGACCTCGTCCACGACCACCACCACCGGCACCGGCACCGGCACCGGACGCAGCTCCACGGGCAGGTCCCAGACCGAACGCACCCCGTTGATACGGCAGGTGCCCATGCGGTCGAGGACCTCGTCCACCAACGCCTCGGTCACGGCGACAGCCTCGGCGCGGGTGGTGGCAAGGTTCGACAGCCGCGGGGTGAACGGGTCCAGTTCCATCCCGCCCTTGGCATCGATCCCGACCAGCGCCACCCGATGCGGGGCGAGGCCGGCGATCAGCGCCGCGGTGAGGGTGGACTTGCCCGACCGGGTGGCGCCGGTGACGAGGTGATGCGGCCGTTCGACGAGGTCGATCACCCACGCGGTGCCGTCCTCCCGGGAACCGACCTCCACCGCCAGATCTTGCCGCCGGACAACCGGGACCCGCGGACCCGACGCAGACCCCAGACCGGCGAGCCCGGTACCGCCGCCGGATCGTGCCGACCGTGCCTGGCCCGGATGGCGGAGCGGATCGAACCCGATCGCAGTCAAAGTCACCGTCCCGGGACGGGGACAGGCCACCCGGACGGCGTGGACCCGCCAGGCGTGTGCCATCGCCTCGGCCGCCTTCGCGTAGGCCCCAGGGGTCTGGGAGGCGAACAACCGGACCGTGACCATGAACCCTGTCGACGTCAGGCGTAGCCCGACCCGCCGCGGCACGATGACCCGCACCGGGGCTCCCCGCACGATCACCCCACCGCCGCGATGACGGCGGGATCCGGACGTGAGCAGTCCATAGCGAGTGGCGTGCCGGGCGGGGAGCACGAGGTCGCAGCCCTCGCACAACACCCGCCATGTGCACGCCAGCCGCCACAACGCCACCGGCGCCCCGAACAGCGGCCACCACACCCGCGGTCGGGATACCCGGAGACGTTCCATCCCCCACCGCGCCACGACGACGGCGAGCACGGCGGCGGTGACGACAGCCACCGGCCACCACGGCCCCTCCTGCCCGGCCGGGGCGGGCTCGGCCACCGAGGCCGGGCCTATCCCGCCGAGCACCGGTAGGGCCAAGGTCACTGACCCTCCTTTCCACCGCCACGCCCACCAGTGGTGGGTCCAGGCGGCGCCTCGGTGGCGGACAGGACCTGCCCGGCTCGCCAGGCGATCCCGGACCGTCCCTCCCGCTCCCACGGAGTGGCTTCCAGATCCACCACCCGCAGCGGCATCCCCACACTCAGGCCGCGAGGTTCCCCCACGACCGAGATCTGGATCACCGAGGAGTCCCGGCCGCGCAGGGCACACACCCCCACGGTCCACACCGTCTGCCCGGTGGCCTGGTCCCGTTTCACCTCGCCGGTCTTGACGTCGACCAACTTCGGCTCCGGGGCCATCACGCACATCAGCCCCGCGAACGCGCTCTCCTTCACCGGAATCGATCTCATGACCATCCCTGCCTCTCACTCTCATCAAGCTCGTCATCTCGTTATGACGAGTGCCAGAGAAGTGAACCGTCTGGACGACGACAGGTCAAGTACTTATGATGACGAGCGTACGGGTAACACTGGTGCGCTCCGGTTGACTCCAGCTACACGACAGAACTGGGGTGCACTCCCGTCACACACGACCACACGAGACGGGTCGAGATGCAGGCCACGGGTCCCCAGAACACCGGCCACGAGGCGCCGGCAGGACCCCCACGGAGAGAGATGAGCACCGTGAACCAGGACACCCCCCACACCGCTCCCCCGGTCGACGTCCCGAACGGGCCACCACCTGGTACGGGGACCAGCTCACGTGCCCTACTCGCCCGACTCCCCCGCTATCAGCAGATCGCCGAGGACCTCCGCGAACAGATCCACACCGGCGTCCTCGCGCCGGGCGAGCCCCTGCCGAGCGAGACGGTGCTCATCGACCGCTACGGGGTCTCCCGGATCACCGTCCGCGCCGCCGTCCGCGCCCTACGGGCCGCCGGACTGGTCATCACCGAACACGGCCGCGCCACCTACGTCCGCCTTGCCCCCACCCAACCGGTGGACCTCGACCTCACCATCCGTCGAGTAGGCGATCGGTTCCACACCTGGGAGGACGACGGCTGGACCCTGGTCGAGGAGCCGACCCGCTACCGCACCACCGTCGACCAGGCCCTCGCCCCCCAACTGGGGATGGCGGAGGGCGAGCCGGTGTTCGTCTGCGAACGGCTCCTGACCCACCCCAGCGGCGCCCGGGTCGTACACCGGATGTGGGTCCCCTTCACGGTGTGCACCACCGTCCCCGGCATCGAGGCCGACCCGTTCGCCGCCCCCGCCGCCCTCTACGGACACCTAACAGCAGCCGGCCGGGACCTGTCCTGGCACGACGCCACGACCGCCCGCATGCCCACCCCCGACGAGGCGACCACCCTCAAGGCCGACGAGGGTGTCCCGCTGCTCATCCACACCCGCACCACCACCGGGGCGGGGGATCAGAGCCAATCGATGCTGCGGGAGGAACTGTGCCTGAACCCCACTCTGCTGTCCCTCACCCAGGAGACCAGCGCACGGTGAGCTGTTCTGCCGCGGAAACGACAGGCGCGGCGGCAGCCGGCCGGTCGACGCGCCGGCCACCGAAGGCCCGGCCCGGGGGCAGCGGCATCGGGGATCGGCCGGGTGCGGTGAAAATCAAGCGTCGGCGACAGCGAGTGTGATGCGTTCCCGGAGAACGGGATCGGTCATGGCCCCGACCTCCCGCCAGGCGGCGTCGATGACCTCCTCGGCCTGCAGCTGCTGGACATCGCCGTCGGTGCGGAACAGGTAGCGCAGGTCGATGTGCTGGTGGTCCGGTTCGCCCTTGGCCGGGTTCGCGGGAATGGGGTGGACGTCGATGTGCACCGGCTCCTGCCCGACCGCGCTCACGCGTGCGGGGTCAATGCCGGTCTCTTCGCTGAGTTCCCGCAGCGCGGCATGTTGCAGGTCGGTGTCGCCGGGTTCGAGGTGCCCGCCGGGCAGCAGCCACCGCGACAACGCCCGGTGGTGGACGTGCAACACCCGTCCGCGACCGTCGAGGAGGATCGCGCCGGCGGTGAGATGTCCACGGGCCTCGGACCGACTGGTCAGGTCAGCCCCGGCGCCCAGGAGATCCAGCACGGGGGCCAGTTCGACCTGTTCGGTCGGGTGACGTCGCAGGTAGCCGAGGAGGGTGTCCCGGATAGCCGCCGCTGTGATCATCACACCTCACCTGTTGAAGTAGTCCAGCCACATCGCCGCGATAACCGCGCGGGCAGCGTCGTCGACCTCGTGCAGTCCCGGGCTGAGGTCCCCCCGAGCGAGCATGGCGACACCGGCGAGTATCTCGGCCTGGATCAGGAAGATGAACGGCCCCACGCTAGCCCCGTGCAGGAAGTTCACCGCGTTCCCACCGTTGAGCAGGTAGAAGTAGTGCCCCGTCGTCTCCCACCGCGCCACGTGCTCCCCAGCCGGCGCGCAGGTGTAGACCTCGGGCAAGCCGGCGAGTTCCAGCTCGTCCTCGCTACTGGTCACCGTGGCCACGTACGCGCCGTTGCGCAGGCAGGTGAAGTCCTCCCCGCGCAGAGCCAGCGCGCCCGTGGCGCATAACACCACGCCCGCACCGGCCAACGCCGCCCGCCGGTCCGGGGCGACCGCGAACCCCTGGCTCAACGCGTGTGTCCGTCGAATCGGATCCACGTCGTAGACCGTGACCTGCACCCCCTTGGCCTGCAACAACCGGGCGATGCTCGACCCGAGCTTCCCGAACCCGATCACCAGCGCCGCCCTGCCGGGCAGAATGTCTCCCCGGCCGCGCATCAACGCCTCGGTGGAGAACACCACCGACTGCCCCACCAGGTAATCCTCCGGGTCCTTCAGTGGTGACCGGGCCACCGACACCACCGGACACGGCAACTCCTGCATCTCCGCGTAGCGGCGATGACCGTTCTCGGTGTCCTCCACCACCCCCACCAGCCGACCGGAGAACCCCTTCGCCACCGCCGACAGGGACGGCGCGAAGTACCCCCCGACGTCCAGCAACACCACCGGCTCCCCCGCCGCGTGTGCCTCCAGGAACCCCACCGCCGAGTCCGGATCGGTGAACATCTCCCGGGACAGCTCCGCACACGGTGCGATGGTCTCCACCTCCGAGCGCACCGCCGGCACCACCGACTTCGGCTTTGGCAGCACTACCCGCAGCCGCGACACCGACGCCACCGCCCGCACGAACCCCGGCCGCTCCACCAGCAGGTGCGTGACCAGCAACGACGACACCGCTTCCGGCGGCGCGAACGTCTGCGCGATCCGCGCGAAGTAGGCGTCCAGACGTGCCCGCTCGAACGGCTCCATCCCGCTTCCTTCCACCCGCGCCGACAACCGACCCACGGCCGCTCGCCGACCAGCGCCGGGGATCCGGCCGGCGAGCGGAGTTGTGCAACATTCGCCCTACTCATCAAGCCCGGCCCCTGGCGGGGCCGGGGCGCGACCCTGGTGCTCGGGCCGGGCATGCGGCGCTGAGGCGCCGGTCCCGGCCCGGCACCCGCCCGCGCCCGATCCACCACCGTGACGATGCGGGGCTCCGGTGACACACCCCGCCAGGCACGGCCAGGCACGCTGTTGGCGGCCTCCATGCCCTGTCTCACGCGGCTCGCATGCGTCGGGCTCGGCGTCCACCCATCCCGACGCCGCCTGCTCGCTGTGCCCGCCGCGTTTCGTGCCAGAGGCATTCCAGACGCCGCCACGACCCCTGATCGAGCCGGCTCACCCGAACCACCGGCTCGCCGTCGGCATCGACACTCGCAACGATCACTGGGAGATCCGTCGCGGGCAGCCCGGCTGCCAGCAGCAATCCGCGCAGGACCTCGGCGAAGGCCTGCGCCTGCCGATAGGCGGCGAGAAGATGCTGCACCTCGCCAGGAGTGACCGGGACCCAGGGGACCTGGTCGTCCTCACCATCCCCCAGGGATACCGGGTCGTCGGTGATGTGGTGGTTCGGTTCGTGCCGGTGGTGTTCTGCGGGCCTCAACCCTGCTCAGCTCCCCATGTGCCGTGGCCTGCGCCTGCGGTCCCGGGGGACGCGACACCTGCTGTGTGCCGCAACGAGCACGATTGCCCCGGTACCATCCGATACCGGGGTGCAAGCCCCTGACCGGGCCACCCCCACGCGTGCCAGCTGCGGGTGGCCCGGCCCACCTGAATGAGCCGGCTCTCGGGCTCTAGGTCGGTGGATCGGTCACCGTGCACCTCCTCCTCGAACTGATCCCTCGACGCGGTGGAGTCGCGCCCGCGCCGTGCAGGCGACCGACTCCGGCGATGATCGGAAGAACGGTGCGGGCCTGGGGCCCGTGAGGACGCCAGCGCTGCGCCGGCACCACGCCCGGATCCACCAGCTCGAACCCGGTGAACAGCTGCCGGACCTGAGCGCGGGTCCGCGGGGTGAACGGCGCCGCCCCGCTGGCGCATAGCCCCACGGCCTGGGCCATGCCGGACTCCTGACCAGGCTCCCCGGGAGTCACGTGGGAGATGACCACGTGACTGCCCGGGGCCATGGCACGGCGGAAGGCGTCCACCACGGCACCGGGGTCATCGGTGTCGGTGAGGAAGTGCAGGACGGCGACGAACAGCACGGCCACCGGCCTGGACAGATCCAGGTGCGCCGTCAATGCGGGGTCGGTGAGGATCGCCCGCGGGTTCCGGGCATCACCCTCGACCACGATCGTGTGCTCGTCGGTGGCCAGCAGTGCCCGGGCGTGCGCCAGTACCACCGGGTCGAGGTCCACGTAGGCCACGCGGGCAGTGGGATTGACCCGCCGGGCTACCTCGTGCACGTTGCGCACCGTCGGGAGCCCGGACCCGACGTCGATGAACTGATCGACGCCGATCCGGACCAGGTAGGTCACCGCCCGACGCAGGAACGCGCGGTTGGCCCGGGCTCCAGCCACCACGAACGGTGTCACCGCCGCGATCCGGTCGGCGACGATCCGGTCCACGGCGTAGTGGTTCTTCCCGCCCAGCCAGGCGTCGTACACCCGCGCCGGGTTGGCCCGCACACTGTCCTCCGGTGGCGACGACACCGGACACCGCATGCCACGCTCCAGCCGCATGCCACCGTTCGCCTCAGTGCTAACGCTCATCGACTGCCGCCACTCCCGGCCTTCGCCACGTAGGTCGTCGAGAACCAGCATGTCCGCCTCATGTGGCACTAACGAGGACTTCAAGAGGACTTCTAGGCGCACAGAGAGGACTTTTGCTAGCCTGATCTGAAAGTGATCTGGTCAGAATAAGGACTCTGAGCGACACTGACCTCAGTACTCAACGGAGGTGCTGGACATGCCACGACCCGCGGGCAACACCCGCCTCAAGGCAGCGCGCCTGGCAGCCGGATTCGGCTCCCAGCAGGCCCTCGCCGATGCTCTCGGCGTGGGAGTCCGGCAGGTGCGTCGCTGGGAGTCCGAGAACCCTCCGCGCCCACAACCCGAGGTGGGCAAGGCGCTGACCCGCCTGCTCGGCCAGGACCTGGAGTTGCTCGGGTTCCCCCCGTCCCCCGTCATGCGAGGTGATAGCCGGAGAGCTGCCGCTGGCGCGTCCACGACCGCGGCGATCGGCATGGCGGCGGTACCGACACAGCCAGTCACCGTGCAACCGGCCTCCGTCGCCGCCGACTTCGCAGCCATCACCCGCGCCCACCGACACCTGTACTGGTCGGTCGCCCCCGCCACCCTGCATCCCGCCGTCCAGGCCCACGCCGCCCTCGGCTGCGCACTGCTCACCGAAACCACTGGGCAGACGCGTCGTACGGTCGCTGCGGCCCTCGCCGAGTCCTACCTACTCGCCGGACGCATCGAGTTCTTCGACCTGCGCGAGGCCGACCGCACCGGAGGCACCCTGCTACTCGCGCTCCAGGCCGCGGGGGAAGCCGACGATCCCCTGCTAGGCGCGGCCATCCTGGCCCACACCGCGTTCATCCCCGGCTGGGCAGGCCAACGGGACGCAGCCGTCGAGCGGATGATCGCCGCACGCACCTACGCCCGCCGGGGCGCCGCCTCGGCGGAGCTGCTCGCCTGGCTGGACGCGGTCGAGGCGGAGTGCGAGACCCGCTGCGGAAACACCCGAGCAGCGTTACGCCTGACCGGACACGCCGAGGACATCCTCGCCACCGGATCCGAGCACCCCAGCCCACCGTGGCTGGACTGGTTCAGCCCGGTCCGGCTGGCGGCGTTCAAGGGCAACACCCAGTTGAAGGCCGGACACCTGCCCCAGGCCCGCGAGACCCTGCTCGGAGTGCTCGACGCCCTCAGTCCGGGCGAGGAGAAGCAGACGACGGTCGTCCTCGGAGACCTCGCCGCGGTCGAGGCAGCAGCCGGCGACCCCGAAGAGGCCTGCCGCTACGTGCTGCGCGCCCTCGACCAACTGGAGCGCACCTGGTACGCGATGGGCATGGACCGGGTCCGCGAGGTACGACGCGAGCTGACACCTCACCAACACCAGCGATGCGTCCGGGAACTCGACGACCGTCTGTACGGGTGGTCGACGACGGTTAGCGCGCTCGCTCGTTGAAGCCCTGGATCAGGCCCGGCAGCTCACGCAGACTCTCGACCCGGAAGGTCGGCAGCTTCTCCGCATCCGTACTACGCCATTGGATCAACGCCCAGGGGCCACGGTGGACCAAGGCCGTGCGCATGCCCGCTTCCCTGGCGGGTCGAAGGTCGTTGTCGACCCGGTCGCCCACGTAAAGGATCTCGTCGCTGGGGAAGGGCGTGACCTCGGCAACCCGGCGGAAGAACCCCGGATCCGGCTTACTGGCCCCCCAGTCGCCAGAGGTACCGATCAGGTCCACATCCCCGGCGAACAACTCACGCAAGATCGACCCAGCGCGCACCGTCTGGTTCCCAGCGATGCCCAGCCACAGCCCGTCGGCACGTAGAGCCGCCAGCGCCTCCCGCACATCCGGGTACAGATCCGCCTCACCGAAGCTCTCCGGCCGCCCCGCCCGTGCACGCTTCTCCCGCTCCACCTCCAGGTCGAAGCCCAGCCGGAACTCCTGGAAGGTCTCCCGGTAATCACGCCCCTGAGCGATCACCGCGCCGAACACAGCGTGAAAGGTATGCCGAGGAACCCCGAGCCAGTCGGCCCAGGTGGCGTACTCCGTTGTCTCGTCCACAAGGCACTCGCCGACGTCGAAGACCACAGCCCGAATCACAGCTCCAGAGTATCCGGGCGCATCGACAGGACGCTCTCCCTGACGATCATGAGCTGACAACCCAGACCTCTGTTGTCGATTCCTGCGATCGGGGCACCCGGGATGAGCGACCCCCTGCCATGCGTTGCACGTCGTCCCGACGCGGCCATCGTGCCGCCGTTATCACCAGCGTCAAGGCCACGCCCTACGGGTGGCCTGCGGCCAGCCTTGACCCTGGCTGCGAACGGCAACCCCTCGCGCCTGTCGAAACGACGAACATGAATGACAGCCACCCAACGCACCACAAGCCCGCCCGGCGTCAGGGCGTGTAGCGGTAGCCCATGCCGGGTTCGGTGATGATGTGCCGGGGCCGGGAGGGGTCGTCTTCGAGCTTGCGACGGAGTTGGGCGATGTACTGGCGCAGGTACTGGGTCTCCTCCTGGTAGGTGGGGCCCCAGACCTGTTGGAGGAGCTGCCGCTGGCTGATCAGTTTCCCGGGGTTGCGGGCCAGGATGCTCAGGAGTTGCCATTCGGTGCGGGTCAGGTGCACCGACACCGCGGGGTCGTCGCTGCGGTGGACGGTATGGGCGGTCAGGTCGATGTCGTGGTGGCCGATTCGCACGGTGAGGTCGATCTCGGCGGGGGTGGTGCGTCGGGTCACGGCGCGGATGCGGGCGAGGAGTTCGTCGATGTTGAAGGGCTTGGTGACGTAGTCGTCTGCGCCGGCGTCCAGTGCGTCGATCTTGTCTTGGCTGTCGGCGCGACCGGAGAGCACCACGATCGGGATCGGGGTCCAGGTGCGGAGGCTGCGGATGACCTCGACTCCGTCGAGGTCGGGCAGGCCGAGGTCCAGGACGATCAGGTCGGGGTGTTGACGGCCGGCGGCGGCCAGTGCCTGGGTGCCGTCCTCGGCTGTGACGACCTCGTGTTGGCGGGCGAGGAGGTTGATCCGCAGCGCGCGCAGGATCTGAGGTTCGTCATCGACGATCAGGACCCTAGCCATCCCGGTGCTCCGGGTGGTCGTCGTCGTGGGTGTCTGCGGTGCCTGCCGGGTGAGGTGCCGCCGCGACGGGTTCGGTGAATGTCGGCTCCGGCTCGACGTCCGCGGTGTCCTCCGGGGGGTGTTCCGCGGGGCCGGTGGGACGGACGGCGGGCAGTTGCAGGGTCATGGTCAGCCCCCCACCGGGGGTGATCTCGGGGTCCAGGTGCCCGCCCATGGCCTCGGCCAGCCCGCGGGACAGGGCCAGGCCGAGGCCGACACCGTTGTCGGTGACGCGGTCCCCGAGACGTTGGAAGGGCAGGAAGACCTGGTCCCAGTGGGTGGTGGGGATGCCCGGGCCGTGGTCGATGACGCGGATCTCGACGTTCCCGGCGTAGGCGCTGGCGGTGACCATGGGGGGGTAGCCGCGTGGGCTGTAGCGCAGGGCGTTGGACAGGACGTTGGCCAGGATGCGGTCGAGCAGGCCGGGGTCGACGCGGATCTCGGGGAGGCGGTGGGGGATCTGGGCCACGACGGGGCGGCCCGGCGGCCCGAGGTCGGCAAGGGCCTTCGCGACGGCGTCGGCGACGCTGATCGTCTGCGGGGACATGCCGAGCGCGCCGGCCTGGAGCCGGCTCATGTCCAGGAGGTTCTCGACGAGTCGGACGAGGCGTTCGAGGGACTCGTCGGCGGTGGCCAGGAGCTCGGTTCTGTCCTCCTCGCTGAAGACGACGTCCTGGCTGCGCAGGCTCGAGATCGCCGCCTTGGCCGAGGCGAGGGGCGTGCGGAGGTCGTGGCTGACCGCGGACAGCAGGGCGGTGCGCAGCTTGTCGGCCTCTGCCAGGGGTTTGACGGCGGCTGCCTGGGTGGCGAGGTGTTCCTGGTGCAGGGCTGCTCCTGCCTGGGCGGCGAAGGCCTCGACCACGCGGCGGTCGGCGGCGTCCAGGGCGTGGCCGCGCAGGACCAGGGCCGTGGTCTCGTCGACCGGGATGTCGACGTCTCCCTCGGCGGGGGTGACACACGGGCGGTCACCCACCGCGGCGGCCAGGCGCCACGCGGCCGGGTCCGAGCGTGCGTCCAGCCGCGGGAGGGCGTCGGGACGGCGGACCAGGAGGCTGACGCTGGCGAACGTGAAGGTCTCGCGCAACTGGTCCAGCAGCGCGAGCAGGGGTCGCGATCCGCGGACGACGTTCCCGGCGACGGTGGACAGGGTCTCGGCCTCGGCGCGTGCCCGCGCCGCGTCCATGGCGGTTCGGGCCGCGCGGTCCACCGCCGCCGACACCGCGACGGCGACGGCGAGGAACACCACCAGGGCGAGCAGGTTCTCCTGGTCGGCGATCGTCCACCGGTACAGCGGTGGGGTGAAGTAGTAGTTGAGCAGCAGGAAGGCCGCGACGGCCGCGACGAGCGCCGGGAAGAGGCCGCCCACCAACGCGGTGACCACGATCCAGGCCAGGAACAGCAGGATGTCGCTCGGCAGGCTCAGGTCTCCGCGAAGCCAGGAGAGCAGCACGGTCAGGGCGGGCAGTCCGAGGGCGGCCACCGCGTATCCCGTCGCCTTGCGCCGTCGGCTGAGCGCCTGGGTCACCCCGAGGAGCGGCAGCGGCTGCCTGCGGGTCTCGTGGGTGACGAGATGCACGTCGATCGGCCCGGACTCACGCGTGGTGATCGTGCCGACGCTCGGGCTCAGTACCTGGGCGAGCCGGTGACGACGGCTGACCCCGAGCACGAGCTGGGTGGCGTTGACGCCACGGGCGAAGTCCAGCAGGGCGGTGGGGACGCCGTTGCCGACGACCTGGTGGTAGGTCCCACCCAGGTGCTCGACCAGGGCCCGCTGTCGTGCCAGGTGGGCGGGGTCTGCGCCGGCGAGGCCGTCGTTGCGGGCCACGTGGACGGCGAGCAGGTCGCTGCCCTTGGTGCGGGCGGCGACCCGGGCCGCGCGGCGGATGATCGTGTCGCCCTCCGGGCCACCGGCCAGGGCCACGACGACGCGTTCCCGGGTCTCCCACGTGGAGGAGATGTGGTGCTCTGCGCGGTAGCGGTCGAGTTGGTCATCGACCTTGTCGGCCAGCCACAGCAGGGCCAGTTCGCGCAGCGCGGTGAGGTTGCCGACCCGGAAGTAGTTGCCGAGAGCCGCGTCGATCTTCTCCGGGGTGTAGATGTTGCCGTGGGCCATCCGTCGGCGCAGGGCCTCGGGGGTCATGTCGACCAGCTCGATCTGCTCGGCACGCCGTACGACCTGGTCGGGAACGGTCTCCCGTTGGGTGATGCCGGTGATCTGGGCGACGACGTCGTTGAGGGACTCCAGGTGCTGGATGTTCACCGTGGTGATGACGTCGATCCCGGCGTCGAGGATCTCCTCGACGTCCTGCCAGCGCTTGGCGTGGCGAGCACCCGGGATGTTGGTGTGGGCGAGCTCGTCGACCAGCACCACCCCGGGGTGACGGGAGATCACCGCGCCGACGTCCAGTTCGGTGAAGACCACGCCCCGGTAGGTGATCTCCTGTCGGGGCACGATCTCCAGGTCCATGGCGCGTTCCTCGGTGCGGCGACGGCCGTGGCATTCGACGTAGCCGATGACCACGTCGGTGCCGCGGTCTCGTCGCCGATGCGCCTCGTCGAGCATCCGGAAGGTCTTGCCGACCCCGGGAGCGGCGCCGAGGTAGACGCGCAGCCGTCCTCGAGACATCCGACTCCCTCCTTCCGGCCCGGCCCGGCCACCGGGTCACCGTGGCGGTACCGGTCCTCTCCGGGAGTTGCACACCGCTGCCGACCTCGATCTCTCCTGGTCCGGGTGGGCGGCTCCGGTGAGGCTGGTGCGTGGCTGCTGGTTCGTGTGGCTGCTGGTGCGTGGCTTCTGGTTCGTGTGGCTGCTGGTGCGTGGCTGCCGGTGCGTATGGCTGCTTGCCTGCGGTTCTGGGTGAGCCCGGTGGTCGTGGGGGCCGATCCCGGTCACCTGGAAAGGTCGCGGCTCATCCGGGGACGGGGTACCTCCGATCGAGGTCGGTGTTGAGCGTGACGACGTTGACCGAGGGCTCGCCGAGGAAGCCGAGCGCCCGCCGCGTGGTGTGCGCGGTGATGAGCCGGTCCACCGTCGTCACGTCGATCCCGCGGGCCCTGGCCACCCGGGGTGCCTGGAGCCGGGCGTAGGCGGGGCTGATCGCAGGGTCGAGACCACTGCCGCTGGCGGTGACCGCGTCGGGCGGGACGGCGGGGTGTGCGGGGGCGTCTCCCCGGATGGGTGTGACGACGGCATGGGAGTAGTCCTGGCCGGGGCGGGCGCACTCCACCCGCACACCCCGATAGGTGGTCAGGAACGGGGCGGCGGGGCAGGCCTGGTTGAGGCTGACCACCCGGGTCACGCCTCCGGTGACCCCGTCGCGGTGGAAGACGCCGAGAACGGCACCGACGCCGTCCGGGGTGCAGTAGGGCCGGGCGCCGTCCACGCCCTCCAACCGGCCGACCGCCAGGCTGCGGGCGCACACCCGGGTGAGCAGACTCTGCTCACCGGTGGGGTCGGCGGGTCCGGGAAGGGTGTCGACGACGCTCTCCGGGCCGAAGTTGGACGCCCCGGTGGCGGTGGGGTCGTATCCGGCGCCCGCGGCGGAGGGCCGGGTCTGGACGTACCGGAGGAGGGGCTTCCCCCCGGTGTCGGTGAACGACTGGCCGATGAGCGAGCTGGCCACCACGGTGTGGTCGACGGTGACCAGGGATCCGTTCGCGTGGTGTCGCAACCCGTGCAGTTGGGCGATCGCGGTGACCGCCAGCGGGTAGGCGATCCCGGCGATCACGGTGAGCACGAGCAGGGTCCGCAGGGCGGCGAGGTGCTGGGCGAGCCAGGGGGGCAGACGCATCAGGAGATCCCGGGGACGAACTGGACGAGGAGGTCGACGAGCTTGATGCCGAGGAACGGGGCGACGATGCCCCCGGCGCCGTAGATCCACAGGTTGCGGCGCAGCATCGCCGCGGCGCTGGCGGGGCGGTAACGCACCCCGCGCAGGGCCAGCGGGATCAGCGCCACGATGACCAGCGCGTTGAAGACCACCGCGGACAGGATCGCCGAGGTCGGGCTGTGCAGGCCCATGACGTTGAGCCTGCCCAGGCCCGGGTAGACCGCGGCGAACATGGCCGGGATGATCGCGAAGTACTTCGCGATGTCGTTGGCGATGGAGAACGTGGTCAACGCTCCCCTGGTGATGAGCAGCTGCTTGCCGATCTCCACGATCTCGATGAGCTTGGTCGGGTCGGAGTCCAGATCGACCATGTTGCCGGCCTCCTTCGCCGCGGAGGTGCCGGTGTTCATGGCGACCCCGACGTCGGCCTGGGCCAGGGCCGGGGCGTCGTTGGTGCCGTCCCCGGTCATCGCCACCAGCCTGCCGCCGGCCTGCTCCCGCTTGATCAGGGCGAGCTTGTCCTCGGGGGTGGCCTCGGCGAGGACGTCGTCGACGCCGGCCTCGGCGGCGATCGCCCGTGCGGTCAGCGGATTGTCCCCGGTGATCATCACGGTGCGGATGCCCATCCGGCGCATCTCCTCGAACCGCTCGCGCATGCCCTGCTTGACGACGTCCTTGAGCTGGATGACCCCGAGCACCCGGGCCGGCTGCCCGGCGGGGTGTTCCGCGACGAGCAGCGGGGTGCCACCGGAGGCGGAGATCCCATCCACGATCGAGTCCACCTCCCCCGGCGGGTACCCACCGTGGTCGCGTACCCAGGTCATGACGGCGGTCGCCGCGCCCTTGCGGATCCTGCGGGCGCTGCCGTCCTCGCCCAGGTCGACCCCGGACATCCGGGTCTTCGCGGTGAACTCCACCCACTCGGCGCGGGCCAGCTCCCCCGGAGTGCGTTCCCGCAGCCCGTGCCGCTGCTTGGCCAGCACGACCACGGAGCGGCCCTCCGGGGTCTCGTCGGCCAGGCTGGACAGCTGCGCGGCGTCGGCCAGCTCCAGCTCGGTGACACCGCCGAGCGGGACGAACTCGCTGGCCTGTCGGTTGCCCAACGTGATGGTCCCGGTCTTGTCCAGCAACAGGGTGTTCACGTCCCCCGCGGCCTCCACCGCCCGTCCGCTCATGGCCAGCACGTTGCGCTGGACCAGCCGGTCCATCCCCGCGATCCCGATCGCCGACAGCAGCGCCCCGATCGTGGTCGGGATCAGGCACACCAGCAGGGACACCAGCACGATGCCGGTGACGCCGTTGCCGTTCAGGGCGAGGGAGTCGGGGGCGAAGGCCTGGACGCGCTTGGAGTAGATCGCCAGCGGCTGCAGGGTCGCCACCGCCAGCAGGAAGATGATCGTCAACGCGGCGAGCAGGATGTTCAACGCGATCTCGTTGGGGGTCTTCTGCCGGTTCGCTCCCTCGACGAGGGCGATCATCCGGTCGATGAAGCTCTCCCCCGGCCTCTGGGTGATCCGCACGATGATCCGGTCCGAGAGCACCTTCGTGCCGCCGGTGACCGCGCTGCGGTCGCCCCCGGACTCCCGGATCACCGGCGCGGACTCCCCGGTGATCGCGGACTCGTCGACGCTGGCGATCCCCTCGACGACGTCGCCGTCCCCGGGGATGATCTCGCCGGCCTCGACCACGACGACGTCCCCCTGGCGCAGCTGCGACGCGGGAACGGTCTCCACCCGGCCCAGGGCCTCCCGGGCGGTCGTGCCGGGACTCCAGCCGGGCAGCCGCCTGGCCACGGTGTCCTTCTTGGCCCGGCGCAGGGTGTCCGCCTGTGCCTTGCCCCGGCCCTCGGCCACGGCCTCGGCGAGGTTGGCGAACACCACGGTCAGCCACAGCCACACGGTGATCGACCAGGCGAACACCGAGGGGTCGGTGACGGCCAGGACCGTGGTGAAGATCGCGCCGATCTCGACGATGAACATGACCGGGTTGCGCCACAGGGTCCGGGGGCCGAGCTTTCGCACGGCCCCCGGGAGCGAGGCCAGGAGTTGCCGGGGCTCCAGCAGGCCGCCGGAGATCCGGTGCGGTCCGGGGCCGGCGGCGCTGGTGGACGGTTCACGGCCGGCGGACGGTTCGTGGGCGAGGGCGGCCGTCATCGCTCAGCGCACCCCCTCGGCGAGCGGCCCGAGAGCCAGGGCGGGCAGGAAGGTCAGCGCCACGAGGATCACCGTGACCCCGACGAGCATGGCGACGAACAGCGGACGGTGGGTCTGCAGCGTTCCGGCCGAGGCCGGCACCGGCTTCTGTGCGGCCAGCGACCCGGCCAGGCCGAGGACGAGGACCACGGGGACGAACCGGCCGAGCAGCATGGCCAGGCCGAGAGCGCTGTCGTACCAGGTGGTGTTCACGCCCAGCCCGGCGAAGGCCGAGCCGTTGTTGTTGGCCGCGGAGGTGAAGGCGTAGAGCACCTCCGAGAGGCCGTGGGGCCCGCGGTTGAGCATCGCCGCCCGTTCACCGGGCAGGGCCATCGCGATCCCGGCACCGGTCAGCACGAGCAGCGGGGTGGTCAGGAAGTACAGCGAGGCGAGCTTCACCTCCCTGGCGCCGATCTTCTTCCCGAGGTACTCCGGGGTCCGCCCGACCATGAGCCCGGCGACGAACACGGTGATCACGGCCAGGACGAGCATCCCGTACAGTCCCGAGCCGGTCCCGCCCGGTGCGACCTCGCCGAGCATCATGTCGACGATCGTCACCCCGCCGCCCAGGGCGGTGTAGGAGTCGTGGAAGGAGTTCACCGACCCCGTCGAGGTCAGCGTCGTGGCCGAGGCGAAGGTCGCCGAATCGAAGACCCCGAACCGGGTCTCCACTCCCTCGCTCGCGGCTCCCACGGCCTGCGGCACCGTTCCCCCGTGGACACCCTGCAGCACGTTGATCGTCACCAGGCTGCCCAGGGCCAGCACGGCCATCGCCGCGGCGATCGCATACCCCTGCCGGTTGTCGTCGACGATCCGGCCGAACGTGCGTGGCAGGGAGAACGGGATGAGCAGCAGCAGGAAGACCTCGATCCAGTTCGTCCAGGACGTCGGGTTCTCGAACGGGTGAGCACTGTTGGCGTTGTAGAAGCCGCCGCCGTTGGTCCCCAGCTCCTTGATGGCCTCCTGGCTGGCCACCGGGCCACCCGTGAGGTGCTGAGTCGCCCCGGCCAGGGTGTGCACGTCCGTGCCCGCCGAGAGGTTCTGCACCATGCCGGCCGCGACGAACACGATCGCGACGAGAACGGAGATCGGGAGCAGGACCCGCAGCACGACCCGCACCAGGTCGACCCAGAAGTTGCCCAACTGCGCCGTCCTGCTCCGGGCGAAGCCCCGCGCGAACGCCACGGCGACCGCGATACCGACAGCGGCGGAGGCGAAGTTCTGCACGGCCAACCCCGCCATCTGCACGAGATGGCCCATCGTGGACTCCCCCGAATACCACTGCCAGTTCGTGTTCGTGACGAAGCTCACCGCGGTGTTCCACGCCCCGTCCGGCTTCACCGCAGGCAACCCGAGAGACAGCCACAGCCGGTTCTGCAGCCGCATGAACGCGTACAGGAACAGGATCGAGACCGCGGAGAACGCCAGGACAGAGCGGGCGTACCCACCCCATGGCTGCTCACCGTCCGGGTCGACCCCCATCACCCGGTAGAGCGACCGCTCCACCCGCAGATGCCTCGGCGAGGAGACGACCCTGTACACGTAGTCACCCATCGGCCGATAGACCACGACCAGGGCCGCCACCAGGGAGACGAGGAAGACCGCCCCTGCGGACCAGGCACTCATCTAGAACCGCTCCGGGAACAGCAAGGCCGCGACGAGGAAGACGACGAGACCGACCGCTAGGACCAGACCCGCGATGTTCACCGCGTTCACAGCCGTTCCACCCCCCGCACCACCAGCGCGAGGACGGCGAACGACACCACGGTCAACGCCACGAACGCCACGTCAGCCACCGCACCACTCCCCATCACGACCGGTCCGTGCCCGTTCGCCCCGCGCCGACTCGACGAGTCCCCGGGGGCGGAACCGGCGGATCGCAGGAGACCGGAAACCGACGCGCGACGTCACGACCCCGCACCCCTGTACCCGCGCCGAGCCAGCACAAACGCCCGGGTCTCCCCCACGACGACCCCCGCAACCCCGGCCACGACCAGACCGACCAGCAGCACAAGATCCCGCAGCCCGTGCCAGGACAGGACCGCCATCGTGTTCTCCACGAAACCGTCCGCGAAGAAGAACGCGATCACCCCGGACACGACCGCGACGATCCAGTCGCGGCTCACGACACCGATACCGGCGACGACCACCATCAACACCGCCAACCTCAGCCACACACCCCCCGCAGGGAGCTGCGACACCACCACAGTGCCCGCAACCACCGCCAGAGCGCCTATCGCCAGACCGACCCCCAACGGCGTACCCCTGGAGCCCACCCGCCCGTGAGGACTCCCGTCCCGACGCGCCTGCAACATCACGTACCTCCCACCATCACGGCATCACCCCGCGACACAGCAAGTACAGGACCGCGATCCGGGCACGACCAGACGTCCTGACGCAAAAACAACGGCCGCCTCGGGTTTCCTGACACTTCCTTGACACGCAACCCCGACAGGGGCTGGCGTCTCAGCTCAGTCGGGCGGCCGACCCGAGCATCGGCCGGTGCGCAGGCAAGCGAACAGCCCAGCGCAGTGAACCGGGATCGAGCGGTGGCACGGATCGGGTGGCGGCGAGTGAAAGCGGTGAGCGCGCAGGGAGAGCTGTCTGCTCTCCGACACTGAGGGTATTCGGAGCGGATGCGACCGATCCACAGATCCCACGATGACCGGAAGCTGGAAGACGACACCGATCGACCGAAGTGACCTTGCCGAGAAACATGCCACACCATCACACATTGTCGTTACCTGCTGCCGCAGATGTTGTACGGATCATTCCGACCTCACACAAGCACCCTGCCGGTTCCATCCGAGTGACAATGACCCTCACCATGCATTTCTTACCACTCGCCCAAGTGAAGCCGTCAATCGAGACCGAGACCCCGATTGCGGTTTTGAAAGTACTCACGGGTCGAATCATGATTCGAAAGACGGACGCTTGACCGTCATATCAGTTTCCCGCGCCGGGCAGGAAATGATGTGCGGCGATGCAGACCCCCAACGCCCTGTCCGGCGTAGACCTGCCACCGCCGACTCCGGAGGAACGCCTGTAGGGCTGGCCCTACACCAGCCCTACAGACTGCAGGTAAACAGGGGTCAATGGGGGCACTCCCCCAGGACCGCCCCCTACAAACCTGCAGCTCAGCGACCTGCTCCCGTCATCCCTGCCTCCAGTGCGGCGCCTTGACACGGAAGAGGCCACTGGTTCAATCCCAGTATCGCCCACCCTTCATAACTCCAGGTCAGAGGCGTCAGGGTCTTCGGGCTCCGGCGCCTCTGCGTCGTTCTCGGGCTCAGAAGGCAGCGAAAAGGCAGCAAGGGCTCCGAGGACCCGGTCGTTCATCCCGCCCATGACATGCGTGTAGATGCTCAGGGTGGTCGATGCCTGCTCGTGTCCCATCACCCACTGCACGTCGTTGACGGCCACGCCGAGCTTCCATCAGTTCGAGACGCTCGGCCACGATCGCGACTTGTGCCGACTCATGGATATCCATGACTGTGCGGCTGTCGGGTCCGGGAAGAGGGATCGTCACCACCGGTGACTGACGATCCCCGGGCGACGACGTCGACGAGTTGAGCGAGACGGCGGGCGCCACGACTGGGAGCAGGGCATCGGCCGGGGCGGCATCAACTCCGGTCCGGGCGTGGGGTCGTAGGCGAGCATGCGATGAGAGGGGAGGCCGAGCAGGTAGTCCTTGGCGACGTGGAGCGAATCCCGAAGACAGCGGTAGTCGTCAGAGAGTGCTTCGAAGTCCTTCAGAAGTTCTGCGGCCGACGGGATGTTCGCGAGTTGATACTCGTCGTGAGGCAGATCGAGTGTCGGGACAAGCCTCACTCCCGCACGTGCTCCGAAGTGGACATCTCGGGGTGGCGTCTGGGGGCAAGCCCTTCAGGCGAGGCGTGGAACTCCGCGTACCCGAAGCCTTCTTCGTACCAGGCGATCTCTGCTTCTGGGCTGTGCGCGTAGAAAAGGTTCAGGAGCCCGGAATCGGGAAGACCAGAGTCGGGAGAGAACCGAATACTGATGTACAACAGATCGGTACGGTGCGTGACTGTTCGACGACGCACCGGCAGTCATGTTCGCCCTGGACACCCGAGTGGAATAGTGACGTGCACCGTCACCGGACGAGGGACTCGTCGCGTGCGCTCTTGGCGCGGTACATCGCGTTGTCAGCGTGCCGGAGCACCTCCTCCGCCGAGCAGAGCCCGTCCGCACTGGTCCAGACACCGACGCTCACCCGGACCCGGATGGCGTGGCCGCCCGCTGTGATCGGGTGCAGCATCGCCTCCCGGAACCGGGCGGCCACCTCGTCCGTGCTCTCCGGGGTGACCAGGCCGTCCAGGAGCACCAGGAACTCGTCTCCGCCGAACCTGCCCACCAGGTCGTTCCGGCGGACCGACTCGGTGATCCGCCGGGCCACCTCGACGAGGACCTCGTCGCCTGCCGTGTGTCCCAGGGTGTCGTTGATCTTCTTGAAGCCGTCCAGGTCCAGGAACAGCACCGCGAACCGGTAGTCGGGGTGGCGTTCGGCCCTGAGCACCGTGCGTTGCAGTTGCTCCATGAACAGGGTGCGGTTGGCCAGTCCGGTCAGATCGTCGTAGAGCGCAGCCCTGCGCAACTGGCTCTCCTTGGACCTGAGGTCCAGAGCCACCGTGAGCAGGGCCGTGCACTGGTAGAGGCTCTCCCTGCCGTTCTCGATCCTGGTCTGCAGGGGTCCGACGAAGGTCAGCAGCCCCCAGTCGCTCAGGTTGACCTTGGCCGGGACGACGAGGACGACGTCGTCCTGGTCCTCCGCCATCTCGATCACTTCGATCGGCGGGAACCCCGCGACGGTCGTCGCCTCCCGCGGCACGGGAACCGCGCCGTCCGGGCTGTACACCCCGACGATGTCGAGGACGTCTCGTGACCAGGGCTGCTGGCCCTCCGCCCACAGTCCGAGGCATCCACCGCGGGCGGGAGTGTGGCGCATCCAGCGCAGCGTCCGGGGGTCCTCGTCCGGACTGTGGAAAAGGTCCATCGTGACCTCGTAGTGCGTGCTGACCGCGTTGCCGAGATCACGTCGGCTCTGGAAGATCAGCTCGTCCTGGGCGCGCGCCATCAGCACGGTCAGGTCGCGGACCGTCGAGGCGACCCGGCGCAGCGCGGGTGCCGGGGTGCCGCCGACGGGTGCGACGTCGTCGGCGAACTCCTGGACAGCCTCGCTGGCCAGGCGCAGCGTCCCCGGCTGGCGGCGGATCCCGCACAGCGACCGGAACGCGGTCAGCAGTGACTCCGGCGACGGCGGCGGGACGCCGTCCCGCGAGGCGAGCACGGCCCGGGTGATCTCGTCGACGAGTTCCGGGACCACCCGGGCACCCGTCCCGTGGTCGCCGCTGGCGGGCGGGATCAGGGCGGCCAGTCGCGCTGTCAGGGCCTCCCGGGGCGTGAGGGGGGAGGCCTGGCCGACAGCAGACGCACCGCCGGCCGGACACGCACAGGACGCTCGCGGGATGAACGACGTCGGCACCCGCACCTGCTCGACCTCTCCGCGGTCGCCCAGGAGTCGCCGGTCCAGCAGCTCGGCTGCGGCGACCCCCATGGCGTCCGTGTGCTGCGCGACCGTCGCCAGGCTCGGCACCTGGAAGGCCGCCCGATCGATGTCGTCGAACCCGACCACCGCCTGATCGTCCGGTAGCCGGTACCCCCGCCGGCGCAGCACCCGCATGAACCCGATCGCGTTGAGATCCGTCCCGCACACCGTGGCCGTCGGGGGCAGCCCGTCCCGGATCACGGCGTCTGCTGCAGCCTCGCCCCCATCCTCCAGATCGTCCTCGGTGTCGTACACCAGGGCGGGATCCGGCTCGATGCGGTGTGCTCGCAGGGCCCGGAGGTACCCCTGGTACCGCTCGTCGACGTCCGGCGTCGCCCGATGCCCGACGAAGGCGATCCGGCTGTGGCCGTGCTCGATCAGGTGAGCGACCGCCGAGGAGACGCCCACGGCGTTGTCCGCCCGGACCGAGGGCAGCCCGTCGGCCTGGTAACCGACCAGCACGATGTCCTTGCCGGTGGCTCGGAGTAGCTCGAGGTGCCCGTCCCCGACGGCACCGACCGGCACGATGAACCCGTCGGCGTGATGGTGTGCCACCGGGAGCAGACGATCCGGCGTCGTGTGTGCCTCGGCCCGGAAGGAGCCGGCGTCCAGGGTCTGCACGACGAGGACGCGCCTGCCGGTTCGGCGCACCCCCCGGCAGACACCGTTCAGCAGCTCGCCGTAGTACGGACCGCCGACGAAGGGCGACAAGACGGCGATGATGGGCGGATCGGACCGCACACGCCCCTCCCTCAGCCGATCCCGACCAGCGACAGCACTGACGCTCGGCGACATATAGTTGTCGGCTGCGCGCCGTCGGCGCCTGAACCGTGTCCACCGAACGGATGCTTCGCCTCGGCTCCGTGCGCGGCACGGATCGGACCGGGAACGGGGACTCCGGGACCCGCCTGTCCGTCACCCGGACGCGCGGTCCGAGGGCGTGCCCGGCGGGGTCGCCCGCAGCACGGTCTCCTCAGGGGGATCCCCCGCCACCGCCGTACCCGGCGCCGTCACCGCGTCCTCCCCCGTTCGCGGGGCGGGGATCGGGACAGATCGCCGCGCGGTGACCCGTACCGGGGTGACGAGAACCCGGTCGGAGCCGACCTCCCGGACGTCACCGACGAGGTCGAGATACACGCGCAGCGGGAGGACGGCCGAGGACGGCCCCACGAGCAGTTCGACCCGGCCCGGCGTCACGGTCCGGCGCAGGTCACGCCCGGTGCAGGCGGTCCGGTCGGCGTGGACGGTGAAGGCGAGCTGCGCCAGGTGACCGGGGTCGAGGGTCACTCTCGCGAAACCGATGAGCTGGCGGACGGGCCGGGTCACCTCCGCCGCGACCGGGACGGAGAGGTAGAGCTGGACCACCTCGGTGCCCCGGCGGGACCCGGTATTGGTCACCGTGCACCGGAGGACCGTCTCGCCGTCGGTGCCGATCGAGCGGTCGTCGGCCTGCAGGTCGCCGTAGGCGAAGGTGGTGTAGGTCAGACCGTGGCCGAAGGGGAACACCGGGGTCGGATCCGCGGAGCTGACCCCGCTCAGGTCGCCGAGGGGGGCGTGCAGGTAGGTGGCCGGCTGGCCGCCGGGGTGCCGCGGGATCTGCACCGGCAACCGGCCCGAGGGCGCGATCCGGCCGCTGAGCACCGCCGCGACGGCCCGGCCGCCCTCCTCGCCGGGGAAGAAGGCCTGCAGGTGGGCGGCCAGCCGGTCGTTCCAGGCACCGACGGCGTAGGGGCGGCCGGAGATCGTCACGAGGACGACGGGCACCCCGGTGCCGAGCAGGACCTCCAGCAGCTCACCCTGTACCCCGGGCAGGGTGAGGTCCCCGACGTCGCACCCCTCCCCCGAGGTACCCCCGCCGAACAGACCGGCCTGGTCGCCGAGTACGACGAGGCAGAGCCCCGCCCCTGCGGCGATCCGTACCGCCTCGTCGAAGCCCGAACGATCGGTGCCGTCGACGTCACAGCCGCGCGCGTACTCGATCAGGGTGTCCGGCAGGTCCGCACGCAGCGCGTCGAGCACCGTGGGGATCGCGATGCCCGATCCCGTCCCCGGGTGGTGGGGGCCCACGTGGTTGACGAAGGAGTAGGCACCGAGCAGCGTCGACGGATCGTCCGCGCACGGGCCGACCACCGCCAGGCGGCTCAGCCCCGGTGTCAGCGGGAGCGCCTCGCCGACGTTCGCGAGCAGGATCACGGACCGTTCGGCGAGCCGCCGGGCCAGCACCCGGTGCGCCGGGGAGTCCAGCTCCCCCGCGACCGGCAGGGCGTCCTCCCCCGCGACCGGCAGGGCGTCCTCCCCCGCGGTCGGGAGCGTCTCCCCCCGCGCGGCGCGGAGCACTGGCGATTCCGGGTCCCAGCCGCGGTCGAGCAGGCCGAGCTCGACCTTCTGCCGGAGCACCCGGGTGACGGCACGATCGACGAGCTCCTCGGCGACGTCCCCTGCCTGGACCCGTTCCGCGAGCGGCTCGCCGTAACACCGGGTGGTCGGCAGCTCCACGTCGACCCCGGCCGTCAACGCCTGCGCCGCGGCGTCCCCCGGGGAGGACGCCACCCGGTGGTGGGTCTCCAGGAAGGTGATGCCGAAGTAGTCGGCGACGACGACGCCCCGGAACCCCAGCTCCTCCCGGAGAACCGTGGTCAGGAGGTGCTGGTCCGCCGCGGCCGGCAGACCGTCGACCGCGGTGTAGGCGTGCATTACCGAGCGCGCCCCCGCCCGCAGGGCGTGCTCGAACGGCGGCAGGACGACGTCGGCGAACTCCCTCGGCCCCATGCTCACCGGGGCGAGGTTCCGCCCGGCACGGGACGCCGAGTACCCGGCGAAGTGCTTCAGGGTGGCGACGACGCCCGCGCTCTCGAGGCCGCGGACGTAGGCGGCGGCGAGCACCCCGGCCAGGTACGGGTCCTCGCCGAGGGTCTCCTCCACCCTCCCCCACCGGGCGTCACGGACCACGTCCACGACGGGTGCGAGCCCCTGATGGACGCCGAGGGCTCGCAGGTCGTGACCGATGGCCGCGGCCGTCTGTTCGATCGTCGCGGGGTCGAAGGACGCCGCCCAGGCCAGCGGGGTCGGGAAGGCGGCGGCCCGAAAGGCGATGAGACCGGAGAGGCACTCCTCGTGGACCATGGCGGGGATCCCCAGCCTGGTCCTGGCCCTGAGGTCCCGCTGGACGGCGGCCAGGGCCCTGGCGCCGTCGCGCGGCTCCACGGGCCGGGTGCCGTAGACCCGGGTCAGCTGGCCGATGCCGTGCCGGGTGAGCTCCGCGAAGGTGCGGTCGGTCCCGCCCTCGTCGTCCGCCCGGGGGGACACCCGGGCACGGCCGTCCGCGTCGACGTCGACGACGCCCCAGACGCTGCCGAGCTGGGCGAGCTTCTCGTCCAGGGTCATCGCGTCGACCAGCAGCCTCACCCGTTCGCCGTCGGGGAGGATCGGGTCGAGCCACGGACGCGTCCCCGGGGTCGCTTCGCGGGGGCCGGACTCGGCGCTCATGGGGGCTCCTCAGCTCGTGGACGGACCGGGATGTCGGGGACGGGAGGGGTCATCCCTTGACCGCCCCGGTGAGACCGCCGACGATGCGGCGTTCGGCGAGGACGAAGAACACCAGCGCGGGAACCATGGACAGCGCCGTGAAGGCGAGGACCCGAGCGGTGTCCTGGGTGTACTGGGTGCTGAACATCGCCGTGCCCAGCGGCAGGGTGTGCTGCTGTTCGTCGTTGAGGACGAGCAGCGGCAGCAGGTAGGCGTTCCAGCTGGTGACGAAGGCCAGCACCGACACGGTGGTCAACGCCGGCCTGGACAGCGGGAGCAGGATGCGCCAGAAGAAGGCGAACCCGGAACAGCCGTCGATGGCGGCGGCGTCCTCGAGCTCGTTCGGGACGGCGGCCATGAACGGCCGGAGGACGACGATGGTGACCGGGATGCTGAACGCCGCCTGCGGGACGGCGACGCCGAGCGGGTTGTCCAGCAGGTGGAGCTCCCGGAGCATGAGGTAGAGCGGCAGGATCGCCACCCCGACGGGGAAGAGGAGCCCGAGGGTGAAGACGGTGTAGACGAGCTCCCGCCCCCGGAAGACGTACCGGGAGACGGCGAAGGCGGCCAGCGACCCCACCGCCACCACGAGGCCCGTGGCGAGGAGAGCGATGAGGAGGCTGTTCCCCAGCTGGCGCCAGAACCGGGCCGACGACAGCACCGACCCGTAGTTGCCCGTCATCCACGGATCGGGCATCCCCACGGGGTCCTCCGCCAGTTGGGCGGTGGACGTGAAGCCGCCGAGGACGACGTAGATCACCGGGACCAGCGTCAACGCGGCGACGGCGACGGCGAGGACGAACGCGGGGACGGCGGCCGGGTCGGATCGGCGCCGGCGTCGGCGTCGGCGTCCGGACCAGGGCAGGGACCGGGACCCGAGCTGGGACTGGGACCCGGCGGAGGGGTCGGGCACGGAGTCCGGCGACGGGCCGGTCGGCGGCCTGTCGGTGAGCGCGCCGTCGTCCACGGCCTACCCCACCCGTCCGGCCGGGACACCGATGAGATCCCGACGCAGCACCCACCGCTGGTAGGCCAGTGCGACGACGAACGAGATCAGGAAGAGCAGGGTGGCCGCCGCGCTGCCGAAGCCGAACTCGTACCGCTGGAAGCCGTGATCGATGAGATAGGTCGCCATGGTGGTGGAGGCGTTCGACGGACCGCCCTCCGTCATGATCCACACGAGGTCGAAGAGCTGCAGCGAGCCGATGACCGACAGGAAGGCCCAGATCCGGATGGTCGGTCCCAGCAGGGGCACGGTGACGTGCCGGACGATCTGGCCGGCCGAGGCCCCGTCGAGGGTGGCGGCCTCCTTCACCTCCTCCGGCACGTTCCGCAGACCGGCGAGGAAGAGGATGATGCCGAACCCCAGGTACTTCCAGGTGGCCACCCCGAACAGGGTGTAGAGCACGAGGTCCTGGTCCGCGAGCCACAGGCGGATCAGCCCGCCGAGACCGAGGGCGTCGAGCGCCGCGTCGAGGAGTCCGTCCGGCTGGAGGATGAGCAGCCAGGCGATCGCGGTGATGACCTCGGACAGCACGTACGGGGTGAAGAGGACGAGCCGGAGCACGGGCCGTCCGGGGATCCTCCGGTCCAGCAGCAGGGCGAGCCCGAGCGTCAGCGGGAACTGCACCACCAGCGAGAGCACCACGAAGATCGCGTTGTGCAGGACCGCGCCGCGGAAGACGTCGTCCCCCAGGGCCCGCCGGTAGTTGCCGAGACCGACGAACTCCTCCAGCGGGCCGATCCCGTTCCACTTGAAGAGGCTGTACCAGGCCGCGAGCCCCACCGGGACCAGGACGAAGACCAGGTACAGCAGCATGGCCGGTGCCAGGAGGGCTGCGACCTGCATCCGCCGACCGGGACGGCGACGGAGGCGGGCCCCGGTCCCCGACGTTCCGGAGAGCCCGCCGTCCGTCATCGTCCCCGTGGGCACCCTCACCGGTCCTTGGCGGCGTCCGAGATCAGCTCCACGACCTGCTGCGGCGAGGCGTCCCCGGCGAACTGCCGGGCGATCGCGTCGTTCACGGCCTCACCGACGCTGGTGACGTACTGGACGTCGAAGTAGGTCTGGACGAGCGACGCCTCGGACCGGAACGTGAGCAGGTCCTTGAGCACGGGATCGGTCACCGAGCCCTCCGATCCCTTCGTCACGGGAAGGCCGACCCCCAGGGCGCCGTACTCCTTCTGGTGGTCGACGGTGACGAGGAACCGGAGGAAGTCGGCGCACTGCGGCGGAGCCGTCGCGGAGCAGGCGAACCCGTCACCACCGCCGAGGGCGGCGTCCGGGGCACCGAGCCCGCCGTCGACGGACGGGAACGGGAACCAGCCGAGGTTCTTCGCCAGGGCGTCCTTCTTCGTGGTCAACCCCGCCATGACCCCGGGGTTCCAGTGCCCCTGCAGTTCCATGGCCGCCTTGCCGTTGGCGACCAGGGCCGCCGAGCTCCCGGCACCCTGCTGCGCCGGGGCGGCCAGGAATCCCTTCTGGAACGGCTGCGCGTCCAGGAGCCGTTGGTTGTTCACACCCGCGGTCACCCAGCAGGGATCGGTGAAGTCGTAGTCGACGGCCGACTTCTCGAGGGTCTCCCGGCTGCAGGCGCGGACGGCGAAGTACTCCCACCAGAAGGCGTCGGGCCACTTGTCCTTCCCGCCGATGGAGATCGGGGTGATGCCCGCGGCCTTCAGCGCACCGATCGCGGCGAGCAGTTCGTCGAAGGTCGACGGCGGAGCGGTGATCCCGGCCTTGGCGAAGAGGGACTTGTCGTACCAGAAGCCCACGATGCCGAAGCTGTAGGGAATGCCGTACTGCTTGCCCGCGACCTGCCATCCGGAGGTGACGGCCCCCAGCTCGCCGATCCAGGGCTGGACGGCCTCGGTGAGGTCCCTGGCCTTCCCCGCCTGGACCTGGGTCGCCAACTGCCCCCCGCCCCACGCCTGGTAGACGTCGGGTGGGTCGTCGGACTGCATCGCGACGGGCAGTTTCGTCTTGAGATCCTCGTTCTGCATGGCGCTCACCTTGATCGCGACATCCGGATGCGCCGCGTGGTACTCGTCGGCCATGCGCTGCCAGAACCCCTTCAGGGGATCGTTGTTGCCGTTGTGCCACCAGGTGAGGGTGACCTGCTTGCCACCGGACCCGTTCGAGTCCCCATCGGAGCCCTCGGCCCCGCCGCACGCCGAGAGAGCCACGACACAGGCCGCGCTCACCAGCACCAGGATGCGCCTGGATCCCACCATTTCCCGATCTCCCGTTTCTCGAGGACGACGCGGTCCGGTGAGCCCGAGGGACACGCACCGTCCGTCCGGTGAACGGCGTCACGAGGAACACGGATGCCCCACAGCCGTCCTTCCCTCCGCCCTCACCGGCTCGGACAGCCCCTCCCAGGGACTGCGACGACAGCGAGACTGATGCGACGACCCGTACCCCCTCGGCATCACAGACGCCGGTCACGTTACTCGCAGTGACATCGCACTACTGTGAGTGCAGCGGGGACACGCCCGGCAGAGGCGTGGAACGCGCCGGGACCACTCCCCTGCCCCCCGTGGGAAACGACCACACCGCCATCACCCTCGTCGGCAGCTACCGGGGAACCGGGACCGATGAACGCCACGACCAGACTCGCGACGGACCCGGGAACCGGTCCGGCTCATGATCACAATGGGGTCGTTGTTCGACGTCCCGGTGATCGCCGAGGGGGTCGAGACCGAGCAGGGCGCGGCCGCCCCGGGTGACCTGGGGTGCCGGCTGGTGCAGGGCTTCCTGTTCTCCCTGCCGGTCCCCGCACCGGAGATCGTCCGCCGGTTGCGGTCTGCCGCAGCCCCCGTTCCCGGGTGACCACGGCGAAGGACAGGGCGGACAGGCAGGCACAGGACAGCATCACGACGGCCATCCCGGACGCGCCGTCGCCGAGCCCAGCCGCCGACGAGACCGCGCCGGCCACTGTGAACTGCAGGGTGCCGAGCACGGCGGAGCCGGAGCCCGCGTTGGCGCGGACCCTGCTGATCGCCAACGCCGTCGCGTTCCCCATCACCAGCCCGAGCGCGGCGAGGGTGAGCGGGAACGCGACGAGCACCGGGACGACGGGCGCTCCGGCGACCAGGACGAGCAGCGTGAGGACCAGGCAGCCCAGCACCGACCAGGTCACCCCGACGCCGAGCAGCCTCCGCGTCCGCACCCGGCCGACCAGCCGCATCGACATGGCGGAGACCAGCGTGGTCGCCAGGGCGTTGGCCCCGAAGACCAGCGTGAACGCCCTCGGACCGAGCCCCAGCACCTCCTGGACGACGAAGGAGGAACTGGAGATGTAGGCGAACAGCGTCCCGAAGCCGAGCACGGCGGTGAGCATGTACCCCAGGTAGACCCGGTCGGTGACGACGGCCCGCATCCCGGAGACCAACTGGACGAGCCCACCGCCGTGCCGCCGGGACGGGGGAAGGGACTCCGGCACCACCAGCAGCGCCCCCGCGGCCATGACGGCCACCGCGAGAGCCACCGACCACAGCACCGCCCGCCAGCCGAGGGCGGTGAAGACGACGCCCCCGAGCACCGGGCCGACGATCGGGGCGACGGCCATGATGATCATCATGAGGTTCATCACCCGGGCCGTCTGCTCGTCACCGGTGAGATCGGCGATGACGGCGCGAGCGGTCACCACGCCCGCGGCCGCGGCGAAGCCCTGCACGCACCTGGCCGCGACCAGCAGCCCGATCGTGGGGGCAAGGGCGCAGGCGACGCTCGCCGCGAGACAGCCGAGGGTGCCGATGACCAGAGGACGTCGCCGTCCCAGGCTGTCGGAGACCGGACCGATGACGAACTGCCCGCAGGCCATGCCGATCAGGTAGGTGGTCAGCGTGAGCTGCACCGTCGCCGGAGTGGTGTGCAGCTCACGGGCCATCGTCGGGAAGGCCGCGAGGAACACGTCGATCGACAACGGGTTCACCGCGTTGATCAGGGCGAGGGCGGCGAGGAGCGGCCACCGCAACGGCCTCGCGTCACCGGCTGCCCCCGCCGTCGGACCGGCTGTCGTGGCCGCCGATCCGGCCGCCCTGGCCGTCGATCCGGCTGCCACCGCCGACGATCCGACGATTCCGCGGATCCGGTTCATGCGGCACCCTTCTGTTCGGACCGGACGTCGGTACCGGCCGGGACGTCGGTACGAGCCAGGGCGCGTGGACCGGCTGGGACCGGGTCCCCGGCGTGCAGGCTATGCGGTACCCCGACGGCGGCGTGTACCCCGCCGGGTCCGCCCGGGTCCACCGGTCGCGCGACCGGACCGCCGTCCGGCCGGTCGAGGGAGGTGCCATGGGCAGGAGACAGGACGCCCGGCTACGGGCGATGTACGTCGGGGGTCGGGCCGACGCCACGGCCAGGCGGTACGCCCGGTTCTGGAGCAGGGTGCTGCGCCTGGGGGTCGTGCCCCGGAGGTGGGTCGTCCTCGAGGTGCCGGGCAGGAAGAGCGGAAGGACCACGCACTTCCCGCTGGGCATGGCGGACGTCGACGGTGACTGGTACTTGGTGTCCATGCTCGGCGAGTGCAACTGGGTGCTCAACGTGCGGGCGGCCGACGGTCACGCCGTGCTCCGGCGACGCCGCCCGCGGCCGGTCGTCCTCGAGGAGGTTCCGGCGGGCGAGCGGGCACCGGTCCTCAGGCGCTACGTCGTCAAGGTGCCGGGTGGACGGCCCCACATCCCGGTCGACCGGCACCAGGACGTCGAGGCGTTCGCGGCGATCGCCGACCGGTACCCGGTGTTCCGGGTCGTCCCCGTGGGCACGGCGAGCTGATCCGTCCCGGGGATCAGACCAGTCCCGCGGGCCGGCGACAGGTCCCCGAGGCGGATCGCCTCGTCGGCGAGCTCCACCCCGAGGACGTGCGTGCCCGCCACCCGTTGGAGGGTCAGCCAGTCGCAGGGGGTCCTGACCCTGATCTGCGGCGGGGTCACCTCGGGGTGACGTTCGCCCCGTCCCGGGCCGTGGGAGTCATGGTGAGGGCGCTTCGCGGCGCACCCGGGCCATCGACGATGCGGACTGGGCCGACGACGATGCCCGACCGCCCCACCATGGTGGAACGATCCCCCTCCCGGTGGAGGCCGAAAACCGGTTGCCCGGCTCCCGCCTGCTCCGGGACCGTTGGGCCATGACGTTCTGACGGCCGTTTCCCGTTCGGACCTGCGCCGTTCCCGCTCCGGGACCGCCTGCGCCCAGGTCTGCCATCCCGCCGTCCGTCCATCCACCGAGGGCCGTCCACGATCACGAGGACCCTCCGCAGTCCGGGAAGAGCACTCCGTGTCCCCATCGCCGTCCCCCTCCCCCGCCACCGTCACCGTGTTCGCCTCCCCCACCAGTTGGGTGGAGTCCGAGGCCGTGGACCAGTGCCGGCGGGTGGCGAACCTCGACGGCATGCTCCACGTCGCGGGCATGCCGGACCTGCATCCGGGCAAGGGCGCCCCCATCGGTGCCGCCATGGCCTCCACCGTGCTCTACCCGTTCCTCGTCGGATCGGACATCGGATGCGGGATCGCCGTGTTCCCTGTCCGGCTGAGGCGAGCCGTCCCGCAGCGGCTGGCCGACCGGTTCCCCGACCTCGACCGTGGTCTCGATCCGCGCCGGGACGCGGGCCACCCGGCCTGGTCCGTCGTCACCGACGTGCCACGTGACCACGTCGAAGGGCTCGGGACGGTCGGCAGGGGGAACCACTTCGTCGAGCTGGCCAGGATCGAGCGGGTTCTCGCCGCGGAGCACACGGCGCGTCTCGGGCTCGCCGACGGTGACCTCGTGCTCATCGTCCACAGCGGTTCGCGGGGTCTCGGGGAGCGGATCCTGCGGTCGCACACCGACCGGCACGGCGCCGGTCCCGCCGACGATCCCGTCGCGTACCTGGCCGCACACGACGCCGCCGTGCGCTGGGCGTCCCTCAACCGCCGGGTGATCGCCGCCAGGGTCGCCGTCGCCCTGGGCACCGACCCCGGTGACCCGGTCGTCGACCAGTGCCACAACCTCGTCGAGGTGGTCGGCGGTGCCTACCTGCACCGGAAGGGAGCCGCACCCGGTGACGACCACGACGTCCTCGTCGCCGGCACCCGTGGCACCCGCTCCTATCTCGTGGCGGCCCACGCCGGGCCGGAGGCCAACCACTCGGTCGCCCACGGCGCCGGCCGCAAGATGTCCCGGGCCGACGCGCTGCGCCGGGGCCGGGCCAAGAACACCGTCGAGGAGCTGCGCCGTACGCCTCTCGGATCGCTGGTGGTGTGCGGTGACCGGCGGCTGCTGTTCGAAGAGGCGCCGTCGGCGTACAAGCGGATCGAGCAGGTGATCGCCGATCTCGTGGGACACGGCCTCGCCACGCCGGTCGCCACCACCGTCCCGCTGGTCACCTACAAGACGCCCGAGCGGCAGCGGGACCACGCGGGTCCCGCATCCGGGCGTGATCATCGGGGCCGCCGCCGGGATCGCCCGTGAACGCGCGCGAGGCCGGCAGCAGCGGTGGCGGGTGTGGCGCCGTCCACCTGCTGCTGTCGGCGGGCCGGGGACCGCAGGAGTGCGCCTGGGCGGTGGCCCGGCTGCTCGACCGTCTGGAGACCGAGGCGATCCGGCGGAAGCTGGTGGTGCACCGGGTCGAGACCGTTCCCGGCGACCGACGCGGGACCTACCGGTCGGTCCTGCTCCGGGTGTCCGGCGACGGGACCGCCGCCTTCGTCCGGTCCTGGAGCGGAACCCTGTGCTGGCAGGCGCCGAGCCCCTACCGGACGGGTGCGGGACGGAAGAACTGGTACGTCGTCGCCCGCCGGTGCGAGGTGGAGGCCGCTCGCGAGCGCTTCTCCGAGTCGGATGTCACCGTCGTCCCGTGCCGCACCGGGGGCCCCGGCGGGCAGCACCGGAACAAGGTGAGCACGGCGGTGCGGGCCACGCACCGTCCGACGGGACACGTCGTCGTGGTGGACACCGAACGCCGGTTCGACCGGAACCGCCGCCTCGCCCTCGACCTGCTCCGTCAGCGCGTCGAGCAGGACGGCGCAGCGGCGAACCGTGCCCTCGCGACGGAACGGTGGCGGATCCACGACGATCTCGTCCGCGGCGACCCGACCAGGATCGAACGCCCCGACGTCGCGGCCTCCCCCCGGTGACCTCAGCCCCGGCGGTGCACCTTGTGCTGGGCGGCCTGGGCCAGCGGTCGGACCGTGAGCAGGTCGAGGTTCACGTGCGGGGGCGCGGTGACCGCCCAGGCGACGCAGGCAGCGACGTCGTCGGCGGTGAGCGGCTCGTCCACCCCGGCGTAGACCGCCTCGGCCATGGTCCGGTCGCCACGGAACCGGTTGAGGGAGAACTCCTCGGTGTGCACCATTCCCGGAGCCACCTCCACCACCCGGATCGGCTCGCCGTTGAGCTCCAGCCGCAGGGTCGCGGCCAGGGCGTGCTCGGCGTGCTTCGCCGCGCAGTATCCGCCGCCGCCCTCGTAGACCACCTGCGCGGCGGTGGAGGTCACGAACACGATCGTCGCGTGGGCCGCCCGGCGCAGGACCGGCAGCAGCGTCTGGGTCACCCGCACCGCCCCGAGCACGTTCACCTCGTACATCGCGGCCCAGTCCGCCACCCTGGCCTCCGCGACGCTCTCCAGGCCGATCGCTCCCCCGGCGTTGTTCACCAGCACCGACGCCGCGTCGACCTGGTCCGCGAGCCGCCGCACGGACCGGGGATCGGTGAGGTCGACCGGGACGGCCAGCCCGCCGACCTCCTCCGCGAGATCTCGCAGCCGCTCGGCCCTGCGTGCGGCGAGGACGACGCGGTACCCGGCTGCGGCCAACCGGCGGGCGGTGGCGGCGCCGATCCCGCTGCTGGCCCCGGTGACGACGGCGGTGTCCATGGCCCCTCCTCGAACGGCAGTGGTCCGGTCCACCACCATGGTCGACCACCGGTGCGGACGGGACCGACCGGCCTCGCGGGCTCCCGGCAGGTCGGGCCCGGGCGGAGGGAGCCGTTCCCGTCCGGTCGGGGGGCGGCAGCGGTCACCCGGGCGCCCGCTCCGGGCTGTTGTCGTCGTGGGCGATCCTGGTCAACTCCCGCCACAGCGCGATCAGGAAGACCACCGAGCCGACGAAGGCGAACCAGAAGGGGGCCGTCACCCCGAACTGCTCGGCGAGGACGCCGCCGACGGCGGCACCCACGACGAGCCCGCCGAACACGCCGAGCCGGTGCACGCTCCCGACCCGCCCCTGGAGTTCGGCCGGCACCGCCCGCTGCCGCACCGTGGTGGAGGTGGTGCCCCAGATGAAGGCGTGCGCGCCGAAGACGAAGAGGACGGCGGAGGCCACCCACGCCGACGTCGTCAGGGCGAGAACCAGGTGGGTCAGCGTCTCGATGACCAGCCCGACCCGCATCACGTCGCCGAGGCTCACCCGCCGGGTGATCCAGCCGTACAGCGCCGTGCCGAGCAGCCCGCCCGCGGCCGAGACGGAGGTGAGCACGCCGAACCCGACGGACCCCATGCCGAGCCGCTGCATGGCGTAGAGCACCAGCACCGACCAGGCAGCGCCGAAGGTGACGTTGAAGACGAAGATCGTCAGCGCCAGGGTGCGCACCGCCGGGTGGTGCAGGGTCCACCGGAGCCCCTCCACCGTCTCCCGCCACAGGCCCTTCGGCGCGTCCGTGCCGCGGTCGAGGGCGGGAAGGGTGATCCGGGACACCATCAGCACCCCCGCCAGGACCAGAACCCCCTCGGTGACGAAGGGCCAGACCGTTCCGGCCGCGAAGAGCGCTGCCCCGACCGGCGGGCCGGCGAGCTGGTCGAGGGTGATGAAGCCGGTCTGCAGCCGGGCGTTGGCGACGACGAGGTCGTCCCTGCGTACCAGCATCGGCGTGATGGTCGAGGAGGTGTTGTCCGCGAAGACCTCGGCCGTGGCCAGCAGGCCCAGCGTCAGCAACGCCCAGGACGTCGTGACGGAGCCGGTGATCACCATGGCGGCGAGGACGGCGAGCACCACGGCGCGCACCACGTTGGCCCCGATCAGGATCCGGCGCCGGTCGAGGCGGTCGGCCAGGACCCCCGAGTACAGGCCGAAGAGCAGGGCGGGTGCCCAGCGCAGCAGGGCGGCCAGGGAGACGAGGACGGCGTCGTCGGTCAACGAGGCGACGAGCAGCGGACCGGCTGCCATCGCGATGCCGTCCCCGAGGTTGGTCGTCCAGGAGGAGGCCAGCAGCCAGCGGAAACCGGTACCGAGCCGCGCGGGGACCAGGGTCTCCACGAGTCGGCTCACGAGAACAGGACGCTACGGCTCCCTCCCCCGCCTGTCACGCCGATTCACCGAGGGTCGGCGGCCGGAGGTTGTCACCACCCCGACGTAGCCTCGACTCGTGGACCGGATCGGGACCTTCGAGTTCGTGGCGCCGCTGTGGCGGCATCCCGGCGACGACGGGTGGCACTTCGTCTCGGTCCCGCCCGAGACGAGCGACGACCTCACCGACCTCAGCCAGGGCATCCGGCGCGGCTTCGGCTCGGTACGGGTCTCGGTCACGGTCGGCGGGACGACCTGGCGGACGTCGGTCTTCCCCGACCGCCGCAGCGGCACCTACCTGCTGCCGATGAAGCGAGCGGTCCGCGACGCCGAGCGCCTCCGGCCGGGGGACGATGTCCCGGTCCGACTGGAACTCGTCGACCTGTAGCCGTCGCTCAGGGACTCCGCTCCCCCGAGCCGGACGCTCGCCCGTCGCCCCCGTGCCGGCCCGCCTCTCTCGCCACCCGTTCCAGGCGGTTCCGGTAGCCGGCCCACCAGGCCGGATCGGCGTCCGGAAGGTTCTCGTTGCCCTCCCGCATCCCCACGGTCCCGTCGACGAGCTCCCGCACCAGGTCCGCGTGCCCGGCGTGGCGATGGGTCTCCGCGATCAGGTGCACCAGGACCCGGTGCAGGGTCACCCCGTCCCGGCCAGACGGCCACCAGGGCACCCGCCCGGAGGCGTCCAGGTCCAACGAGCCGATGGTCGCGTCCGAGTGCGACCACACCCGGCGGTACAGGCAGACGACCTGTTCCCGGGACTCCTCCGCTGTGGCCCACAGGTCCGCGTTGGACTCCGCGCCGTCGTCGAGCCACGGCAGCGGCTCGGGGAACGGGCGACCGAAGGTCTCCCCGAGGTACCCGGCCTCGACGCCCGCCACGTGCTTGACCAGGCCCAGCAGGTTGGTCCCCGTCGGCACCAGGGGACGCCGAACGTCGTACTCCGACAGCCCATCGAGCTTCCAGAGCAACGCCTCCCTGCCTGCCTGCAGGTATCGGACGAGGTCGGCCTTCGGATCGGTCATGGGGTGAGTCTGACAGCGGGGACGGTGCCGGGTTCCCCGAGCCGGACGCCTGGCGGGGACCGCGATGGCGTCCGGTGCCCCGTCGGCTGCGGCCCCTGCCCGGGGACGGGTGAGGGCCGCTCGGACCGGTTCGACGGCTCGCGGTCCGGGGACACCAGCGGAGCGGGGATCGTTCCCATGCGCGGCGGGTAGGAACGGGGCCGCGGCCGAGCCGTTAGGACTTCGTTAACGACGACGTCGCGGCCACGTCGTACTCCGCCGGCAGGCACGGTCCAGGGCCGACCGTCCGTCCGGAGCGGCGCACCCCGCCCGGAGAAGCTGTGGTCCTCGGCGCCCGGACGGCACCCGTCCACGGCAGCGCCCTGGCACGATGCCGAGGTGAGCGACGGACCCGACGCACCACGGCGCTGGTGGCACCGACGGCGACCGCGGTGGGCCGTGGCCGTGGCCGGGATCGTGCTCGTCCTCGTGCCGGTGGTTGCCGGTGCCGTCGCCTACCTGGGGTACGGCTGGTTCGGGGTCAACGTGCTGCTCACCCACGGCGGCTACGTCTGGGACGACGTGACCCCGGAGGACCGACGGCTCTCGACCGGGATGCGACTGGCCCTGCACGGCCGCACCACCCCGGATCCGCCGGCCGAGGTGCGGTGGCGGTCGGTGGGCGTGGGGCTGGAGGTCGCCGAACTCGACGTGCACGTCGCCGGGCAGCGGGTCGACACGCTCCTGCTGACCAGGGTGGACCCGGCGCACCACGGCTTCCGGGTGCTCAGCCGCCCGGCCGGGGACCGGGACGTCGGCGAGTGGCTGGCGGCGACGGACGCCGTCCTCGTGGTCAACGGGAGCTACTTCACCCCGAGGGGTGCCCCGGCGACCCCCCTCGTCAGCGACGGAAGGACGCTGGGGCCGACCGCCTACCGAGCCGATCACGGCGCGTTCGTGGTGTCGGCCGCCGGTGCCCGGCTGGAGGACCTCACCGGCCGGGACTGGCGGCAGGTGCTCGCGGGTGCCGACCAGGCGATGGTGTCCTACCCGCTGCTCCTCGGCGAGGACGGCCGCGGACGGACGGCTGCGGCCGATCCCCGGTGGCTGGCCAACCGCAGCTTCGTCGGCCAGGACGGGGCGGGGCGGATCGTCGTCGGCACGACGAGGGACGCGTACTTCTCCCTGCCCGGCCTCGCCGCGTTCCTGCCGAGGGCCGGGCTGGACCTCCGGCTGGCCATGAACCTCGACGGCGGTCCGATCGCCTGCCAGGCCGTCTCGGCTCACGGGTTCCACCGCGAGTTCTGCGGCAGCCGTGAGCTCGCAGGCCGGGGCGACCGGCTGCGGCTCCTGCGCCCGCTCGTCGGCAGCCGGCGGGCCGCCGGGCTGCCGGTGGTCCTCGTGGTGACCCGGCGGTGAGGCCCGACGAGCCGTGCCGTCGCGCGAGCCGTGCCGTCGCGCGAGCCGTGCGGAGGTGTCCGTCCTCGGTGAACCCTGGCCGTTCGAACACCTGTTCGAGTAGGATGCCTGCGTGGTGGGCCGAGCGACCATCCTGCACGCCGACCTGGACGCCTTCTACGCCTCGGTGGAGCAGCTCCTGGACCCGGCGCTGCGCTGCCGCCCGATCGCGGTCGGGGGCAGCGCCGACGGCGGTGTCGTCCTCGCCGCCTCCTACGAGGCCAAGGCGCACGGCGTCCGCGGGGGCATGTCCGGCTGGCAGGCCAAGAGGCTGTGCCCGACGCTGAGGTTCGTCCGGGGGCACTTCGCCGAGTACCAGCGTCTCGCCGACGGCGTGATGGCCGTCCTGCACGACGTCACGCCGGAGGTGCAGCGCATCTCCATCGACGAGGCGTTCCTCGACCTGTCCGGGTCGACCCACCTGTTCGGGGAACCCCGGGTGATCGCCGCCCTGCTCCGCCGCCGGGTCCGGGAGGAGCTGGGCCTGCCGATCTCGGTCGGGATCGCCAGGACGAAGCACCTGGCGAAGATCGCCTCACAGGTGGCCAAGCCGGACGGGCTGGTGGTCGTCGAGCCCGACGAGGAGCGCCGATTCCTCGACCCGCTGCCGGTGAGCCTGGTCTGGGGGGTCGGCCCGGTGACCGAACAGCGCCTGGCCGACTGGGGCATCCGCACCATCGGCGACCTGGCCAGGACTCCGGCACCCGAGGTGGAGCGTCTGCTCGGTCACGCCGTCGGGACCAGGCTCAACGCCCTGGCCCGCAACGACGACCCGCGCCGCGTGGTCACCCCGGACAGGGCACGGTCGGTGAGTGCCCAGTCGGCGTTCGGGCGCCGGTCGCCAGCCCCCGACCTGGTCCGCGAGGTGCTCAGTCACCTGGCCGACCGGGTCGCGAGCAGGCTGCGCGCGAAGAACAGGGCCGGCCGGACGGTGACCGTGACCGTGCGGTTCAGCGGGATGCGCTCGGTGACCCGCTCGGTCACCCTGTCCGCACCGATCGCCACCACGTTGACCCTCACCGAGCTCGCCGAGCAGCTCACCTGGCAGGCCCTCGACGGTCGGGACCGGGCCGACGCCGAGATCAGCCTGCTCGCGGTGTCGGTGTCCAATCTGTCCCACCAGCACGCCGTCCAACTGGAGCTGCCCATCCCGCCCGAGGACCCGCACCGCCCCGGGTCGACCCAGGGCGCGGCCCGGTGGGCCCTTGACCGCTCCGTCGACGCGGTCTGCCGCCGGTTCGGACGACGCGCCGTCGGGTACCTGCCCGCGGCGATGCCGCGGACCGCCTCCGTCCCGGACGAGTTCCGCGAGCTCGCCGAGCACGAGCTGTGACCGGGCACGGTGACCCACCGCACCGCCTCCGGGGTGCCGGACCGCCTGCGGGTGGCGACGGTGGGGGCGAGCCCGCACGGCGCCCGGAGCGGACCCGCGTCAGCGCCTGCGGGTGGCGAAGTGGGTGACCATGCCGACGAGCAGGCGGGTGTCGAAGGGCAGCCGTTCGCAGCAGGCGATCGCGTCCGCCAGGTGGGCCTGTATGAGCCGGCTCGCCTCGTCGAGTCCGAAGACCCGGACGACGTTTACCTTCCCCACGTCGAGCCCCGCGTCCTTGCCGATGGTCTCGGTCGACGACGTGAGGTCGAGCATGTCGTCGCGGATCTGGAACACGATGCCGGCGTGGCGGGCGTACCGCCGGACGAGGTCGGTCTCCGCAGCGGGCCTGCCCTCGAGCATCATCAGCGGCACCAGCGACGCCTCGATGCTCGTCGACGTCTTGAGCTCGTACATCTCCAGGATCGCCTCGCCGGTCACCGGCGGGCCGCCCTCCCGGCCCAGGTGCAGGTCGAGGTCCTGCCCGCGGCACAGGCGTTCCGGCCCGAGGACCGACCCGACGTAGGCGATCACCTCGGTCACCCGCTCCGCCGGGTACCTGTCGGCAAGCCCGGCGAGGATGCCGAACCCCGAGGAGATCATGGAGACGGCGGCGAGCTGGACGCTGCCCTCGTCGAAGACGGTGTGCGCCGTCGGCCTGCCCCGCCGCACCGTGGCGTCGTCCTGTGCCGGCAGGTCGTCGAACACCAGGCTCGCGGTGTGGAACAGCTCGCACGCCACGACGAACGATCCGACGGCCTCCGTGTCGACGCCCAGCTCCTCGGCGAGCATCAGCCCGAGGGCGGGACGGAGCCGCTTGCCCGGTGCGTTCATGGCGTAGGCCACGATCCGGTCCAGCCCGGTCGCGCCCTCCTGCGGGTAGCTGCTGCAGGTCAGCTCGTTGATGTACGGCAGCCGGTCGGCGACGAAGGTCCGCGCGTCGACGGCCCGCTGGTCCCTCGTCCTCAGCACCGCGGCGCAGTGGTCCTTGATCCGGGTGTCCGCGGGCTCCAGGTGCGCGACCAGGCGCCGGGGCATCCCCGCGGCGGTGCGCAGGAAGCGGCTGATCTCGGCGCCGACCCGTTAGTCACGCAGCAGCTCCTCGGCCCGGCCCGGGTCGGCGGACAGGTGGTTCGCCAGTTTCACCGCCCCGACGGAGACCAGGGTCTCCGCCGCGGTCGGGTCGCCGCCGAACACCTCCGACGCCACATAGGCGTCGTAGGCGAAGAGGTCGTGCAGCGGGTCGGCGTCCAGCAGGTCCGGCGGCACGGTGAACGGGGTCACCCTCCCGGCGTCCCGGTCCTCGTCGCGGTCCCGCAGGTCGTCCCGGAACTGCCCGAGCAGGATCGTGTTGAGGCAGCGGGCGAGGGCACCGTCCGGGAGCCGCCGCCGCCCGACGGCGTTCGCGACCACCCTGCTCACCCCGGCCTTGACCAGGAGGTCCGGGTACATCGCCGCCAGCCCGCCTGCCTCGACGTCCGCGACCGTCCTGGCCGCGTCCCGGTGCTGGGCCAGGTACATGGCCTCGGCGGCCTGGTAGAGGTGCCGGTGCTCGGCGAACGGGTGGCTCTCCCGGAGCATCCCGTAGAGCTCGTGCAGCTCCTCGGCCACCGGGTGGTCCGGCATCCCGACGACGTCGACGGCCTCCCCCGTGGTGAGCCCGTGCAGGATCGCCCGGTGGCACCAGTCCCGGTCCGCCGGCGAGACGTGGCCGCCCGGCAGGTCCTGCAGCGTGTCGTCGACGATCACGTACGCGGCGCCCAGCGCGTAGGCGGCGGGCACGATCCGCGCCAGGTGCTCCCGCCGGGCCGCGGGATCGGCGTCGAGGGTGTCGAACGCCCCGATGACGAGCACCCCCGCGAGGGCCCGGACCGCCTTGCCCATGCCGCCAGCCCGGACGACGGACTCGGGGAGGATGCGGTGCAGCCGGTCCAGCCGCTCCCCCAGCCATCGGGTGTCCGGGACCTCGGCCAGGACCGGCAGGTGCCGCTCCAGCGACTCCACGACGCCGGCAGCTCCACGGTGCCCGTCCAGGTCCGCGAGGATCCCCGTCACCGAGGGCACCCTGCCGCCGAAGCCGTCGACGATCGCGGCGACCAGAGCGGGGTCGGGGACCTCGCCGAGGTTGAACACGCCGAAGTAGTTCACCTCTCGGGCGATCTCCCGGTACCGCTCCCGGCGGCGGGAACGCGGCAGGACCCGGTACCGGACGGCGGAGGCGAGTCCCGACCGCGGCACGAGGGTCTCCAGGTGCCGGGTGTACCGGTCGACGTGCCCGGCGATCGCGTCCTGGTTGCGGTCCCGCCAGCGGACGAAGTGCGCGACGGTGTGCCGCGCGCCGACCGTGAGACGGTCCGCCGCGAGATCGGTCCGCCCGAAGGGGAACGGGCCGTCGAGGTCCTGCAGGATGCTCATTCGGGTTCAGCACCGCTTCCTTGCGTGGTCCACGGGAGCCGACACGCGGGGCCGCGGGGACCTCTCCGACGTCACAGCGGGTACCGGGAAGATATCGGTGCCCGGTCTCCCACCCCGTACGGGCTCACGGACGACCCGCACCGGCGGCGCGACGGCTGCGGTGACCACGGCTGCGGTGACGACACGGAACGCCCCTCCTCGTACCGGAGCCGGTCGTGGGACCGATCGGGCGTCCCGACCAGGTCTCCGGCCCGGCGCATCCGGGCGGGTCCCCGGTCGGCCGCGACCGCTGTCCGGCACGTCGACCAACGAGCGCGTCCCCGGTCCGGTTCCGGCGCTCGGGGAGGACCGGTCGACCTCGATCGGGATTCCTTTTCTGGAATATGACACCCACCCACACATCGTTACCGTGAGTAACCAGGGAAGTCGCACCGTCATACCTGCTCGTCGGCACCCCGGAATATCCCCGGGAAAGCCTTTCCGGCATTGGGATCAGTAACCGATCCCCCACCGACGGCGACGCTCCCGAGGAAGTGCCGCCCGCGACAGCAGGGCCCTGTTCCCTCGAACCGAGAAACGTTCTAGAGTGCGCCTCATTGAACGGCGACATCCCTCCGGCGCCCGGATCCTTTGGCTCCGTCACCGTGGACCGTCGCACCCCCGGGTCCCCCCGACCCGAGACCGAAGGAGATCACTCTATGTCGACCGTCGAGGGACGCAACCCTCTGTCGGGACGCCGGAGCGGACGGGCCAGACTGGCAGCGGCCGCTGTCATGGCGACCGTGGCAGCGGTACTCCCCGTGAGCGGCTCACAGACGGCCTCAGCGGCCGTGCCGGAAAACGACTGGTTGCACGTGCAGGGCAATCAGATCGTCGACCAGGCCGGTAACCCGGTGTGGTTGACCGGGGCGAACTGGTTCGGCTTCAACGCCTCCGAGCGGGTCTTTCACGGGCTGTGGTCGGGCAACGTCACCGAGATCACCAAGGCGATGGCCGACCGGGGCATCAACCTCGTCCGGGTCCCGATCTCCACGCAATTGCTGCTGGAGTGGAAGGCCGGCACCTTCGGTACGGTGAACGTCAACACCTACGCCAACCCGGAATTGACCGGAAAGAACAGCCTGCAGGTCTTCGACTACTGGCTGGAACTCTGCGAGAAGTACGGCATCAAGGTCCTGCTCGACCTGCACAGCGCCGAGGCAGACAACTCCGGCCACATCGCACCCATGTGGTACAAGGGCACGATCACCCCGGAGATGTTCTACCAGGGCTGGGAGTGGGTCACAGCCCGTTACAAGAACAACGACACCATCGTGGCGATGGACCTGAAGAACGAGCCGCACGGTCAGCCGGACACCTCCCCGCGCGCCAAGTGGGACGGCTCCACCGACGTCGACAACTGGAAGTACACGGCGGAGACCGCGGCCAAGCGGATCCTGGCCATCAACCCGAACGTGCTGGTGCTGGTCGAGGGCATCGAGGCCTACCCGCGGCCGGGGCAGACCTGGGACTCGCCGAGCACCAACCCCGACCGGTCGTCCAACTTCTACAACAACTGGTGGGGCGGGAACCTGCGCGGAGTGCGTGACTACCCGGTCAACCTGGGCGCCAACCAGGACCAGCTCGTCTACTCGCCGCACGACTACGGCCCGCTGGTGTACGAGCAGCCGTGGTTCACGGGGACGTTCGACAAGGACTCGCTGACCACCGACGTGTGGCAGCCGAACTGGCTCTACATCCACGAGGAGAAGATCGCTCCGCTGCTCATCGGCGAGTGGGGCGGCCGTCTCGGCCAGGACGCCCGGCAGGACAAGTGGATGACCGCCCTGCGCGACCTGATCACCGAGAACGGGCTGCACCAGACCTTCTGGTGCCTCAACCCCAACTCCGGTGACACCGGCGGCCTGCTGCTGGACGACTGGAAGACCTGGGACGAGACCAAGTACAAGATGCTCAGGCCCGCCCTGTGGCAGCACGGCGGCAAGTTCGTCAGCCTCGACCACCAGGTCCCGCTCGGCGGTTCCGGGTCCACCACGGGCATCAGCCTGGCCGATCGCTACGGCGGCGGTGGCCCCACCAGCACCACGACGACGACCAGCCCCCGCACCACCACGACGACGACCAGCCCGCGCACCACCACGACGACCACGACGACCACCAGCGGTGGCGAGGGCGCCTGCACGGCGTCGTACTCCGTCGCCAGCTCCTGGCCCACCGGGTTCGTGGCCAACGTCACCGTGACGGCGGGCAGCTCGGCGATCAGGGGCTGGCGGGTCACGATGAACCTCGGCGACGCCTCCGTCTCCAACCTCTGGAACGGCACCCTGTCGGGCACCTCCGGTGAGGTGACCGTCTCCAACGCCGCCTACAACGGAAGCCTCGGCGCCGCGCAGAACACGAGCTTCGGCTTCCAGGGCACCGGCAACGGCAGCGGCGTCAGCGTCACCTGCAGCCCGGCCTGATCGTCCTGCTCCACCCGGCCTCCGTCAGTCGACGGCAGCCGGTCGACGGGGTCGGCCCCTCCCGGGGCCGGCCCCGTCGGCGTGCCGGGACGTCGTGACCCGTTCCGGGGCAGCGGGCACGCGTCCTCACCCGATCCGGAGAGAGCTCCTGGCCCGATCCGGACAGAGCTCCTTACCCGATCCGAACAGAGCACTGACGACACGCTCATCCGCACCGGGCACGGTCTCGGTACCGCAGGCGATCGCCGTCGCGGTCCAGTCGAGGAGCTGATGAGCATGTCCTGTCCGACACGTCACCCCCACCGGCCCCTCGGTCTCGTCCTGGCCGTCGCGGTCACCGGGGTGGGCACAGCCGTGGCGCTCACCACCGCGGTCCCGGCCACCGCGGTCCCCGCCGCCCCGGGCCGGTACGCGTCGAGCGAGCCGCCGGCGTCGCCGTCGCCGTCGCCGTCAGGAACGTTGGCGTCGCCGGACACGATGGCGTCGCCGGGCACGGTGGTGGTCGACGGCGACAGGGTGACCGTCACGGTGGACCTCGCCACCGCGCGCCTACTGTGCGGCAGGGTCGCCGCCGCCAGGAGCCGGCTCGCCCGGCTGGACGCGCGCATCCACGGCGGAGCGGAGGTGATCGGCTCGGTGACCTGGGTCGAGGCGAAGGCCGCTGCGGCCGGGAAGGCCGGGAACGAGCGCCTGGCCGACCGGCTCGACCGGCGGGCCGACCGCCGGGCCGAGGTCGGGGAACGGATCCGGCGCGCCATGACCCGGCTGGACCGGGTCGACGACACCGTCTGCTCCGCGATCCGGGACGCGGGATGAGCGGGACGGACCGGCGGCTCCGGGCCCGCGTCGCGGGCGGGACGGTCGTCGCCGTCCTCGTGCTGGGTCCGGCTCTCGCCGGGTGCCGGTCCACCGAGGGGGTCACCTCTCCCCCGGGCGCGTCGGTCACCCCGGCCGCGGCCATCCCCCAGGATGATCTCGACGAGCTCTCCGCCGTGCTGGAGGAGGCCGGGGCGGCCGCCGGCGCCGCCGAGGACGAGCTGGCCGAGGACCGGGAGGACTGATCGTGACCCCAGGTGCCGGGCTCGTGGTGGTGGCAGAGGACGATCCCGCCGTCGCGGGTCTGATCCGGCTCTACCTGGAACGGGACGGGTACGGCGTGCAGACCTACGGGGACGGCACCGCCGCCCTGCACGCCGTCCGCACGCACCGGCCCGTCGCCGTCGTCCTGGACATCGGCCTGCCCGGCACCGACGGGGTGGAGGTGTGCCGTCGGCTGCGCGCGGACGGCGACACCACCCCGATCCTGTTCGTCACCGCTCGCGACGAGGAGGTGGACCGGGTGCTCGGGTTGGAGCTCGGCGCCGACGACTACGTCACCAAGCCGTTCAGTCCCCGCGAGCTCGTCGCCCGCCTGCACGCGGTGCTGCGCCGGTCCTGCCCGGAGCGGGACCAGGACCGGCTCCGGCTCGGCGAGGTGCTCGTCGACGTCCCGCGACGCCGCGCGTGGGCCTCGGGAGCCGAGGTCCGGCTCACGGCGACCGAGTTCGACCTGCTGGCCCACCTGCTGCGCCGGCCGGGGCGGGTGTGGCAGCGGGAGGAGCTGCTCGCCGCCGTCTGGGGGTACGGGGCCGCGGCCGGAACCCGCACCGTCGACGTGCACGTCTCCCAGCTGCGCGCCAAGCTCGGCCCGGCCTGCCCCGTCCGGACGGTGCGCGGAGTCGGGTACGCGGCCGACCTGCCGGACGACGACGATCCCGGGGGCGGGTCCCGGTGACCCGGCCTCCCGCCCGACGCACCGTGGGCATCGGCCACCTGTCGCTCACCGCACGGATCACCCTCATCAGCGTCGGCGTCGCCCTGGTCGCGGCGCTGCTCTCGGGGCTCGCCGCCGCCAGGTACGTGGCCGCGGACGAGCGGGCCGCCGCCCGTCGGGCGGTCCCGGTGACGGCGGTCGGCGACGCGGTCCGGGACCGCCTCGCCGACCGCACCCGGCTGAGGGCGCGGCGCCCGGCCGTGCGGGTGCGCCGGGCCGTCGGGCTGTCGCTGACGATCGGGCTGCTCGTCGGCCTCACCGCGGGCGGCGCGACCGCCCGGGTGCTCACCCGCCCGCTGCGCAGGACCTCGCGGGCGGCGAGGGCCATGAGCGCGGGGCAGCGGGACGTGCGAGTCCCGGTCGAGGGCCCGCCCGAGGTCGCGGAGGTGGCGGTGAGCCTCAACGAGCTCGCGGACGCGCTGGCCCTCAGCGAGGGCCGCCAGCGGCGCTTCCTGTTGTCGGTCTCCCACGAACTGCGCACCCCGCTGACCGCCGTGCGCGGGTACGCGGAGTCCATAGCCGACGGCGTGGTCGACGGCGAGGAGGCCGTGGCGGCCGGCCGGGTCGTCCTCGCCGAGTCCCGACGGCTGGAACGCCTCGTCCACGACCTCCTCGACCTGGCCCGTCTGGGTGCCGACGACTTCCGCCTCGACCTCACCTCCCTCGACCTGTTGACGGTGTTCGAGGAGGCGGTCGAGGTCTGGACGACCCGGGCCCGGGAACGCCGGGTCGAGCTCCGCGCCGAGCGCCCGGATCCCGGCACGACCCCCGAGCCGGGAGGTGCCCGGCTGCCCGCCCGCACCGACGCGTCCCGGCTGCGCCAGATCGTGGACGGACTCGCGGAGAACGCGGTCCGGATGTGCCCCGCGGGCGGCTCGGTGACGCTCGCCCTCCGGGAGCCGTCGCCGGAGGACCCGCCGGGGACGCGCGGGGTGATCCAGGTGCGGGACAGCGGCCCCGGCCTCGCCCCCGAGGACTACGCGGTGGCCTTCGAGCCGGGAGCGCTCGGCCACCGGTACCGGGACCACCGACCGGTCGGAGTCGGCATCGGACTGTCCCTCGTGCACGGGCTCGTGCAGCGGCTCGGCGGCGGGATCGCCGTCGGACCGGCTCCGGAGGGAGGAGCCTGCTTCACGGTCATCGTGCGCGACGCGTCCTGACCCGGACCGGCACGGTCAGGGACACTCGCAGGCGCAGCCAGCCCGGTTGCCCTCGCCGTCGACCACGATGTTGACGAGGCACGCGGCGTGGTGTCCCGACATGCACCAGCCGCACTTCGCCCTGCCTCGTGGAAGCCGCTGGACGACCTCGAGCGGCCGCTCGGGAACGGGCTTGCCCATGGCCTCGGCGACAGCCTTCCGCTGCCGCCAGACGACCATCTCGGGACTGTCACCCTCGACTACCGGAACCTCGACACGCACGTCCTACCCCTGCCGGCCGGTCACCGCGGCACCCGCGTTCCGGCGATCTCTCCTGACCACAACGTTGTCCTCACCGTCCGCCGCGGCCGCCGTCGACGAGGCGGTCCGTGTGCGGGAGCGCGTTCCCCGGGTGCGACCTCGCGGTCGCCGCGCCGGTACCGCCGGGCCGACCGGCGCCGTCCCCCGACGGCCCGCGGCCGGATGCCCGCCGTACCAGGGAAGAGCATCCCACGTCCCCTGGCCGTGATCACGTCATTCGCCGCGGTCCGGCTCAGGTCACCGGAACGTCCGAGACCGACCCAGCCCTCAGGTAGTCCTCCAGCGCGGTCGCGCTCGACGGCCGGGCGAACCAGTAGCCCTGTGCGTAGGGGCAGCCCAGCTCCAGCAGGATCTCCTGGTGCCGGGAGCTCTCCACGCCCTCGGCGATGACGTCGACCCCGAGGTTCCGGCCCATGGAGGCGATGGTCCGCACCAGCTCCCTGCTGGAGTGCTCGTCCTGCAGCCGGGCGACGAACGACCGGTCGATCTTCAGGGCGTGGATCGGGAACCGGTGCAGGGCCTCCAGCGACGAGTAGCCGGTCCCGAAGTCGTCGATGTGCAGGTGCAGACCCCGCCGGTGCAGGTCCTCGAGGATCCGGCTGGCCTGGTCGGCGTTGCCCATGACCACGCCCTCGGTGATCTCCAGGGTCAGCCACTCGGCCGGCGTCCCCGTCGTCCGCAGGGTCCGGTCCAGGTGTTCCAGCAGGTCGCCCTGCCAGAACTCGCGGTTGGACACGTTCACGCTCGCCCGGGCAGCCTCCGACAGCAGGCCCGCGGACTTCCACCGGTTGAGGTCGTCGCACACGTCGGCGAGCATCCGGCGGCCGAGGGGGACCACCAGCCCCGTCTCCTCCGCCACCGGCAGGAAGTCCCCGGGGGGCACCAGGCCCCGCTCGGGGTGCCGCCACCGCACCAGGGCCTCGAGCCCGAAGACCCGGCCCGAGCCGAGGCACACGATCGGCTGGTAGTGGGCCTCGAGCTCCCTCCGGTCGATGGCACGGCGGAGCTCGGACTCCACCCGGAGACGGTTCACCGCCCCCTCGTGCATGGACGGGTCGAAGATCGCGTACCCGCCGCGCTCGTTGGTCTTCGCCCGGTACATCGCGATGTCGGCGTCCCGGAGGATCTCCTCGGCGTGCAGGTAGTCGGACGCGCTGGTGGCGATGCCGATGGAGGCGCTGACGACGACCCGGTGCCCCTTCAGGTCGTACGGCTCGCACAGGTGCATCTGGAGCCTGCGCACCGTCTGCAGGACGTCGGTCATCTCCCGCACGTCCTGCAGCAGGATGGCGAACTCGTCGCCGCCGAGCCGGGCGGCGGTGTCGGTGCTGCGGAGGTGGTGCGAGAGCCGCTCGGCTACCCGCACCAGGAGCAGGTCTCCCGTGGGGTGGCCGAGGCTGTCGTTGACCACCTTGAAGCCGTCCAGGTCGAGGAAGAGCACGGCGAACCCGAGCTCGGGCCGCCGGCCGAGGTAGGCGATGGCGCGGTCGAGCCGGTCGAAGAACACGGTCCGGTTGGGCAGGCCGGTCAGGGCGTCGTACATGGCCTGGTGGCGGAGCCGGTCCTCCAGCTCCCTCCGCTCGGTGACGTCGGTCATCGACCCGACCAACCGGACCGCCTCGCCGTCCTCCCCGGGGACGGCGAGGGCCCTGGTGAGCATCCAGCGGTAGGTACCGTCCTTCGCCAGCATCCGGTGCTCGTTCTCCAGCGGGACGCACTTCACCCTGGACGCCTCGACGGCGGCCCGGAGCACCGGCAGGTCCTCGGAGTTGACCCGGGAGAACCACTCGTCCGGTGACCGGCCGATGGCCTCGTTGGGGTAGCCGAGCAGCTTCTTCCAGCGCGGCGCGTAGTAGAACTCGTCGGCCAGCAGGTCCCAGTCCCACAGCCCGTCGTTCGCGGAGTCGGCCGCGAGGGCGTACCGCTCCTCGCTCTGCCGGATGTCCTCGACGAGCCGCCGCTCCCGGAGGATCGCCGCGGCGAGCTCCTCCTGCTGGTCCCGCAACGACTGGAAGGTGGCCTTCTGGTCCAGCGCCATGCCCAGCAGGGCCGCCCACTGGAAGTAGGTCTCCCGGCCGGTCGGCGTGTCGGTCTCCACCGGACCGGCGACGGAGAGGAAGCCCCAGTCGTGCGTCCAGGTCCGCAACGGCAGGCAGAACGTGACGTCCGTCTCCGTCGTCGCGGCATCAAGGACGAACCGGGGCGGGAACGCGACCGGGCTGACCGGCTCGCCCCGGTCCAGGACGGTGGTGTCCTGGCCGAAGCCGTTGACGAGGTCAAGGGTTCCCGTGTCGTCCCGCCACAGGCCGACGACGCCGACCCGCACGTTCGTCCGCGCCAGCCACTCCAGGGACTCCGATCCGTCGGAGTGCCTGCGGAGCAGCTCCAGGCTGATGTCGAACCCGTGCCGCAGCATCATCTGCAGGCGGGCCGCCATGTCGAGGGCCCGCTTGGACATGGCCTGGGCCAGGGTCGTCACCAGCAGCCGCTCGGCCGGTTCGAGGGCGACCGGATCGACTACCCGCGCGGTCCCCGAGGGGCCGGGGTACCGCTCCAGCCCCCGGCGGTAGGCCTGCGCCGCCGCCGTGACCACCTCGATGCTCTCCGCCCGGGGGTGCAGCGCGTACAGGCGGTACACGGCGGCTGACAGGGCCTCGTCGTCCCGGACGGCCGGGTGGACGTCGTCATCGGTCGCCCGCACGGCGCTGTCGAACACGTCGACAAGGTCGTCGACGACCCGAGTGCCCTCCGGGGTGGTGGCGAACGCCGGGGCGAGCACGTCGCGGAACATCTCCCGCGGCTCCTTCACCGCCGCCCCGGCGAGGGGCGTGACGCCGAGCGAGGCGCAGCCGCAGGTGCGCCGGGGGACCAGGGTCGTCGGCAGCCGGTGCGCCTGCTGCGGGACGTCCTCCCCGTCGAGCATCCTCAGCACCAGTTCCGCCGCGGCTGCCCCGATCTGGTCGACGTGCTGGGTCACCGTGGACAGCTGGACGACGAGGGAGGCCTCGGTGTCGTCGAACCCCACCACCGCCTGGTCGCCGGGGATCGACCGGCCGGCGTCGGTGAGAGCGGACATGATGCCGAAGGCGAGCTGGTCGTTGCCCGCGACGATCGCGGTCGACGGCAGGCTTTCGGCGAGCATCCGGCGGCCGACGTCCACGCCGTCGGAGTCGATGTATCCGGCCGTGTCGTAGTAGAGGGTGTCGTCGGGGTCGATGCCCGTTTCCCGCAGGGCGTCCAGGTACTCGTCGCGACGTTCCCGGAAGTCCTTGTTCGCGACGTTCCCGGCGAAGGCGATCCGCCGGTGGCCGTGCTCGACGAGGTGCAGCACCGCCTCCCTGATCCCGCTGGCGTTGTCTGGCCACACGGTGGGACAGGGGAAGCCCTCGACCTCGTTGCACATGATGACCACCGGCTTCCCCGCCGCGCGGATCCGGTGCAGGTACTCGGCGCCCACCCCGTTGCTGACCACGACGAACCCGTCGACGTGGTCCCAGCCGACGGGGACGTGGAAGTCGGGGACGTCCATGTGCGCGTCCCCCACCCGCGCGTCGACGGTCTGGACGACCAGAGTCCGAGCTCCCGCCTTGTGGGCCGCGGCGGCGACACCGACGAGGGCGAAGCCGAAGAACGGGCCGGCGCCCAGGGGCGTCAGGACGCCGATGGTCGGTCGACGCACTCGGCCTCCCTCGACTTCTCGTCCTCTACGGGGAAGATCGGACGGAAGAGGGCCCGACTGAATCCTGCGGCCACCCCAGAACTGTACGGCCGCCCCCGCCGGTGATCGCCGTGTCACGCGCCGGCGGTCAGTCCCCCGCGGCGCGGCTGGTCCGGGCCCGCATCTGGGCGGCGAACACCTCGTGCCGGATGAGGTCGCCGTACTCGTCGGGGTCGTCGAAGCGCAGCGCGAGGGCGGGCTGCGGACTGTGCTCCTGCGGCACCTGCCGGATGACCACCGCCGGAATCTTGAGGGGCTCACCGGCCAGGGTGACGCTGATGACCACGGCGCTGCCCGCCACGGGGGGTCGGCCTCCAGCATGCACAGCGCGCCGCCCTCGCTGAGGTCGAGAGTCGTCCCGACGCCGTCGTACTCCGGCACCTCGTCGGTGCCCTCGACGTGCATCCTGATGGGGAGCTGGAGCGCCACCCGGCAGAACATCCGGCGCTGGATCCGACGGGCGGGGCCGGTCACCCGGATGACCCAGACCTCGCCGTACTCGACCTGCTTCGGTGCACCGACCCGCACGGGCAGTTCCATCTGCCCGCTCTCGCTCGTCCAGATCAGGGTGTGCTCGACCGTGAGGTCGATGCCCGCGGGGAGGAAGCTCACATCCGGCGGAAAGATGAGCAGCTGGACCCGGTCGTCGTCGTCGCCCCAGCCCATGTCGGCGATCTTCGACGGCAGCTCGACGAAGACTTCGTCGGCCGACCCGTTCCGGTCCACCTGGACGCGCAGCCGAACGGCGTGACTGATCTCCGGCAGGTTCTTGGGCAGCTCCCGCTCGGCTGCCCGGCTCTCCTCCTTGCCCCTGCGCAGCCTCATCGACCGTTCACCGAACCACTCCCAACACCGTGGCACTCGGGACCTGGTGGTCGTCCGCTCGGCTGTCGTGTGACCCGTCCGACACCTCCATGTCGGACGACGTGCAGGACGGGTTGAGCACCCGGGTGCAGCGGATTGCGGGGGGGTGGGTCGGGCCCACCGGACGATCAGCCGGCGGCGGTCCGGCTCGCCTCAACGGCGAGGCGGTCGACGAGGTCGTTCATGGTGTCGCCGGAGTGCCCCTTGACCCAGCGGAAGGCGATGTCGTTCCGGTTCCGGTAGACCGTGATCAGTGGTTCCCAGAGGTCCTGGTTCGCCACCGGCCGCTTCGCGCTGTTGGTCCAGCCCCGTGCCAGCCACCCCCGCCACCAGGAGTCCCGGAAGCAGTTCACGACGTAGGTCGAGTCGCTGACCACGACGAGCGGGCCGTCGAGGACGGTCACCGCCTCGAGCACGGCCCGGATCTCCATGCGCTGGTTCGTCGTCGCCGACTCGCCGCCGCTGGCCTGCCGGCCGTCCCTCGTCGCCCACGCCCAGCCGCCGGGGCCGGGATTGCCCGAGCATGCGCCGTCGGTCCAGACCTCCAGGGCACCGGACGGGACGGCGGCCGGTCCCCGGCCGGCACCGGCGACAGACCGCCCGGTGGGCACGGCCGGGGTGGTAGCCCGGCCGGCACGACCGCCCGGGGCGTCGAAGAGGGCCCCTGCGCCGCCGGCGGCGCACTCCCGGTGCGCCCAGCGCCCCTCGACCTTGACGATCTCGGCTCCGGGGACGATCGCCGAGGAACAGACACCGCACACCGCCGGGTACTTCGCCGTCACCGCCACGTCCCCACCCTATGAGCCGGGATCCGGGGGTGGTCCACCGAGCCGACTGCGGTGTCGGAGGGGTCCGCCATGCTCGGGTGCATGACGTCCTGGGCCACGTTCGCCGCCGCCGAGCCCGAGTTCGCCGATCGGGTGCGCGGGTGTTTCAGCCGCCGGAAGCACGCCACCCTGGCGACGCTGCGGCGGGACGGCTCGCCCAGGATCAGCGGCACCGAGGTGGAGTTCGTCGGCGACGACGTCTGCCTCGGGATGATGCCGGGCTCGGTCAAGGCGCTGGACCTGCACCGCGACCCCCGGCTGGCGCTCCACTCCCCCACGGTCGACCCGCCGGAGGAGGATCCCGGGGCCTGGCCGGGTGAGGCGAAGATCGCCGGAGTGGCCCGCGAGGTCCCCGGCTCCGGCGCTCCCGGAGAAGGTCACCGGTTCACCGTCGGACTCCTCGAGGTCGTGGTCACCGCCGTCGGCGTCCCTGCCGACCACCTGGTGATCGAGTCGTGGCACCCCGGCCGAGGGCTGCAGCGCCGTACCCGTCGGTGAGTCGACGACATCCGCGAGTCAGCCACACCCGTCGGTGAGTCGACGGACCTCTCGACGCGGCGGCGGGGAGAGGTGGTCCCGGAACCACGTCCCGGCCAGCTCGGCCACCTGCTCCAGCGCACCCGGCTCCTCGAACAGGTGCGCGGCTCCTGCGATGATCCGCAGGTCGGCGACCCCCGCCGTCAGCACCCGCTGGGCCTCGCGGTTCAGTTCGAGCACCTCGGCGTCCCGTTCCCCCACGAGCAGCAGGGTCGGTGAGGTGACCTCGACCAGCGCGGTTCCGGCCAGGTCGGGCCGTCCTCCCCGGGACACCACCGCACGCACGTCGTGCGGGCGTGCGGCGGCCGTCACCAACGCCGCCGCGGCGCCGGTGCTCGCCCCGAACAGGCCGATCGGCAGGTCTGCGGTCCCCGGCTGGTCACGCAGCCAGTCGACGACCCCGACCAGCCGGTCGGCCACCGGTCCGAGGTCGAACGACCCGCGACCGGCGGCGGCCTCGTCCCGCGCCTCCTCGGGGGTGGACAGGTCGACGAGCACCGTCGCCAGGTCCAGTCGGTCGAGGGTGTCGGCCACCGCCCGGCTGCGCGGGCTGAGCCGGGAGCTCCCGCTTCCGTGGGCGAACAGCACGAGGCCGCGAGCCTGGTCCGGGACGGTCAGCTCGGCGTCGAGGAGCACCCCGGCCGTCGGGATGCCGAACGCGCTGGTCCGAGTGGTCACTCCGTCCTCCCGTCGTCGGGTGGTGACGTCGTCCCGGCGGTCCGGCGTCGGCGCCGGGGATCCCCGCTCCGGACCGGCCAGCTCACGCCCGGGACGGTCGTGGGCCGGCACGGGAACAGGGATCGGGATGAGCCCCGGGGCGGGTCACGTGGACGGCTGCGGCAGGTCGCACTCGATCCTGGGGTTGGCGCCCAGGTAGTTGAGCGGGCCGGCGACGACGGTGAGGACGACGGAGCCGACCTCGGCGCAGTTCGTGTCCGAGCCGCTGAAGTAGCCGCGCTGAGTTGCGGCCACGAAGCCGATCACCAACCAGAGCACGACCAACAGGGTCGCAATACGCATCGTGACCTCCCGAGCCGAGAACCGAGACGCTGCCGGGGCGAGGCACCCGACCAGGGATATTGCCGATCGCCGTGCACGCTAAACCGGTTCCCGGGGATTGATCGGCACCCGCGTCCCCCGTGTCCTCGCATCCCGGTGTCGGGCGGGACCGATGTGCCCCACCAGAACGACCTGCTCTCCCTGCTGGCGGTGGGACGCATGGGCGTGCTCACCACGATCAGGCGCGACGGCTCCCCCTCCGCCGCCTCTACGGCCTCGCCGCCCGCGGCGACACCGCCTGAGCAACCGGCACCGCCTGATCAGCCGACGCCGCGCAGCACCCGGTCGATCTCCCCCAGCTCGGCGTCGTCGAAGTCCAGGGACCGGGTCGCCGCGACGGTGTCCTCCAACTGCCGGACGCTGCTGGCCCCCACCAGGGCCGAGGTGACCCGGCCTCCCCGCAGGATCCACGCGACGGCCAGTTGGGCAAGGGTCTGGTCCCGACCGCGGGCGATCGCGTCGAGTGCCCGGACCGTCGCCAGCCGCTCCTCGGTGATCGCGTGGCTGGTGAGGAAGGGGCTGTCCCCTGCGGCGCGTGAGCCCGCGGGGATGCCGTCGAGGTACCGGTCGGTGAGCAGCCCCTGGGCCAGCGGGGAGTAGGCGATGGAGCCGACGCCGAGCTCGTCCAGGGTGTCCAGCAGGCCGTCCTCGACCCAGCGGTCGAACATGTTGTAGTTCGGCTGGTGGATCAGCAGCGGCGTGCCGAGGGCCGCGAGGATCCGGGCCGCCTCCCGGGTCTGCTCCGGACGGTAGTTGGAGATCCCGACGTAGAGAGCCTTCCCCTGCTGCACCGCCGAGTGCAGCGCCCCCATGGTCTCCTCGAGCGGGGTCTCGGGGTCGTACCGGTGGGAGTAGAAGATGTCGACGTGGTCCAGCCCCAACCGGGTCAGGCTCTGGTCGAGGCTGGACAGCAGGTACTTGCGTGACCCCCCGTCGCCGTAGGGCCCCGGGTGCATGAGGTACCCCGCCTTGGTCGAGATCACGAGCTCGTCCCGGTGCCGCCGGAAGTCGCGGGCGAGGTGCCGGCCGACGTTCTCCTCCGCCGCACCGGGAGGAGGACCGTAGTTGTTGGCCAGGTCGAGGTGGGTGACCCCCAGGTCGAAGGCCCGGCGCAGGACGGCGCCCTGCACGTCGAGGTGGGTCGAGGCGCCGAAGTTGTGCCACATCCCCAACGACACGGCGGGGAGCAGGAGACCGCTGCCGCCGACCCGGCGGTAGGGCATGGAGTCGTAGCGGTCGACCGCGGCGGTGTAGCTCACGGGGATGCTCCCCTCTCGGAGGTGGTGCTCGGGTGCGGGGCCGACGATGTCAGCTCCCGGGGCGCGGCGAGGTCACCGGACCGGGAGCCGGACACGTCAGGTGACCGGTCCCTCGGGTGCCCGGTCCCCCGGAGGGTAGAGCCTCCCTGCGAGTTCGGCGTTCCTGCGGGCGAACCGGGCCCAGGTGCCGGGGGTGGCCGCCACCAGTGGCTCGGCCGCCTCCGCCCGGCAGACCCGCTGTCTCCAGGCGCACAACCGGCCGCCACGGATCTCGAACCGCACCAGCACGCCGTCCGCCCACCCGTGCACGTCGACGTCGACCGCCTCGGGCACCGTCACCTTCTGCTCGGAGGTGACCCAGGCGACGGCGTCGAGCTCCTCCTGGATCCGACCGGCCAACTCGAACGCGAGCCGGGCCGCGGCCTGGTCCCTGCGCCGCACGAGGTGTTCGCGGACCGCCGCCACCGCGACCGGGTCACGGCCGAGGACCGCCGCCACCGTCTCGACCCGGCTCCGCAGCTCGCCGGACCGGACGCCGCGCACCCGGGCCATGTCCCGGTCGAACCCGCCGAGCCCCTCCCCCGCGTAGGCGAGCGACACCACCCGGTCGAGGCCCGACACGGTGAGGCGCGCCCTGCCGCCACCGAGGTACGGACCGAAGACGAGGGCATCGCCCTGCGACTCCGGGGAGTGGACGACGGCGAGCGAGGCGACCCGGGACCGGGTCTCCAGGCGGATCCAGACCGGGACCTCGAGCCCGCCCACCATCCTGTTCCAGCGAGGCCTGGCGCGTTCGAGCAGGTTGAGCTCCAGCCAGGCCGCCTCGTGCACGGAGTCGCAGGAGACCGCCTCCACCCGGTGGACCTGCGGCATCATGCGCCGGAGGTGACGGCGGTCGGCGAGCTCGCCCCAGTAGGACGCGACCCGGCGACGCAGGTCGGTTGCCCTGCCGAGGTAGAGGGCCCGGCCCCGCTCGTCCCGGAACCGGTAGACGCCGGGCTCCGACGGCAGCCGGGTGACGACCCGAGGCACCGTCATCCGCCACCGTCCCGGTCCGCCCACCGTCACGACCCGTGCCGATGCAGTATCGGCGATCGTCACCGTATCGACGATCGTCACCGTCACCGTCGCCTCGACCAGGACCGGGGGCGCGTAGCCTGCTCCCCATGACTCGGCAGCGGCGAGAGGCACCGTCCTCGCCGCTGCGCCCGGTCGTGACGGCGCTGGCCACCGCCTGCCTGATCTGGTGGACGCTCGCCGGGAGCCCCGCGGGCAGGTCGGCTGCCTCCGGTCTCCCGTCCGGGGCCGACCCGGTCCGGGTGGAGACCGGTTGCACGGTGGGCGGCGGCATACCGGCGGGACGGCTCACCGACTGCGGCGGGCAGCGGGGAGGTCTTCCGGGGACGGCCACCGAACGTGCCTCGTCACCGGTGTACCGCAGCCCGGGGCACCGGTCGGCCTGGACGGCGTCCTCCGGCCCCCAGGGGCTGCCCCACCGGGCGTGGCACTCACCCTCCGACGCGGCGGTGGGGCGGGGTGCCGCCGGCGCCTCGCGCCCCGGGATCCCCCGTCACACCGTCGACGCACTCCGGGGCCGGGCTCCTCCGACGACGGCGCACGTCCTCGTCCCCCACCCGTGACGTCGCCCGGCTCTCCGGACGACGTCCCATCCGTCTCGGAGATCCTCGTGAGCAGTTCCTCGTCCCGTTCCTCCCAGGCCCGACGCCCGTCGGGCCACCGTCCGTCGACACCCCGCTCCCGTGCCGGGCTGATCCGCGCCCTGCTGGCCTTCGGCGTGGTCGCCGGCGCCCTCGCCCTCGCCCTCACCACCCCCGTCCGCCTCGGTCTCGACCTGCGCGGAGGGACGCAGATCGTGCTGGAGACCCAGGACGGCCCCGACGTCACCGCCAACGCAGAGTCCACGGACCGGGCGCTGGAGGTGCTGCGCCGACGGGTGGACGCCCTCGGTGTCAGCGAACCCACCCTGGCCCGGTCCGGGGAGCGCCGGATCATCATCGAACTCCCCGGGGTCCAAGACCCCAAGGAGGCCGCCGAGGTGATCGGCAAGACCGCCCAGCTGACCTTCCACCCGGTGCTCGGGGTCGAGGCCCCGGAGACCACCCCGACCGAGGACGCCGAGGAACCGAAGACCACCCCGACCGAGGACGCCGAGGGCCCCAAGGCCACCCCGACCGCGAAGACGACCGGCACGGACGAGGGCACCGGGGACGGCGAGCAGACCGGACGTCAGGACTCCGGAGGAGACAAGGCGGACGGGGTCGCGACCGACCGGGAGCGGGTCATCGAGGACGAGACCGGTCAGCCGATCCGGATCGGTCCCAGCGCGCTCACCGGTGAGGTCGTCGACGACGCCGCGGCACAGACCGACCCGCAGCAGGGCCTCGGCTGGTTCGTCACCGTCGACTTCCGCGGCTCTGGTTCCAACGCCTGGAAGAAACTCACCGCGGAGGCGGCCTGCTCTCCGGACGGTGATCCCCGCCGCCGGGTGGCCATCGTGCTCGACGAGCAGGTCATCTCCTCCCCCCAGGTCCACACCTCGGTCGCCTGCAACGTCGGCATCACCGGGGGGTCCACCCAGATCACGGGCGACTTCACCGACGAGGAGGCCAAGGAGCTGGCCGTCCTGATCCGCGGTGGCGCCCTGCCCGTCCCGGTCGAGGTCGTCGAGCAGCGGACGGTCGGCCCCACCCTCGGTGAGGAGGCCATCGACGCCTCGACCCAGGCCGCGATCATCGGTCTGATCCTCACCGCGCTGTTCATCACCATCGTGTACCGGCTGGTGGGCTTCGTGGCCACGATCGCCCTCGGCACGTACACGCTCATCGCCTACGGCGCCCTGCTGGCGGTCGGCGCGACGCTCACCCTCCCCGGCCTCGCCGGGTTCGTGCTGGCCATCGGGCTCGCGATCGACGCCAACGTGCTGGTGTTCGAGCGAGCGCGGGAGGAGTACGTCGGCACCGGCCAACGAGGGGCCGAGTCCCGGCTGCACGGTGCCCTGACCGCCGGGTTCACCCGGGCCTGGAGCGCCATCCTCGACTCCAACGTCACCACCCTGCTCGCCGCCGGGCTGCTCTTCTTCCTCGCGGCGGGACCGGTCAAGGGCTTCGGGGTCACCCTGGGCATCGGTGTCCTGGCGTCCATGGTGTCCGCGCTGATCGTCACCAGGGTCCTCGCCGAGTTCGTGCTGCGGCGCCGGCTCGTGCAGCGGCACCCCGCCATCACCGGGATCAGTGGCATCGGGCGGGTGCGGACCTGGTTGAACACCAGTGGTCCCGACCTCACCCGCCGCTTCGGCCTGTTCCTCGTCATCTCCGGAGTGGTCACGGTGCTGGCCTTCACCGGCATCGCCGTCCGCGGCCTGAACCTCGGGGTGGAGTTCACCGGCGGTCGGCTGCTCCAGTACTCCACCGCAGGCACCATCGACGCCGAGGCGGCGAGAGCCGCGGTCGGTGACGCCGGGTTCCCCGAAGCGGTCGTGCAGACCTCCCGCGACGAGGACGGCGGCGACGAGATCACCGTGCGGACCCGTCCGCTCACCAACGAGCAGGCGGAGGAGATCCAGAAGACACTGACCCGGGTCGCGCCGGGGCTGGAGAAGGAACGCGACGAGCTGCTGTCACCGAGCATGGGCGACGAGCTGACCCGCAAGGCGCTCATCGCGCTCGCCGTCGCGCTCGCCGCGCAGCTGCTCTACCTCGCGATCCGGTTCCGGTGGACGATGGGGCTCGGCGCGGTGCTGTCGATGTTCCACGACGTGGTCGTGGTGGTCGGGTTGTTCGCCTGGCTGGGCCGACCCATCGACGGGGTCTTCCTCGCGGCGGCGCTGACCATCATCGGTCTGTCGGTCAACGACTCCGTGGTGGTCTTCGACCGGATCCGGGAGATCCGCAGGATGCGGGCGAAGGACTCCTTCGCCAAGGTCTCCAGCGACGCCGTGCTGCAGACCCTGCCCCGGACCATCAACACCGGGCTCGGGGCGATGGCGATCCTCGCCGCCCTCACCCTGCTCGGCGGGGACTCGCTCACCAACATCTCGCTCGCCCTGCTCGTGGGGCTGGTGGTCGGCACCTGGTCGACGGTGGCCACCGCGGTCCCGCTGGCGTCCTGGTTCGAGAACCGCTATCCCCAGGTCACGCACGCCCCGGTCCGGGGCCCGGTGAAGGCCCGCGGCGCCCGGCTCTGAGGGATGTCGTCTGACCGGCCCTGATCCGGACCGAAACGGGAGGCGGCGAGCGACTCGGGCCGCTCGCCGCCTCCCGGGGCCACGCGCCCCGGCGCGCCTCGGACCGGGCCGGCCCCGGACGGGCGTGCCTGGTGGTGGGCACGATCGCGGCCAGGACCTGCTCGTGGTCGGCGGGGTCCTGCTGCTCACCGTGCTGGCGTACGCCCGCACGCTGGGAAACGGGTTCATCGACTTCGACGACCCGGAGAGCGTGGTCGACAACGTCACCATCCGGGAGCTGAGCCCGGAGAACCTCGGCCAATACCTGACCACCCCGCTGCAGTACATGTACACGCCGTTGACGTCGCTCTCCTACGCGGTCGACTACCGGATCGGCGGGCTGGACCCGGGGGTGTACCACCTCACGAACCTGCTGCTCCACCTGGGCAACACGGTCCTGGTCCTCCTCGTCGTCCGGGCCCTCACCGGACGGGCGCTGGTGTCCCGCCTCGTCACCGGCGCCTTCGCGATCCACCCGGTGAACGTCGACGCGGTCGCCTGGATCTCCGCGAGGGGCACCCTGCTGGCGACCCTGTTCCTCCTCGGGGCGCTGCTGGCCTACACCGGGTACCTGCGTCGGCTCGCCGACGGCGACCGCCGGTGGCATCTCCTGGCCCTGGCCTGGGTGCTCTTCGTCCTCGCCGCGCTCGCCAAGTCGACGGCCGTCGTCCTGCCGCTGATCCTGCTGCTGTGGGACCACCACCTGTCCCGCAGGCCGTCCTGGGGTCTGCTGCTGGAGAAGGTCCCGTTCCTGGCGGTCTCCGTCGTCGTGGGGCTGGTGACGCTCCGCTTCCGGACCGACCTGCACGGCACCGACCCGTACCACCCTGTCGACCGGTTCTTCCTCTTCACCTCGGTCTGCGTGGCCTACCTGCGCAGGCTCGTCGCCCCCCATCCCCTGTCCTTCGTCTACGCGTACCCGGAGCGGACCGGCGGCCACCTCCCGTGGCAGCTCTACCTGACCCCGCTGGTCCTCTGCCTCCTCGTCGGACTGCTGTCCCTGCTCGGGGTCCCGGGGAAGGTCCTCGTCCTCGGCCTCTCCTTCTTCCTGGTCACCCTGGTGCTGACCCAGGCTGTGCTGCTCGCCGACAACCACCAGGCCAACCGGCACGTCTACCTGCCCTACCTCGGGCTCTACCTCGTCGGCGCCGTCCTCGTCGAGCGGGTGCTGACG
>JAAYAH010000032.1 GCA_012719445.1 Actinomycetales bacterium | reverse complement strand
GAGACCACCCGACGCGTGTTACCACACTTCGGGCCCCGAACGGGCTCCTGCAGACACCCGCGAGCCCGTGACCAGCAACGATACGGAACCAATCACAGACGTGTGCCCACGAACTGCGGAACCCGGGTCAAGGCAGCGGCGGGTTTCTTCGCGGCCGAGCTCGACCGGCCACACCGGAACTCGTGACCTTCATCGCCACCCACGCCGGATGCGTCACCGCCGACGGGCTGCGCTGGGGGGTCGAGCCGATCTGTCGTGTCCTTGCTGAGCAGGGCACCCCGATCGCCCCCAGCACCTACTACGCACACCGGTCGCGTCCCTTGAGCGCACGTGAGGAGCGCGATGGGTTCCTGCGAACAGAGATCGAGCGGGTCCGAAGGGAGAACTACCAGGTATACGGGGCGCGGAAGGTGTGGCTGACGCTCAACCGTGAAGGCATCCCGGTGGCCCGGTGCACCATCGAGCGGTTGATGCGGGCGATGGGCCTGTGCGGGGTTCGCCGCGGCGGGACCACGCCGGTCACCACGGTGGCCGATCCGGCTGCCCAGCGGCCCGCGGACCTGGTCAAGCGGCACTTCACCCCGCGGCGTCCGGACCGGGTGTGGGTGGCCGACTTCACCTATGTGGCCACCTGGTCGGGGATCGTGTACGTGGCCTTCGTCATCGACGCCTTCTCCCGGATCATCCTCGGCTGGCGCGTCTCGACCACGAAGAAGACCGCGCTGGTCTTGGACGCGTTGGAACAGGCGATCTGGACCCGGGCCCGCCAGGGCGTCACCGAGTTGACCGGGCTGGTCCACCACACCGACGCCGGGTCCCAGGGCGGATTCAACCGGTCGTCGCAACACCCCCGTGATCACGGAGGTGTTCGATGTCACGACGTCAGCAGTGGGCGGATCGGGCGCTGCGTCCGGCGATGCGTTCGCCGGGCAGACCGATACCAGCGCGGCATGTGGAGCGCGCGTTCTGGCGGCTGATCGCGCTGGGCAAGCGCACCGAGGAGGCGGCGCTGCAGGTCGGCGTGTCGGCGCCGGTGGGGATGCGCTGGTTTCGTCACGCTGGCGGCATGCCGCCGCTGAGCCTGGCCGAGCCCACCGGACGCTACCTGTCCTTCTCCGAGCGCGAGGAGATCGCCCTGCTGAAGGTGCAGGGCATGGGGATCCGCGCGATCGCACGCGAACTCGGGCGCGACCCTGGCACGATCTCGCGGGAGCTGCGGCGCAACGCCGCCACCCGCGCCGGCAAGCGCGAGTACCGGGCCGGTGTCGCGCAGTGGAAGGCACAGGTCGCGGCACGGCGTCCCAAGCCGGCGAGACTGGCGAGCAACCCGCGGCTGTGCGAGTACGTGCAGACACGTCTGAGCGGGCAACTGCGTCGTCTCGACGGGACCGTCGTCGTCGGCCCGCCGACGAGGTGGAAGGGCCTGAACAAGCCGCACCGCGATGACCGGCGCTGGGCCACGGCCTGGAGCCCGGAGCAGATCAGCCGACGCCTGGTCCTGGACTTCCCCGACGATGAGGACATGCGCATCAGCCACGAGGCGATCTACCAGGCGCTCTACATCGAAGGACGCGGCGCGCTCAAGCGCGAGCTGGTGGCCTGTCTGCGCACCGGCCGGGCGTTGCGTAAGCCTCGGGAACGCTCACGGAACACGCCGCAGGGACACGTCACTGCCGACGTCGTGCTCAGCGAACGGCCCGCCGAGGCCGCCGACCGAGTGGTCCCCGGGCACTGGGAAGGCGATCTCATGATCGGGCTGAACCGGTCCGCCGTGGGAACCGTCGTGGAGCGCACCAGCCGCTACACCCTGCTCGTGCACCTGCCCCGCCTCGACGGCTACGGCACCATCCCGCCGGTCAAGAACGGGCCCGCCCTGGGCGGTTACGGGGCCATCGCCATGAAGGACGCCCTCACCGCGACGATGACGACGATGCCCGCCGAACTGCTGCGATCGCTGACCTGGGACCGCGGCAAGGAACTCGCCGCGCACGCCCAGTTCAAGGTCGACACCGGTATCGCCGTCTACTTCGCCGACCCCCACTCACCCTGGCAACGTGGTACGAACGAGAACACCAACGGCCTGCTACGGCAGTACTTCCCCAAAGGCACCGACCTGTCCCGGTGGAGCCTGGAGGACCTCCTCGCCGTCCAGGCCGCCATCAACAGCAGACCCCGAAAGATCCTCGACTGGAAGACACCGGCAGAGGCCCTCGACCAGCAGCTACGCTCGCTCCACCAGACCGGTGTTGCATCGACCGGTTGAACCCAGCCAGTACACCTCGATCACCTTCACCGAGCGTCTGGCCGAGGCGGGGATCGCTCCCAGCGTCGGCACCGTCGGCGACGCGCTGGATAACGCCCTGGCCGAGTCCGAGATCGGGCTGTTCAAGACCGAGGTCATCGGTCCCAACGGGCCCTGGCAGGGCGTCGACGACGTCGAACTGGCCACCCTGACCTGGGTCGACTGGCACAACACCCGGCGCCTGCACAGCGCCTGCTACGACCTCACACCCACCGAGTACGAGCAGGTCTACTACGGTCAACACCCGGCCCAGCAACTCGCTGGAGCCTCAACCGCGTGAGTCTCCAGACACGCCGGGATGCTTCTATGTCTGTCAAGCGACGGCCGCCGTCGGGTCGGGCATGGCTTGTCTGGCGAGGGTTCGGAAGACCTGGCGGGTGACGTAGCGCTTGAGGGACCTGCGGATCTCTCGGTTGGTCTTTCCCTCGGCCAGGCGCCGTTCGATGTAGCGGTGAGTCGTGGGGTCGGTGCGGATCCTGGTCAGCACGACGGTGTTCACGGCCCGGTTGAGTCGGCGGTCGCCGCCACGGTTGAGGCGGTGCCGGTCGGTGTTGCCTGACGAGGCAGGGATCGGTGCGGTTCCAGCGATCTTGGCGAAGGCGGCCTCCCCGCGGATGCGGCCGGGATGGGACCAGACCGTCAGGATTGCCGCGGCAGTGACCGCGCCGATGCCGTGCAGGTTCAGTAGCTGCGGTGCCTGATCGGCGACGAGAGCAGTCAGCCGTCCGCGGTTGTCGGCCAACTGCTGGTCCAGGTCACTGACGCGTTGGGCCAGCCGGATCGCCTCGGCGCGTGCCGTCGCGGCGGCGAGCCCTTGGGACTGCTGCACTGATCGGTGACAGGTGGTTATGCCGCCTGGGTGGCGTGTGTGGTCATGATGGTCTCGTACTCGATAGGGGTCAGTCGGCCGAGGGCATCCTGGCGTCGGCGTCGGTGGTAGGTCCGCTCGATCCAGGTCACGATCGCGATCCGGAGTTCCTGACGGGTCTGCCAGGTGCGGCGGTCCAACACGTTCTTCTGCAGCAGCGCGAAGAACGATTCCATGGCAGCGTTGTCCCCGGCCGCGCCGACCTTGCCCATCGAGCCGGCCATGTCGTGGCGGTGCAGGGCACGGACGAACTTCCGAGACCGGAACTGGGATCCGCGGTCGGTGTGCAGGATGCAACCGGCGACCTGGCCGCGTCGGGCGACAGCACTGCTGAGCGCGTCAACGGCAAGTCGTGACTTCATCCGGTCGCTGATGGAGTAGCCCACGATCCGGTTGGAGAACACGTCCTTGATCGCGCACAGGTAGAGCTTGCCCTCACCGGTGGCGTGTTCGGTGATGTCGGCCAGCCACAGCCGGTTGAGGGCCTCGGCGGTGAAGACCCTGTGCACCAGGTCGTCGTGGACCGGTGGACCGGGCTTCTTGCCGTTCTTCCCGCGCTTCTTGCCGAACGCCGACCACCAGCCGTTGGCCGAACAGATCCGCCACACCGTCCGGTCGCAGACGGTGTAACCGGCCTCGCGGACCTCATCGGCCAGGTAGCGGTAGCCGAACTCGGGATCGTCACGGTGGGCGTCGAACAGCGCGTTGGCCAGGTAGGCCTCGGCCAGCTCGGCGTCGGTGAGTGGATGGGCCAGCCAACGGTAGTAGGGCTGACGGGCGATCTGCAGGACCCGGCACGTCACCGCCACGGGGATCCCGCCGGCGGCCAGCTCGCGGACGAGCGGGTACATCATTTTCCCGGCAGGTTCGCCTGCGACAGATACGCCGCGGCACGGCGCAGGACCTCGTTCTCCTGCTCCAGCAACCGGATCCTCTTACGGGCCTCGCGCAGCTCAGCGCCCTCTGCTGCACTCGGGGCCGGCGCGAGGCCCTCGGCCACCTGTGCTGCATGGAGCCAGTTGCGCAGGCATGACTCCGCGATACCGAAGTCAGCAGCGATCTGCTTGATCGTCTGCCCCGGCGCGCGGTTGCGAGCAACACTCACGACGTCCTCGCGGAACTCCCTCGGATAGGGCCTGGGCACGGTCAACATCCTTCCAGCGACGCCTCACAGCGCCACAGATCAGATGTCACCTCCCGATGCAGCAGTCCCCCCGGACCCGGAACAACCCGGAGTCCCCGACCGCCGCGCGCGCCCGCACCCGTCTGTCCTGCGGCGCGGCTGGTTCGCGGATCATCGTACGCAGCGCAGCGTGTGCGGCGTCCAATGCGGTCGCGAACTCGATGTAGGTCTGCCGGCGGTATGTCTTGCGTTCTCTGTCCAGCTGGTCGTGCCCAGTGCGAGAGGTCGCCAGCAGCGACCCGGACAGGGCGATGACGGCACCCAGTCCCGTACTGGCGAGCGGCAACCAATCCATAACCGCTGCATTCTGGCAGTTTACGGCCGATTCGGCTTCGTCTGCTGAGACTGGGGGCCTGACAAGGACTTCATGTCGACGTAGCGTCCACGGCTCAGCTGGGCGGAGGGTTCCGACAAGCCCGGCTCCTACTGTGTCGTCTTCAGGTTTCTTGATCACCCGACGGCGGTGAGTGTTCTGCGGCGTTGGCGACGTACGGGCTTGGTCATGAGGCGTGCCATGGCCAGGGCGGCGGTGGTGTCCACGGTGGCGCTGGCGCTGATGTACTTCTGGGTGGTGACCAGGGAGCGGTGGCCCAGGCGTTCGCGGATGACTTCGATGCTGACGCCGTCGCGGGCCAGCCAGGTGGCGTGGGTGTGACGCAGGTCGTGATACGTGGCCCGTCCGCGGATCTGAGCGGTCTGCACGGCGGGAGTCCAGGCGAGGCGACGGAAGTAGTCCCGGGGGAGGTGGTCGGTGAGGTTGTGTCCGCGGCGCGAGGGCCGGACCGGTTTGCGGTCCAGTCCTGCTTCTCGTCGTCGGGCCCGGTAGGCGGCCAGGGCACGTCGGCACCACAGGCATCGGCAGCGTCCGGCGCCGTAGCCGGAGGCCGTTCCGTGGGCGTAGGTGCGTCCGGCCGCGTTGGGGGTGGTGCGGCCGAGGTCCTCGGGGATCGCATCGAGCAGGTCGGCGCGGATCTGCGGCACGGGTTCGAGTTCGGCCTGGAGTCGGGACAAGGGGAAGAGCAGGTCGTCGTCTCCGACGGTGTGTTCTTCCAGGAAGTCCAGGAGCATGGTGGAGGTCCGGGGGTCCAGTCCGACCTTGCGGTCACGGCCCCCCTTGGTGGTGTCCTCGACCAGGAACCGTCCGCCGTCGGCGTGCTCGGCGCCGACGTCGCTGACGGACCGGCACACGTTGAGGTAGACCAGTTCGGACTTCTCCGGTAGGTCCTCGTCGAGGTCCTCGGGGTCGATCTGGCCGATGTCGCGGCCGCGTAGTTCGGTGATCTCTCCCCAGCGCAGTCCGCTGTGCACGTCCAACCACACCAGTAACCGGGAGACCGGGCCGGGGAGGGCGGCCAGGAGCCGGTCGATGTCGCCGCGTTCGAAGGAGCGGATGCGTTGGGGGTTTTCCTTGGGGACCTTGACCCCGACGCAGGGGTGGACGGTGATGTAGCGCCAGAGGACGGCGGTGGTCATGATCCCCGAGAGTTGTCCCTTGAGGGTGCGGATGGTGCTGGGGGAGTAGCCGCGTCGTTTGAGGTCGGCGATCCAGTACGCCACGACCTCGGGGGTCATCTCGACTAGGCGCAGGTGTCCGAAGGTCGGCAGCAGGTGGACCCGCAGGGCGTCGGCGTAGCCCCGGGCGGTGTTGGCGCGGTCGGCGATGTACAGCTCGTGCCACAGTTCGGCGAAGTCGCGGAATAGGGTGCGGGCCTTGCGCGGGTCCACGTGGGTGCCGCGGCGCACGGCCTCGGCCTGTTCGATCCAGGCTGCCTCGGCCTGGTCATAGGTGGGGTAGGTACCGGCCGAGACGTAGTCCTCCTGTGGTCCCGGCAGATACAGCGCGGTGTACGCCACGGTCCCGGCGTAGTCGCGGCGGATCTTGACCTTGCCCGGCTTGCGCCGGTGTCCTCCCATGAAGCCTCCTCGATCCGGAGCTGCCTCTGGTGTGACCTCAAGATCATCCGTCCCGTATCCGTCCCGTATTCGGGTCTGTCAGAGATCCACACCAGACTCCACTGGAACCCACAAACCCCTTGTGACCTGCTGGTTTGCATCCAGGGTAGCAAATCGGCCGCTCGATGTATGCCCTTCGCATCGAGGGGGTCAGGGGTTCAAATCCCCTCAGCTCCACCCGAGTAAGTGCAGGTCAGGGGCCCTTTACGAGAATCCTCGGAGAGGGCCCCTCGATCATTCCGGTCCGGATCCGTCGCTCGATCGCACTGCTGAGCCGGCTGGGTGGTCGTCGATGAGCCGGACCCGCTCGACCAGCTCTCTGCGGGCGCTCACGGCACGCTGCAGCTCCAGGGGCGGTATCCGGACGTCCCAGCCTCGCCACCGAACGGTCTCCAGGGCGGCGGCCGCGGCGAGTCCGAAGTCGGTCGGCTCGGGTTCGTCCGACGCCGGGCCGACGCCGCCGACCCACTCCACCCGGGCACCGAGGACGGCTCTGCCCCACCACTCGCAGAACCAGTCGACCCGGGTCACCGGCTCGATCAGCCCGTCCAGGAGCAGGTCACCGACACGGCAGGCGTCCTCGGCCGCAACGACCAGGTCCAGGTCCCCGGGGGTGACGGCGACGCCACGCACGGCCAGGGCGCCGCTACCGGTCAGCCACCAGTCGACGCGGGCATCGGTCAACCGGCGGCACACCAGCTCGAGAGCCTCCTGCCACGGCACCGGGTCCAGCCCGGCAACCTGCCTCAGCCATGGTTCGACCAGCCGCTGGAAGTTCTGCCAGGCGCGATCCAGATGCGGCGCCTCCGCGGGGAAGGTCTTCGCCCACCCACCTCCGTCGAGTTCGTCGAAACCCGACCGCCTGATCGCCGGGATCAGCTCCTCCGGGACCTCCATCACCCGGAACTCGCTCGCCTCCGCGGTGTCGTGGCGCTCGCAGCGCACCGTCCCCTGTCCCATGCCGGATCCCTCCGTCTGCGCTCGGTCGCTCCGACCTGATCACATCGAACCTGCATGACAGCACAGGGATGCGACAGTTCCGGGAGCCGGCCCGCGGAGGACACCGCCACCAGGAGGCTGACGGGTCCCGTTGGTGGCTGTGGTCGTCGTCGCGTCGGCGGACACGACCGGTAGATCGCGTGGTACGTGTCAGGGGATGAGATCTGGCGGGCCGGATCCTGCAACTCGGGTGCGGCGCGCTGCATCATCCAGGTGACGGGTCGAGTCATCGCCCGCCGCGCATCTCGACCCGTCTGTCCGGGCGGACCGTCGCGTGTCTCGGGAGCGACTCCTCGCCTCGTGGTGCCGACGAAGGAGAATGCAGGACCAGCAACGACCCCAGCCCCGTGCCCGCGACCAGTGACGTGATCTTCACCCCGGTGGTGAGAGAACTGGTGGCTGTCGCCGCTGCGGTCGCCGGTAACTGTGTGCCCTGTCTTGGGCACCACGTCGCCGCGGCACGTGACCTGGGCGTCGGAGAAGAGGTGATCCGCCAGACGATCGAGACGGCTGACGCCGTGAAGAGGGCACCGGCCCGTGAGATCCTCCGGCACGCCGAAACGCTGCTCGCCCCGAGTGATCCGGTCTCGGCTCAGTAGCGCTCCGGGCAGGTCGTCGCGTTCGTCCCGAGGACCGCATCCGCGCGGCACCGTGCACCCGCCGGTCGGCCTCGAAGATCGCCGTCCTGCGGGAGGCCTTCCACTCCGAGGGCTGCCTCGAGCAGGAAATGGCCTGGCTCGCGAGGGCAGCGCCGACGGATACTCCCTCCCGTGGCCACCAGCACTCCGCCCGGCGCCTGCACCACGCTGGCCGATGTGATCGATGTCCTTGATCTCGCTGACACGGTGGGTACGCGGCTGTGGCTTGACGGCGGATGGGGCGTCGACGCGCTGCTGGGTGGGCAGAGCCGTGAACATGGCGACCTCGATGTCGCTGTCGAGGCCAAGAACATCGGAGCCTTCCTGGATGTCCTCATGGACGGCGGGTTCGCGCGGGTGGGCGAGGACGGCGCGACGGCGTGGAACTTCCTGCTCGCCCATCCGCAGGGCGCGGTCGTCGACGTACACGTGATCATGTTCGACAGCGAAGGTAACGGTGTGCTCGGTCCGTCTGAGGCTGGCATCGCGTACCCGGCGGCATCTCTCACCGGCCGAGGCAAACTGGTGGAACGGAGCGTCGACTGCATCGCAGCGGAATGGATGGTTCAGTTCCACGACGCCTATGCCGGTGACGTCAAGGACCGTGCTGACGTTCGCGCGCTGTGCGAGCGGTTCGGGCTGGAGATCCCCGAACAGTACCGGTAGCGCCTCGCACCGCCGTTGGTCCGGTGTACGTTCTTCGCCGATGTCCTGCCTTGTCGGCGGCGATGGAGGCCTCGGCCAAGCAGCGGAAGTTGACCCGCGGTGAACGCAGGCGTGCTGCTGAGGAACGGCGGCGGGAAGTGGACTACCTCGGAGGAGCGGGGGTGAACCGCAGAACGTCCGACGGGGCGGGCGTTACGGCGACTGTTCGGGCCGGACGGTGACGGCGGCGACGAACGCGGCGGGATCGGCACAGGCTCCGCGGACGGCGGCGTCGTGCGTGGCTCGTGATCGAGGGTCGTCACTGGCGCCGCTCCACGCCATGCCGTGGACGACCTGGGTGTAGCGGATGCCCAGCCAGAACGCGGGCTCGTGCACGATCGGCCGACCCTGACGACGCTGGACCAGGACCTGCCCGAGGTACGTCCGGTCGGTGGCATCTCGGCCCGTGACCACCAGCACCCGGGCACCCGCCTGTCCTGCTGTCGGGGGGAGCGGGATGTCGCACAGGACCGAGGGGTGCGATCGCGGAGCGGACGCTGGTCCGGCGAGGAACCCGCTGGACAGCCCGTGGCAGCCGTCGGACAGGGTCGTGCACAGCCGTGACGCGGCGTCGGGAGTGCGCTCAGCGGCAAGATTCGCGACCTGGCGCAGCACGGTTGACGCTTCCGCCGCGGTGACCGCCGCCTCCCGTCGGTGGACGTCCGCCCCGCCGCACGATGCCAGCAGTGGCAACAGCAGGACGAACGAGACCAGACGACGCACGGGCTGAGGTTAGCGGGCGTCGGCCGTGTCCAGGCTCTCGGGACGTCCCCTCGACCGGTGGGTCACGGCTTGGTCGCCCGGACGAACGCGCTGGCCACCGCGCCGTCCATGGCGGCGAGGACGGCGTCGAGGTCGGTGCCTTCGGGGATGTCCCGGAGATCCGGGGTCGCGACCGTGTCGCGCAGGTCCTGCCGGCTGTAGGTGCGGGTGACCTCGACGGACGCGTCGGTGAACCCGGCCGAGGTCAGCGCGGCGACGTAGTCGCTGTCCAGCAGGGCCCCGGCGACGCACCCGGTCCACAGCCGCATCACCCGGCGGGCGATCTCCGGCAGGGGCCGCAGGACGACGATGTCGGAGACGGCGAACCGGCCGCCGGGGGCCAGGATCCGGAAGGCCTCGCGCAGCACGGGGTCCTTGTCGGCGGCCAGGTTGATCACACAGTTGGAGATGACCACGTCCACGCTGGCGTCGGGGAGGGGGACGTTCTCGATGGTGCCCTGGAGGAACTCGGCGTTGGAGACGCCGGCCTCGGCCTGGTTCCTGCGGGCCAGCGCCAGCATCTCCTCGGTCATGTCCACCCCGTAGGCCTTCCCGGTCGGCCCGACCCGCCGCGCGGACAACAGCACGTCGAGCCCGCCGCCGGAACCCAGGTCCAGGACCCGCTCCCCAGGAGCGAGTTCGGCGAGGGCGGTGGGGTTACCGCAGCCCAGGGAGGCGGCCAGGGCCGCGGCGGAGTTCTCCTCGGCGTCGGAGCCGTACAGGTCCCGGCTGATCGGGTCCACGCTGGGCATCACCGCGGCGGGCAGCAGCGGCGTACCGGTCACGGACCACCTCACGCAACTGCTCGGCGTCCAACCGGGTCGGGGTTCGTGTCGCTCATCGTGGTTCCTCCAACAGGTCGAGACCGGGGCGGGCGGGGGCGGGTCAGTGTGGTGGCACCTGGCACAGGGCGACGAGGTGGTCCCGGTCCCGCCGTGCGAGCCCTCACCGCCGAACAGGCCATCGTGATCGCGCCGATGTTCAAGGCCCTCGGCGACCCGGTCCGACTGCGGCTCATGTCGATGATCGTCAGTCGACCCGAGGCCGTGCGCCGTCTCGGTGCCCAACTGGAGTGCGTGCCGGCACCGGCCACCTGACCTCTCCGCAGCACCGGCAGCCCGACCTCCTCGGCGACGTCGCACCACCTGGTCTTCTCGGCGGCGCCGCACGACGGACCGGGCGGATGTCTCGGGTCCCGACCGGTCAGGTGCGGCGCGGCGTGCAACCCGGCAGGTACCGAGTCTCGACATACTCCCGACGGCCACGACAGAGGGAGCCGCGAGCGATGTGAATGATCTGGCGTCCTACGCCGAGGGGCGGATCCCCGTGCTCCGGCGTAATGCCTATCTACTCTGCGGGGACTGGGATCGCGGGGACGATCTGGTGCAGAAGGTCCTCACCGAGCTGTTCTCACGCTGGGCTCAGGCGCGGCGGGCGGACAACCTCGACGCCTACGTCCACACGATGCTCGTCCGGCGGGCCATCGACGAGAAGCGCAGTTGGTGGCGGCGCAAGGTCTGGCTGGCGGACGAGCGAACGGCGCCGGAGCCTGCGGCGCCGCCCGATCCGGATCCCACGGTCCGGATCGATCTCGCCGCGGTGATCGCGGAACTGCCACCCAGGCAGCGAGCGGTGATCGTCCTGCGGTACCTGCAGGACTTCTCCGTGGAGGACACGGCGACCGTGCTCCGGTGTTCCACCGGGACTCCTATGGGTCGTTAGAAGCTATTCTTTCCCTGTCCGACTCAGGTCGGGACAGGAGGGATGACCGTGATGGTACGCACCGCAGCCGCTGGAGGGAAGCCGCGCCGGGGTGGAGGGTTCGCCTCGAAGGCGGAGTTGCTGGCCGCCGGAGAGTTGGTGTCCGCGCTGACGTATGAGCGGGCGAGTGCGGACAAGAAGGAGCAGGGCAAGAGCGTCACCGATCAGCGGGCGTCGAACCTGGCTGAGGTCTCCCGGTACGGGTGGTCGGTGGCGGGGTCGTTCGTGGACAACGACGCCTCGGCGTCTCGGCACGCGCGGAAGGACCGCCCGGACTTCGAGCGGCTGATGGAGACGATCGCGGGTGGGACCGGGGATGTGCTGGTGGTGTGGGAGGTCTCCCGCAGCCAGCGGGACCTGGCGGTGTACGTGGCGATCCGGGACCTGTGCGTGCGAGTGGGGTTGCACTTCTGGCTGGTCGGTGGGGTGCTGTTCGACCTGCGGGACCGCAACGATCGGATGATGTTGGGGTTCCAGGCGGTGCAGGCGGAGTTCCAGTCCGACTACATCCGCGACAACGTCCTGCGCGGCATCGTGGGTGCGGCGCAGGCCGGGCGCCCTCACGGGCGCATCACCTACGGCTACCGGCGGATCTACGACTCCCGCACGCGGGCGTTGCTGCGCCAGGAACCCGACACCGAGTCGCGTCAGGCCACCGCCGTCGACGGCACCGTGAGCGAGTACACCCGGGCCGGGGTGGTGCGGGAGATCTTCGACCGGGTCGCGGGGGGCGTCCCGTTGATCGTCATCGAGAAGGACCTGAACGCCCGGGGGATCCCGGCCTCCCGGGGCGGGACCTGGCTGCGGGGCATCATCCGCAAGATCGCGTTGAACCCGGCGTACCTGGGTAAGCGGGTGCTGCGCGGGGAGGTCGTCGGTGAGGGGATGTGGCCTGCGTTGGTGGCCGAGGAGACCTTCTGGGCCTGTGCCCGGCTGCTCGGTGACCCCGCCCGGACCACGACCCGGGCCGGGCGGGCGGTGCACCTGCTGTCCTACATCGCCCGCTGCGGGGTCTGCGGCGGCCCGCTGTCGGTGAGCACCGCCCACCGGGGGAACTGGCAGGGGCAGGTGTACTCCTGCCTCAAGCGTCGCTGCGCGGCGGTCAAGGCCGAGGTGCTGGACGAGTTCGTCCAGCGGGTCGTGGTCGCGTGGCTGTCCCGCGCGGACGTCTACCAGGCGTTGACCAGCGGGGGGAACGACGAGCAGGCCGCCCACGCCCGCGCCGAGGCCCAACGCCTGCGCGCCGAACTGGAGGACTGGCGCAAGCTCGCCGAGACCGGCGAGGTCACCGCGATCTCCTTCGCCCGCGCCGAGAAGGGCCTGCTGGCCGGGATCGCCGCCGCCGAACAGATGGCCGTGGACGCCGCGATCCCCCCGGTCCTGCGCGGACGCATCGGCGACCAGGCCGTGGTGACCTGGCAGGGGCTCGGCGAGGAAGTCGCGGTCAAACGGGAGATCATCCGGGCCGTCGCCGACATCGAACTCCTCCCCGCAGGAAAGGGCCGCCGTGCCTTCGCCCCCGACCGGATCCGCTGGACCTGGAAACTCGGCCCTGACAACACGTGAACGGCACCGTCGGCCCTGCCGACGGTGCCGTTGCTCGATCAGGTTCGGATGTCGATCAGATGTCCGACGTGGCGCCTACTCGGCTTGGAGAAGCGTCTTCACGGCGTCGGTGACAGGAAGGGCTGCGTCGAGAGGTGCCCATGTGTAGCTGTCATGTTCTTGTAGTACGACCGGGTCAACGGCTGACACCTGCGTGTTGAAGTTGAACTGGCGGCTCTTCTTCCCGCTTCCGGATGTGTAGTCGAATGAGCCTCGGTACTCGCGTATCTCGGTGACGGTGAGTCCGGTTTCCTCTTCCACCTCGCGCACGAGAGCTGCGTCCAGGGTTTCCCCCGCTTCGACCTTACCGCTGGGGAGTTCCCAGATCCCTCCCATGAAATCATCGCCCGGTCGCCGGAGGATGAGTACCTTCTGTTCGTGTTCGATGACAGCGCCGACAACCAACTGGTGAATACCGTCGGAGATGGCCTGCTCTTCGAGTTCTCGGATAATGGGAACGTGCGCCATGGGATTATCCTAGCAGGTCGCGATAATTGGCAATGACCTTGCCGATGGCGTCGATATATTGGTCGATCAGTGCTCGGTCTTCTTCTCGGTGCCAGACGGGCAGTTTGATGGTGTTTCGCCAGAGTGCCTCGGCCACGGGGAAATCACCCGGCTCGTAGGAGAGGCCGCCGGAGAAGGCGGGCAGGAGCGGCTGGGGGTTCTGGAACAGGGGGAGCAGGTTGAGCGGACAGGTGGACCCTGGACGATCGGCCTCGTGGCACCCTTCCGCGAGGATGGCCTCATGGAGTCGCTGGACGGGCAGGCCGTCGAGTTCTTCCGACTGGTAGATCAACGGTAGCCCGTACCAGGAGGCGCGGACTCCCTGAGCAAGGGTGGGGGCGACGATCCCGGGGAGTTTCCCGAGTTCCTGGCACATCACCTCGGCCATCGTGGTGCGTGCGTCGAGATAGGTGTCCAGACGTGCGAGTTGGTCGAGAGCGATGGCTGCGGCCAGGGGATGGATTCTCAGCTTGAGCCCCATGCCGGTGACCGCGAATGGGTAGAGGGGGTGAGTGGTGGGGATCTCGTTGCGGCAGCGCTTGTTGTACTGTCCGTGGAGGAGTACTCGGTAATAGGTCTCGTCATCATCGGTGAGGACGAACCCACCCTCTCCGGCCGAGAGGGGTTTGGGACCGTTCATGCTGAACGCCGCAGCACGACCGAATGTGCCGACCTTCCGACCGTTGATGGCGGCGCCATGGGCGTGGGAGGCATCTTCCAGCAGCATCAACCCGTGACGGTCGGCGAGATCGGCCAGGCGGGTCATATCAGCGGGCAGTCCCCACATGTGGGTGACCACGATCGCTTTGGTGCGCGAGGTGATGCGACGTGAAGCGTCCATCGGATCGAGCGATCCCGTCTCGTCGCAGTCGGCCAGCACGGGCGTCGCCCCGAGGTGCAGCAGGGGTGTGACCGTGGCGAAGAACGTGTAGGCAGGGACGATCACTTCGTCACCCGGGCCGAGGTCGCAGGCGGCGTACATGGAGTGGAGCGCGGCAGTGCCCGAACTGGTCAGAACGGAGTGGGCGCTCCCGTGGTAGGAGCACAGGGAGTCTTCCAGGTCTTCGACGACCCCGGAACGGTCGTAGATGGAGACGCTGCGCGCCAATTGCGCGGCGACGGCCGAGGCGGTGTCCGCCGTGATGGGCGGCCACGAGAACTGTCGGTCCCTGCCGGGGATGACCGGTTGGCCGCCGAGAAGCGCCAGGGACGAGGTGTTCACGACAACTCCTCGGGGTTGACGGGCATTCCGGAAGCGGCGGAGGAATAGCACGCAGCAATGAATCTGAGGTGGGAAAGATTCTGTTGTGGACCGCTGAGATTGGGCCGCAACCCCTCGATGACCCGACAGAAATGGTCGATCTGGCTGGTCGCGGCGGATGGCCAGGACTGATCGCGTGACAGGGACTCGATGACTTCGCCACCATTGGTGAGACGCCTCAGGTGTCCTCTCTCCAACTCCACGATGCCCTTGCTGCCGACCAGGCGTATCTGCTCGCTCTTGGGACCGATGAATCTCGACAGGAGCAGGGAGCCGTACATGCCACCATCGTAGGAGAAATGGATCAGGGCAGTATCCTCGGCGTTGTAGACGCGATCGGGGCGTGCCCGAGCTGACAGACTGGCCAGAACCCTATCGGGAAGCCCGAAGTACCAGAGAATCATGTCGACAAGGTGATAGCCCATATCGATGATGCACCCACCACCCGCACGTTCGGACTGGCCTCGCCAGCCGTCGGAGGGATCGACGACATGTAGGGTGTAGTGTGCGTCGACGACGAAGGGGACGCCGATCTGGTCGGCGAGTTGAAGGAAACTCGTGTAAATCGGGTTGAATCTCCTCTGCAAGGTCACCATGACTTCGATCCCGGCGCCCTCGCACAGCGCAGCAAGCTCTCTGGCTTCCGTGAGGCTGGTCGCGAAGGGCTTCTCCTTCAGGACATGGACATGATGTTCGGCCGCCGCAGAAATGACCGACTGCCCGGCGTCGTGGGGGACGGTGACGACGATGAAATCGAGGTTCTCTGCCGCCAGCATCGTCTCGACACTCGTGTAACCGGGGACGTTGAGTCGCTCGCGCTGTTCCCTGACCACGGAGGATGACTCGTCGCACACGGCCACCAGTTCGGCCCCGTCAGAGGCGGCCAGTCCTGGAATGTGGTCCTCAAGGGCCTGCTTGCCCAGACCGACCACTCCGGCGCGGAGCTTCCCGGAACGGGAGATGTTCGGTTCTCTGACGCGGAGGACTTGAGCGGGAATTGAAGCTGCCGACTGCATGATCTTGACTACTCCTTTTCGGGTTCTATGCTGCGCTTGATTCCCTGAGCTGCGTCGGGATGGGCTTTCGGTGTTGTCTCCAGTTCGCACCACACGGCCTTTCCGCCACCGGCCAGCGGTCGGTACCCCCATGAACGGGCCAGGGAAGTCACGAGGAGAAGTCCGCGGCCGGTCTCGTCGTCATGGCCCGGCAGCCGTTTCACCGGAGGTGATCCGTCCGCGTCGACCACGACGAGCACAAGGTGGCCATCGCGTTGGTTCAGCCCGACACTGAGGACCGAGTCGTCAGTCCGGTCTGACTCGACCGTGGCCCGTACCGCGTTGGTCATCAGTTCCGAGGCGAGGAGTTCGGCACTGTCGATGTCGGTGTCTTCGGTGGTCCAGAGCGTGAGCACTGATCGCGTGAACCGCCGGGCCTGTCCCGCGGCGCGCTGGGTGGCCTGGACATCGATGTGGGCTGATCGCGATGCGGGGGTGGAGGGCCGGTCCGACGGCGGCGGGAAAGAGCAGCACCGCCGGACCGGCCAGCTCATCGACGGCCACTGGTGGAGTGGATCCGTGACCCACCGCAGAGCAGGTGCGGGACGGGTCGCCCCGTAGTCGCTCGACCCCCTCGCCCCGTTCCCATGCATCGTCAGTGCCGCCTTCGTTGTGATTCGCCCCGGTGACCCGTAACCTGACCCAACCGTCCGTGACCGGGTAGGCACCAGCGCGTGAATGCCGCGCTCTTGCCGCAGATATGCCGCAACGGCGCTGTGACCTGCGAGAACGGTCATGACGACACGGGGAAGGAGCGGCTATGGCTACCAAGCGGCATCGCCTGATGCAGCGGCGCAAGACCGTCGGCTTCAGCCAGGAGCATCTGGCGGAGCGTGTTGGCGTGGACCGCTCGACGGTCGGCCGTTGGGAAGCCGGCCTCACCGAGCCTCAGCCCTGGTTACGCCCCCGGCTCGCCCGCGTCCTGCAAGTGTCCGTCGAGCAACTGGACGCGTTACTGGAGGCAGCCGAGAACGGCGAGGACCACGACGGCGACGAGCCCGGACTGATCGCGGAGACCGAACCCGTGGCTGCTGATCAGCGCTGCTGGGAAGCGAGCATCTGGTCACTCACCGACTCACCACTTACCGTGGATGAGATGAAGCGTCGTTCAGCGCTCAAGCTGTCGGCCCTGCCCTTGATCGAGGCCGCGGTCAACCGGATCGAGCCGTGGGCACGGTTGAGCCACGTCCTTGACGGTCGTGGACACCTCGACGCGGCGACCCTGACGCACCTTGAGTGGTACACCGCCGACCTGTTCCGCCGCGAGGAGCACACCCCAGCCGCGGAGTTGGCCGCGGACCTGCACGGGCACCTCGACCGGCTGGTGCGGCTGCTACCCGGTGCCCCCGATGCCCTGCGCACCCGGATGCTCAGCACGACCGGGGAGACCCTTGCCCTGGCCGCCTGGGTGGCCTGGGACCGTCACCTCCCACCCCTGGCCCAGCGCCTGTGCGCCCGCGCCCTGACGGCCGCGGACGAGGCACGGGATGACCCCCTGCGCGCCTGCACCCTGACCTACCTGAGCTACATGAGCGAGGCCAGCGGTGATCTCCGCGCCGCACAGCGTCTGCTGGAGGCGGCCCGGGACAACAGCACAGCGCCCGGCAGCGCGACCACCCGATCCTGGGTGGCAGCCAGGAACGCCGAGGTCAGCGCCTCGCTCGCCGAACACACCCATGCGCTGCACCGTCTGGACGAGGCTCTGAACGCCTACGACACCGCCCGCCCGCACCTGGAACGCCCGTGGACGGCGTTCTTCACCCCCAGCAGGTTGGGCAGCATGGCCGTGACCACCTACGCCCACCTGGACCACCCGGCGCTGGAGGCCACGGCCACCTCGGTCGTCCGCACCCTGCCCGCCACCGAGGTGAAGACCAAAGCGATCATCCTCGCCGACATCGCCTCCGCCGCCATCCAACAGGGTCAGTACGACCGAGGCGTAGCCTTCGCCCGGCAATCCATCGCCGTCACTACCGCCCACCAGGTCGGTCTGGGAGCCCAACGCCTCCACCAGATCCACCAGATGATCGACAGTCGGCGTCACATCACCGTGCTCGCCGAACTGGACGACCTCATCCTCGACCAGGTCGCCTGATCGGTTCATCTAGCGAGGCCGGGTCTCGGCGCTCAGCCACTCCAGATACGAGGGGTTGCCCGCCGTGACCGGGGTACAGAGGATCTCCGGCACGTCATAGCCGTGGTGGGACCGCAGGTGCTCCTCCAACGCCGGATACCGCTCGGCCGTCGTCTTGAACACGACCTGCCACTCCTCCGCCGTGTCGACTCTGCCCTCCCACCAGTACGTGCTGGTGATCGGCCCAACGACCTGCGCGCAGGCGGCGACCCGGGCCTCCGCCGCGCCGCGGGCCAAGGCGTCCGCCGCGCTCCGGGAGTCCGTCGTCGTCACCACCTGGCAGTACTCGTACTCCGGCACCACGGCCACCTCCACGACTCGTCGCAGCGGCCAGCCTATAGCCCTGTGGTCATTGGGGGTCATTGCCCGAATACGGAATGGTGCGGATGGAAGCCAGACAGACGAGATGGCTGCCCGGTGAGCACGTTTCACGTCCGTGGCCGGGGTGGCATCCGGTCCCGTAGGGCTGGATGCCACCCGGTTGGCGGGTGGGGGTGGCGGCGTCAGGACCCGGGTGGCGTGTCCGGGGGGCGGGGCGTGGGCGGGTGGCCGGTGTGGTGTGGGTGGAGGTGGAGGAGGCGGGCGAGGTGGGTTCGTTGGTCCTCGGTCATGGTGGGGGCTTGGGCGGCGAGGGCCTGGATGGCGGTTTCGGTGTCGGGGTCGGTGAGGTGGTGGGCCAGGGCGGTGGTGCCGGTGGTCTCCTCGGTCGCCCCATCGGCACCGGGGGCGTCGTTGCTGGTGAAGGCGTCGCCGGAGGCAATCTGGGTGTCCGCGACGGGCGTGGCCCGGTCGTGGTGTCGCTGTCGTGGAGCCCGCGGCGAGCTGGTAGTGGGGCTGGTGTCGGGGTTGAGGAGGCTCACCGCGGCGCCGGGGGTGTGCCGGGCAGGTCGGCCAGGCACAGGCGGGCTCCGGGGTGGCCGTGGAGCCACCAGTGGGCCTCGGCGGGACACGCCCGGGGTGGGCAGCCGGGGTGGGGGTCGGTCGCAGCTGTCGCTGCGACGTACGAGATGGGGTCGTGGGTTCCCACGGTGGTGGCAACAGGAACCACCGGTGGGGCCTCGCGGGCCAGGAGCCGGTGCAGGTGATCCTCGCGCACCGGGTCGTGCAGGTGGAACAGCACAGGCCAGCGGTGCCCGGTGGCCTGGGTGAACGCGCCGTAACGCGGGAGTTTGGCGACCAGCCGGGGAAGGTCCTCGCTGCCGGTGTCGTGTTCGAGGAAGAACGCGACCGTGCGAGAGTGCTCGCTGTACACGCCGTGGCCGTCGGGGCGCATGAGGGGGCGGTAGGCGCGTACGAGGGCATCGTCGTCATCCTTGGTGAAGGCACCCATGCGGGTGCAGGTGGTGGTGGGCCACCAGCGGTGCAGGTGGGCGTTGGGGTGGGTGCGGGCGTGGGCGGCCAGGTCGGTGAAGAACTGGTTGACCCCGAGGAGGTGCGGCAGGTTCGCTCGCGCGGTCAGGGCGCGCATCCGGGCGCGGGCCTGTGCCGGGCGCGGGGGTGGTTCGCCGCGGTGGACGGCGACCAGGTGGGCGCCCAGGGGCGCCAGCACGTAGTGGTAGGGGTGGGAGCCGCCGTCGAGCTTGAGCGGGCGGAAGCGGGCCAGCAGTTCCAAGCCGGTCAGGGTGCGTAGGCGCCGTTGGGCGAAGTCGAGGGAGGGGAACAGGGCGGCGGCGATCTGCACGGTGGTCAACACCCCGTGGTCGGCCAGCCAGCCGAGAAGGGTGTGGTCCCGGTCGGTCAGGTGGGCCGCTGCCGCCAGCACCGCGTCTGTCCCGCCAACCCGGCGGTGTGCCGGGGCGTGGCTGCTCGTCCGCGAGCGGGCTGGGGTGCCGGTGACGGGGCCGCCGCGCGCCGCGCGGGACGGCGAGCCTGCTGCCACCGTTGACCAGGTCGCCGACGGCGGTGCGGGCGGCGTCGGGATGGTGGCTCGGGGACCGGAGGGTGTCGTGGCGGGTGGGCGAAGGGTCGCTCCGGCGTCCTCGGTGGCGGTGGATGTCGCCGGGATGGGAGGTAACGGGAACGGTGTCGAGGTGGAAGAGGAGGTGGAGGTCGTGGAGGTGCCGGTCGCAGGGATTGGGTTGGTGCCGGGTGGCCGGGCCGGGGGTCTCACCATGGGACCCCCGGTGTTTTCTCCCTCTCTCCGATGGGGAAACCCTCTGTAGGGTTTGTCGCGTCCCGGCCGGGGAGGGGGAAGGGGTGGTCGACCTGCGGGAACGACCCCACCAGGGGGTCGGTTCGGGGGTCCGGTTCCAGCCGGAGGCCCATACGGACCCCGCAGCGGACAGCAGTACCGACCCCGAACCCGTCGCGGCACCCGTTCGGGGACAGGTACGGCGGCAGTTCCACCGCTCGGCGGGGCGCCGAGGACGCCGCACCGGAGGTCGCGGGCAGGACCCGCGTGATCGTAGGGACAGGGACCTGGGATGTGAATAGTGTCCTCACACATCCCCATGGCCCCAAGAAAACGTTTTACTTCACACCCCACCTCCGGAATTCACCTGATGTTCATCTTGACCATGCTCTGTGAGCATGCCTCACAACGGGGTGTTACCCCACAGCCACCCGCGGTCGACCATCCGGACATCTTGGCCGGGACCCTGGTGGGGGTATCGGTGGGGTAGCCGACCGTGACGGTAAGGCCCGGTAAGTTCCTGGTGAGGTCCGGTAAGGACCTGGTGGGGTAGCTCTTCGTGGTGGTGGGTGACACCCCGCGAAGGGGTGTCGGTGGGTCATCCCGGGGCCGGTCATGCAGCTGGCACGCCATCGACCGTCGTAGCGTGCCCGGAGCCTTCGCAGTCCGCCCCCGCCTACCGTCGCTGCGCCCGGATCGTGACCGCTCGCAGTCGCTGCATTGGCCATCGAGGATGGCCTCGGCGTGGTCGATGTCACCTCGTTGCCCGTGCTGGAGTTCGTGTCCCGAACTGGCTTCGGGAAGGACTTCGCTGTCACCACCCTCGTCTGGACCCTGTCAGACATCCCATGGGTTGTGATGTCAAGCGGCGGTGCCGGTGTGCTCGACCGCGTGGTGTGCCCAGGCGGTGGTCTCGTTGTAGGTGGTTCGGGTCTTGAGGCAGCCGTGGAGGATGCCCACGAG
>JAAYAH010000221.1 GCA_012719445.1 Actinomycetales bacterium | reverse complement strand
CTACGCCATCGCCTTCACCCCCTGGCTGGTCCTCGCCGTCAGCTACACCCTCGGCCTCGTCCTCGGCCCACGGGACGCCTCGCCCGACCGGCAGTTCCGCGGAGCCGTGTGGGCAGGCGGCTTCGTCGCGCTCGCGGTGGCCTGTTTCGCCTGGTTCCATCCGGTGCTCGCCGCCGAGATCATCACCCGGGACGAGTGGGGGCTGCGGATGTGGCTGCCGTCCTGGATCTGAGCGGCCCCTGGGGCGCGGCTCGTTGATCACGTAGTCTCCCTGCGTGCAGTACCTCGCCCTCGGCCTCACCATGGGTCTCGGCTCCGGCGTCGCCCCCGGCCCGCTGCTGGCCCTCGTGCTCGTGACGAGCCTCAAGGAAGGGTTCCGGGGCGGAGCCCGGGTGGCCCTCGCCCCGCTGATCTCGGACACCCCCATCGTCATCGCCTCGGTGCTCGCCGTGGGGTCGCTGCCGGAGCCCGCACTGCGGGGGCTCGCCCTGGTCGGCGGGTGCTACGTGGTGTGGCTCGGCGTCGACGCGATGCGCCGGATCGCGGCCTACCAGGACCCCCTGGCCGGCGGCAGGGACCAGCGGGTCTCCGTGCTGCGGGCCGCGCTGGTCAACGTCCTCTCCCCGCACCCCTGGCTGTTCTGGATCACGGTGGGGTCACCGATCCTCGTCCGGGCGTGGCAGGACGCCTGGTGGAACGGGATGGGCTTCCTGCTCGGCTTCTACGCCCTGCTGCTGGGCAGCAAGGTCGCCATGGCCGCGCTCGTGGCCACCGGGCGGCACGCGCTCGGCGAGCGCGGGATGCGCCTCGCCCAGGCCGGGGCGGGCGCACTGCTGGTCGCCGCGGGGACGGCGCTCCTGGTCGAGGCGGCGTTCGGAGCCTGACGGCTGCGGCCCCCAGCGTCACCGAGGGTCACCCCGGATGACCGGTCGGCGAGCCGATGCGCACGATGGGCTGGATGTCGGGTGAGGACGTCGCCGGGCGTGCGAGGCTGTGTCCCGGTCGGCCTGGGAGGCGACGGATGGATGCTGCGCTCGAGTTCCGGTTGCTCGGCGAGATCGGTGCGTGGCACGGCGGCCTGCCGGTGGAGCTCGGACCCGCCCAGCGGCGCGCCGTCCTCGCGGCCCTGCTCGCCGACGCCGGGTGCGTCGTCCCGGTGGAGACCCTGCTGGACCGGGTCTGGGGCGAGGACCAGACGCCGGGTTCCCGCGGCTCCCTCTACGCCCACCTGTCCCGGTTGCGGCGCTCCCTCGCCGACCTCGGCACGTCCTCCCTCCCGGCGGGCCGGGAGATCACCCTGGAGCGGGACACCTGCGGGTACCGGCTGCGGGTGCCGCCGGACCTCGTCGACCTGCACCGCTTCCGCGAGCTCGTCCGCACCGCCCGGCACGACCCCGAGCTCGACGACGCCGCCCGCGCGGCGACCCTCGCCCAGGCCGTCGCGCTGTGGGGCGAGCCCCTGGCCGGGATGCCGGGGCCCTGGGCGGAGGTGACCCGAACCACCGTCGAACGGGAGTACCTGGACGCCGTGCTCGCCTGGGGACGCCTCGCGCTGCAGCTCGGCCAGACCGAGGCCGTGCTCACCGCGCTCGCCCCGCTGGCCACCCGGCACCCGGCCCTCGAGCCGCTGGTCGAGCTCCGGATGGCCGCTCTGGCCGCCATGGGCAGACGGGCCGAGGCCATCGCCTGCTACCACGACCTCAGGGAACGGCTGGCCTCGACGCTCGGCACCGATCCGTCGCCGGAGCTGATCGCCCTGCACGACGTCCTGCGCCACGGTCGCCGGGCCGACCCGCCCACCCAGCTGCCCGGCCCCGTCACCGCGTTCACCGGCCGGCAGCGGGAGCTGATCGAACTCGACACCCTGCTCGACGCACGGACGGGGAGCGCGGTCCTCCTGGTGAGCGGCACGGCCGGGGTCGGTAAGACGGCGCTCGCGGTGACCTGGGCCCACCACGTGCGCGACCGCTTCCCCGACGGGCAGCTCTTCGCCGACCTGCACGGGTACGGACCGGGGCGTCCGGCGGACCCCGCCGAGGTGCTGGCCGGTTTCCTGCGCGCCCTCGGGGTCGACAGCACCGAGATCCCCGGCGAGCTCGGCGACGCGGCCTCGTGCTTCCGGACCCTGACCGCGGGCAGGCGGCTGCTCGTCGTGCTGGACAACGCCGGGGACGTCGAGCAGGTGCGCCCGCTGCTGCCCGGGTCACCGACCTGCGCCGTCCTGGTGACCAGTCGCGACGACCTGCCCGGTCTCGTCGTCAGGGACGGCGCCCGCCGGGTCGCCCTCGACCTGCTGCCGCTCGACGACGCGGCCCGGCTGGTGACCAGCCTGGTCCACGGGCGGTCCCCGGCCGACCCGACCGGGGTGCTCGACGTCGTCCACCGGTGCGCCCGGCTCCCCCTCGCCCTGCGCATCGCGGCCGAGCGGGCCACGACCCGGCCGGAGTCGTCGCTGCGCCAGGTGGCCGCCGAGCTCGCGGACGAGGAGTCCCGACTGGAGCTGCTCGACGTCCCGGGGGACCCGGTCACCGCCGTGACGACGGTCTTCTCCTGGTCCTACCGGCAGCTGGAACCGGGCACGGCGTCGGCGTTCCGGATGCTGGGCGTGCACCCGGGCCCCGACCTGACGCCGGCCGCCCTCGCCGCGCTGACCGGGGAGCCCCTGCCGGCGGCCCGCCGCTCGCTGGACGTCCTGGCCAGGGTCCATCTGGTCCAGCCGACGGGCACCGGGCGGTTCGTCGTGCACGACCTGCTCCGCGACTACGCCCGGTGCCTGGTCAGGACCGTCGACGGCGAGCAGGAGCGGCTCGCGGCGCTGACCCGGCTGCTGGACTACCAGTTCGCCGCGACGGTCGCCGTGGCCGACCCCTTCGAGCGCCGGGTGACCGCCCGCCTGTTCCCGCCCCCGCGGGTCGCCGTCCCGCTACCGGAGGTGAACGACGCCGCCTCGGCAGCCGCATGGCTGGCCGCCGAACGTCCCGGGCTGGTGCGCTCGGTGACGCACGCGGCGGACAGCGGGCTGAACCACCAGGCCGTCGGCCTCGCCGAGGCCGTCGGTGTCCACCTGTACAACGGTTCCTTCCTCACCGAGTCCCACGCGGTGTTCACCGCGGCCCTGCGCGCCGCCCGTGCCGCCGGGGACGTCGCCGGGGAGATCGTCGCGCTGCGCGGGGTGAGCGGCGCGCTGAGCTCCTGGGGCAGGAACGACGAGGCGGTGGCCCACCTCCAGCGGGCCCTGCGGCTGGCGCAGGCGGGAGACGACAAGGACGTCCTCGCCCTGGCCCTGATCAACATCGGGATGCTGGAGTGGTGCGCCGGTGACTACCGGGCCGCGGAGGAGGACGTCGGGCAGGCGCTGGCCCTCTGGCGGGTCACCGGCAACCTGACCGGGCAGGCCGGGGCGCTCTCCCAGCTCGGCCACGCCAGGGCGGAGCTCGGTGACCCGGAGGCCGCCGAGGACCACCTGCTCGGGGCGATCGAGGTCGCCGAGCTGACGGGGGACCGACGCACGGTCGGCGACGCGCACGACGGCCTCGGCAAGCTGTACCGGGACACCGGTGATCTCCCGAGGGCGGCGGAGCACCTGCGCCACGCCCTCGCCATCTGGGACGAGATCGGGGGGCCGTCGGACCGGGCGGGCTCCCTGGTGATCCTCGGCGAGGTCCGGCTCCGTCAGGAGCGGTACGAGCAGGCGCTGGAGTGCTTCACCGAGGCGGGGACGCTCGCCCAGCGGGTCGGCGTCCGCAACCTCCGTCCCTCCACGCTCAACGGGCTCGGCGCCACCTACCGGATGCTCGGCGACCCCGAGCGGGCACTGGCCTCGCACCAGGAGGCGCTGGAGATCGCGGAGGAGACCGGCGACACCCCGGACCGGGCCCGCGCCCACCTCGGCCTGGCCAGGCTGCACCGGGACGCAGGCCGGACCGAGCAGGCGGAGCGGCACGCCGCCCGGGCCCGCGAGCTGGGCGGCCCGCTCGCCGACGTCGAGGCCGCCACCACCTGAGCCGCGACGGGACGGCCGCGCAGGAACCCGCGACATCCGGCCGGGGACGACGGCTGCGCCGCGGCACCGGACGTCGCGTACCGTCGGAGGGTGCCGAAAGATGATCACGACGGCTGGCGGGAGCAGCGGAGCCTGGCCGCCGCCGCACACGCCGAGTCGCTGGAACGCCGACGCAGGGCCGAGACCGCGGAGGCCCGTGCCCTCGTCGCCTCCTTCGTCGAGGAGGCGACGAGACGTGGGATCCGGCCGCGGCGACTGCGGGCCACCGCCTACAGCGGCAGGGCGAGTTACCGGACCCGGCTGCGCGGCTGGCTGCTGTTGCGCACGGGACCGCTCGCGGTCGACACCGAGGGGAACTTCTACGTGCTCACGGTGCCGCCCTCGTTCCTGGCCCGGATCGTCGGTGCCTCCCCGGCACCGAGCGATCCGCCGCTGGCCGTCGGGCGGGGGGCCCGGGACGGCGAGTCGATGTCCCTCGCGCTGCTGCTGCGGCTCCGCCTGGACGGCGGCGACGACTGGCCGTGAGACCCGCCGGCCTCAGTGCGCGTGGGCGCCCAGCACTCCCAGCGAACCCAGCGCGGGCAGCGCCTCGGCGAAGCTCCGCTCCACGGGGAGCTGCCAGGCGTCGAGAACCTTGACCACCCCGCTGAGGTACTCCTCGTGGATCAGGTTGAGCTCCACCTGGCGGCGTTCCCGCTCCGCGGTCTTGAGCCGGCGGATGCGCTCGACCAGGTCGTCGACCTCGGCCCGCGCGTACTTCTCGGGGTTGCCCTCGATCGTCCTGGCACGCTCCCTGATCCTCGTCTCCGCGGACTCCAGGGCCTTCATCCGGTAGTCGAAGGTGTCGTCGACGGCTGTGAGCCGAGCGGCGAATCTGGTGTCCGCGTCGATGATCGCGTTCGTCGTGCTCTCGGGCGTCATGTCTCGGGTGCCTTTCGGGGGTCGTCTCCTGCGTCGCGCCGAGCCGGGAGCGCACGGGTTCCGCTCTCGGCCCGACGGCCCGTGCGGATGTCCTGACCTGTGGTCCCGGCACGATCGCCGTCACCACCGGGGACACCCCCCGATCCGTGAGCCGCCCCATCATAGGAGTGCCGCCGCACGGGCTCGGACGCCCCCGTTCGCCGGGAGGTGTCCCGGTTCCCGGGCAGGCATCCAGGGCTGATCAGCGGGGCTGACCGACGGGCGCCGTCAGGTGAGCTCCTGCCGGAGAACCCGCCACAACCCGGTGCGCCGCAGCAGGTCGAGCGTGCGCCGGTCCGGGTTGTGGATCACCAGCCTGCCTCCCCTGGCCCGGCAGGCACGGTGGGCGCTGAGCATCGCGGCGACCGCCGACGAGGACAGGACCCCGGCCGACCCGATGTCGACCACGATGATCCTGGCCCCGGAGAGCACCAGCTCCCGCAGCCGCCACCGGAGGTCGGCCACGCCGTCCCGCAGCATCGCATCACTCAGGGGGACGACGACGCGGTCGTTGACCAGAACGGTGCGCTCGGTGGTCATCTCCCCTCCAGGTCTCGCCGTGGCACCAGGATCGGCAACGCGCTTTGCGCCGGTCCCGTCGCCTGCTTTGCGATCGGATGACGGTCCGATGTGGGCGAGTCAGCGCCAGGCAACCCGGGGACGGCTCTGCCACGATGGACGAATGGCGGCTCGACTGCTCGTCGTGGAGGACGACGATCGGATCCGTACGGTTCTGCGACTGGGCCTGGAGACCGAGGGATACGACGTCGCGGAGGCTGCCTGCACCGAGGACGCCCTCGAGCTCTTCCGGGCGAACCCACCCGACCTGATGATCGTCGATCTGATGTTGGGCGGGCTCGACGGGTTCGCCTGCATCCGGGAGGTGCGCAGGACCAGCGACCTGCCGATCATCGTGGTCAGTGCCCGCACCGACACCCACGACATCGTCGCCGGGCTGGAGGCCGGCGCGGACGACTACGTGACCAAGCCGTTCCAGATCAAGGAGATCTCAGCCCGGCTGCGGGCGCTGCGCCGCAGGACTGCGTCCCTGGTCACCCCTGGGGAGCAGCCGGCTGCCGATCTCGTGCTGGACTCGGGACCCGACCGCAGACTGGTACTGTCTCCGTCCCGCGGCACGGTGCGCTGCGGAGACGAGGACCTGCACCTCACCCTGACCGAGTTCAACCTGCTCTGCGAACTGGCCACGGCCCCCGGCAGGGTGATGAGCCGGCAACTGCTGCTGGAGCGGGTGTGGGACCAGGGGTTCTTCGGGGACGAGAGGCTGGTCGACGTGCACATCCGCCGCCTGCGGACCAAGATCGAGCGTGATCCCGGAGCTCCACGGATGGTGGTGACCGTCCGCGGCCTCGGCTACCGCCTGGACCCGCAGTGAGGAGTTGGTCCCGCCCGGCCGGCCTCCGAGGACGGATCGCGATGGTCTTCGGCGGCGGCGCCCTGCTGATCTCGGCGACCCTCGCCGCCTCCACGTTCGTGATCGCCCGGCACTACCTGCTCGACCAGCGTCAGCAGGCCGCGATCCGCCAGACCTACCTCGACGCCGATCTGGTGCACGCACGGTTGAGCAGCTCCGGTGCCCGGATCCCCGCCGCGCTCGACGCCGCCGATCCGCCGCAGGGGGGAGCGTTGATCGTGCGGCGCGACGGACAGTGGTTCACCACAGCCCTCGGCACGGGTCAGGAGACGATCCCGGCCGGGCTCCGGCAGCGGATCCGGTCGGGACGGCCGGGGTACGTCCGGGTCATGGTCGACGGCTCCCCCACCATGATCATCGGGGTTCCGTCGGAGGGGACCCGCACCGAGTTCTACCGGGTGACCCCGCTGACGGAACTGGACGACACCCTGCGGGCGCTGAGCACGGTCCTGGTCTTCAGTGCCTGCCTCGCCGCGGGAGCCGGGATCATGCTGGGACTGTGGGCCAGCCGCAAGGTGGTCCAACCGCTCAACCTGGTGGCCTCGACCGCCGCCGAGATCGCCGGAGGCCAGCCGGACACCCGGCTGCCCGCCACCGAGGACCCCGAGCTCACCACCCTGGTCGGCTCCTTCAACAGCATGGTCGACTCCCTCCAGCAGCGGGTCGAGAGCGACGCCCGTTTCGCGGCCGACGTCGGTCACGAACTGCGATCACCGTTGACGACGCTGGTCGCGAGCGTCGAACTGCTGGAGCAGCACCGCCGGGAACTCCCAGCCCGTGCGGTCCAGGCGATCGACCTCGTGTCCGGTGACCTGGCGCGACTCCAGCGGCTGCTCGACAACCTGCTCCACATGGCACGGACCGACGCCGGGCTCGACCTCAGCGACAGAGCCCCGGTGCCGTTGCGGGAGCTGCTCCTGCACACCCTTGCCCGTGCCGGGAAACCGGCGCGGCTCCTCCGGGACGAGACGACCGGGGTCACCGTGCACGGGGACAAGGTCCTGCTCGAACGGGCCTTCGCGAACCTGGTGGACAACGCCGACCGACACGGCGAAGGCCTGGTCGCGATCACGGTCCAGCGGGACGAGGACGAGGTGCTCGTCGTGGTCGACGACGAGGGCCAGGGCGTCCCGGTCGAGGACCGGCAGCGCATCTTCGAGCGCTTCGCCACCAGCAGGACTGCCCGCGGTTCCTCGTCGGGCACCGGGCTAGGGCTGTCCCTCGCCGAGAAGACCCTCTCGGCGCACGGTGGCACGCTCTGGTGCACCGACCGGCCGGGACGGGGGGCCCGCTTCGTCGCCGGCCTCCCCGTGGCAGCACCGTGACCCGCCGGCTCGCGCTCGCGCTGCTGACGATCGTGGTTCTGGCCGGCTGCGGAGTGCCGACCGACGGCGCCGTCCGCACCGTCGACCCCCCGGTGACCCGCGACCGGGCCACCCGACCGGCTCCGACCCGATCCCCCGACGCCGCGGTGACCCCGGCCGCGTTCTTCACCACCCCCTCCGGCCGCCTCGTCGGTGTCCGCCACGGGGTGGTCGTCACGACCCCGGTCGCGACGCTCCAGGAGGTCCTCGCCGAGCTGACCGCCGGCCCGGCCGCCGGAGAGCTGTCGAAGGGCCTCGGCACCGCTCTCCCCCCGACCATGTCCCTGCACGTCCTGCGGGTCGCGGACGGCGTGGCGACACTCGACGTCGTCGGGGACCGGCCGCCCTCGGCCGAACTGACCACCGCGATCGCCCAGGTCGTGCTGTCCGTCACCTCCGTGCCGTCCGTGGACGGCGTCCGGTTGACGCTCGACGGGCAGCCGCTCGACGCGCCCCTTCCCGGGGGTGCGCTCACCGCCCGCCCGCTGCGAGCGAGCGACTACCGCTCGCTGGTGGTGGCACGGTGGCCGGACGGCCTCGACATCACGGACGAGGCGGTTCCCACGTCGTGACGCCGCCGGGACCGTCCTGGCCGCCGGGGGGAGGCTCCGTTCATCTCTCCCAGTACCGTTCCATGCCCGAGCCATGGCCGTCGCAGGGAAGTCGGAGGAAGCCGAAGGGCTCGTAGAAGCCCTCCTTGCCCTCCTCGGCGATCAGTGCGACGAAGGCGTTGCGACAGGCGTTCTCGGCGACGTGCTCCATCACCCGGTCCATGAGGCGCCGACCGACCCCCATCCCCTGGTACTCGGGGTGGACGATCACCTCGTGGACGTAGAAACAGGTCCTGCCGTCGCCGACGACCCGCACCATCCCGACGGCCTGCCCGCCCACCTCGGCGCAGACCCCGAACACCGCGCCGTCGACGCTCTCCTCGACAGCGGCCGGGTCATGCGTCCGCCACCCGACGGCCCGGCGCAGCCGGATACGTTCCCACGCGGTCGGGTGCCGGTCCACGAGCAGCACCTCGGTGTCGAGGACCGTGCTCAGGCTGTCGTTCCGTTCGCTCTCTCTGGTGTGCACCGAACGTCTCCAGGTTGGGTGGTGGCCTGCGGCGGTCACCGCCCCCCGCGGCCGGACAACACCACAACCCTCCGTGGGGAGCGTTGCGATCATCCCGTCAGGATCATTGCGATCGTGTGACGACCAGGCCGGCCACTACGACAAAAGGAGGCATCCGCGGCATCCGCGGGACCCCCGGGGCGCCCCGGGCACCGGATTGGTCCAACATCGTCACATCACCCGTCGAGGTACGGAGTCCGAGAGACGAGGTGCCGTGATGAGCGGTCCGGTCAGCGCCGTCGACATCCAGCCCACCCCGGCCGGTGCGAGCCGTCCCGCCCCGCCGTGCCTCGACGTCGGCGCGAGCCGGGAGGAGGTGGTGGGCCGGATCCGGGTTCGCCGGGCGCTACCGCGCCGGGGACGGCGCACGGTCGGCGCCTGGTGCTTCGCCGATCACCTGGGTCCCGCGGACGTGACCGAGGAGAGCGGCCTCGACGTCGGACCCCACCCGCACATCGGGCTGCAGACCGTCACCTGGCTCGTCGACGGTCAGGTGCTGCACCGCGACAGCCTCGGTTCGGAGCAGGTCATCGCCCCCGGCCAGCTCAACCTGATGACTTCTGGGCACGCCGTCGCCCACGCGGAGGAGGCCACCGGCCACTACCGGGGCACGCTGGAGGGCATCCAGCTCTGGGTCGCCCTCCCCGAGACCACCAGGCACGGACCGGCGGCGTTCGAGCACCACCCGGAGCTCCCCCGGGCCGACCTGGACGGCGCCGTCGCCACCGTGCTCGTCGGGGACTTCGCCGGGCTGAGGAGTCCCGCCCGCCACGACACCCCGCTGGTCGGGATCGACCTGGCAGCGCACGGACCGGTCACCGTCGGGCTCCGGCCGGACTTCGAGTACGCCGTCGTCGTCCTCCGCGGGACGGTCGGGGTGCAGGACAGGCCGCTGGTGCCCGGGACCCTCGGCTACCTCGGCCGGGGGCGTCCCGAACTCCGCCTCGACGTCCGTGAGCCGGCGCGCCTGGTCCTGCTCGGCGGGGAGCCGTTCGACGAGCCGATCGTCATGTGGTGGAACTACGTCGCCCGCAGCCGGGCGGAGATAGACGCTGCCCACGCCTCCTGGGTCGGGGACGACGACCGGTTCGGTCGGGTCGCCTCCGCCCTGCCGCGGATCCCGGCCAGGGGTCAGACCACCCGGCGCAGCACGGAGATCGCGTAGCCGAGCTGCCCGTAGCCGTTCCACCCCCAGCACCACAGGGTGTGATCCCGCCGCACGGCGCAGGAAGGACCAGGACCCGTCTCGTGGTCCGCGGCCACGGCCACGGCAACGGACGCCCAGTCCGCGCCGGTCCCGACCCTCCCGGGGGTGCGGCGGCCTGCCCTGCCGGTGAGCCAGAACAGCCCGCCGGAACTCCGGTCACCCCAGCACCACAGGGTGTGGGTGGTGCGGACGGCGCACGTCCGGTCGGCGCCGACGGACACGCCCGCCCAGTTCGCATCGGTCCCGACCCGGACCGGAGCCGGTCGTGACCGCGTCGTCCCGTCCCCGAGCTGTCCGACCTCGTTGCCTCCCCAGCACCACAGGGTGTGCGTCGTCCGGACGGCGCAGGTGTGACCGCTGCCGACAGAGACGCTCGCCCAGTCCGCCTCCGCACCGACCCTGGCCGGGACGAGATCCGCCCGCGGCCCGTGGGTCGGCCAGCACCACAGGGACCGGTCCCGGCGGATCCCGCAGGCGCGGGTCTCGCCGGCGGAGACGCTCGCCCAGTCCGCCTCCGTGCCGATGCGCACCATGGCGGTGAGGACCCGGAGCGTCGTTCCGTCCCGGTACCAGTTGCTGATGCCGTGACCCCAGCACCACACGGTGTGCGTGGTCCGCACCGCGCAGCCACCCAACGAGCCTGCGGAGACGCTCGCCCAGTTCGCGTCCGTACCGATCCGGACGGGTGCTCGCCGGGAGATGTCCGTCCCGTCCCCGAGCTGCCCGACCTCGTTGTGTCCCCAGCACCACAGGGTGTGCGTTGTCCGCACCGCACAGGTGAATCCGTCTCCGGTGGAGACGCTCGCCCAGTTCGCGTCCGTCCCGACCCGGACGGGGACGCGACGGTCGGCCGTGGTGCCGTCCCCGAGCTCCCCGCCCCCGTTGTGTCCCCAGCACCACAGGGTGTGCGTCGTCCGCACCGCGCACGTGTGCGGCCGGCCGACGGAGACCTGCGCCCAGTTCGCGTCGGTCCCGACCCGGCCGGGCGCGGGTGCCGTGCCCGGGGAGATGGTGGTGCCGTCCCCGAGCTCCCCGTTCCCGTTGTGTCCCCAGCACCACAGGGTGCCGTCCCCGCGGATCCCGCAGGTGCGGCCGGTCAGGTCGATCGGCTCGTCATCCAGGGGGACCAGGACCATGACCATGCTCGTGGCAACCCCGGTCCAGGTCGTCTCCGCACCGACCCGGACCGGCAGGTAGCGCTGGATCGCCGTCCCGTCCCCCAACTGCCCGGCGATGTTGCTGCCCCAGCACCACAGGCCCCGCCCGGCCCTGGCCGCGCAGGTGTGTTCCCCGCCGGCGGAGACGGTCGTCCAGTCCCGGGCTCTCCCGACCCGGGTCGGGGCCGGGATCGGGGTCTGGGTCGAACGACGCCCACCGATCCCCAGTTGACCGGAGTAGTTGCTGCCCCAGCACCACAGACTGCGGTCGGAACGGATCGCGCAGATGTGGTACAGCCCCACCGAGACGCTGGTCCAGTCCCGGACCGTGCCGACCCGGACCAGGTGAGTTGCCCTCTCGGCCGACCCGTCCATGCCGTCGCCCCAGCACCACAGGCTGTGGTCAGAACGGATCCCGCAGGTGCGCAAGGTGCCGGCGGAGACGCCGATCCACTCGGTGCCCGCCCCGACCTGGCCGGGTGTGTCGACCGCGCCGCCTCGATCGGTCCCCAGCTGACCGGAGTAGTTGCCGCCCCAGCACCACAGGCTGCGATCGGTCCGGATCCCGCAGGTGTGCCACCTACCGGTGACGACGCTCACCCACCGGGCCGAGGCCCCGATCCGGACCGGAACCAGCCGCTGCGTCGTCGTCCCGTCTCCGAGCTGCCCCAGGTTGTTCGCACCCCAGCACCACAGGCTGCCATCGGTCCGGATCCCGCAGGTGTGCCACCCGCCGGCGGCGACGCTCACCCACCGGGCCGAGGCCACGACCCGGACCCGAGCCAGCCGCCGCGTCGTCGTCCCGTCCCCGAGCTGTCCCGCGACGTTCTGGCCCCAGCACCACAGGCTGTGGTCCACGCGGACGGCGCAGGTGTGGGCACCGGAGCCGGAGACCGAAGCCCATCGGACCGTCGGAGCAGCCAGGGCTGCCGGGAAAGCCGAACCGGCCGGCGCCGCGGCCGAGCCCGGCACCGGCCCCACGACGGCTCCGGCCACCACCGTCGCGGTGACCAGCGCTTCGAGCAGCCTCGCCCTCCGCCCCACCTTCGGCAGTCGCACCATGCCCCGCCCTCGTCCCCCGTCGGCGACCGGCAGTCCCGGTCGCCATCCGCCTCCCATGATCCCCTCAGCCCCGGTCCTCGGCGCTCGCCCACGCCGGGAGCCGTCCCGGGAACGGCATCCGGTGTCCGGTATCCCACAGGCAGGTCAGCTCACGCCGACAACACCTCCCAGTGGTGTTCCTGCCGACCGGCTCCCCGGCGACCGGCACCGTGCTGCGGGTCCTCGCCGACCCCTCCGGGCGCGGATCGTTGAGCTGCCCGCCGGTGAGCAGCTGGGCACCTGCCCCTCCGCGGGCACGGGAGCTACCGGGATCGGCGCCGCTGCCGTGCCACCCGCCTGGCGATGGCCCTGTGGATCGCCTGGTAGCTCGGCGAGGGCCCCTTCTGCAGGTTCCTCCCGTCGACGAGGACGGCGTCCGCGACGCCCCACTCCGCGACGGCGGACCTCGACGTCGTGTCGATCTCCCGGAAGACGACGCTGTCACCGAACTCCGCCGCGGCCCTCCTGGCACGCCCGTAGACGAGGTTCTGGGCCAGGCACCAGCCGCTGGTGAAGGCCACGACGTTCACCTTCCCCGGGACCGGGTCGGGCAGCCTGGACGTGGCGGGGAACCAGCGCGGTGGGCTGGCCTCGGCCGTGAACGGCTTCCAGACCAGCGCGGCGATGCCCTGCCGGTCCGCCGTCCGGTAGCCGTGCCGGCGGAACCAGGAGGCCCGCATCCAGAACGGGAGGCGCACGCCCCACGCCGCCATACCGGTCGCACCGAGTCGACGGGCGTCCTCCTCGGCCGCAGCGAGCAGGGCCTTGCCCATCCCACGCCCGCGGAAGTCGCCCCGCCCCCGCCGGACCCGTGGACGTGGATGCCGTACACGAGGTAGAGCCCGGTCCCGTCCACGTAGCTGTTCTCGATGGGACCGTACGGGATCATCCCTCTCTCGACGCCGTCGTCGTCGAGGGCGAGCTTCGCCCGCAACCCGTGACACCGCTGGCAGGTGTCCAGCCACTGCCGGCGCTTGGGCCCGGCCTCCCCTGCCTCGTCGGACCAGTCCTCCAGGCAGAGGCTGAACAGCTCCTTCCGGTCGTCCGCGAGATCGATGATCTGCATGACGCGACGTTCGTGGACGGCACCGACCGAGGATCGGGGGTTCCCGGGAGTCCCGGGAACCGTCACGAACGCGCAACGGGTGACATATTTCGGTCGTCCTCCGAGAAGATCGCTGGCACCGTACGAGGCCATGCAGGAACGCGTCGATCCGCCCCTCCCCGACCCCGCGCCCGCCCCGGGTTCCACCGTCGACCCGGCCCCCGGTGCTGCGCCCGCCGCCGTCCCGGCCCCCGGTGCTGCGCCCGCCGCCGTCCCGCCCCCCGGTGCTGCGCCCGCCGCCGTCCCGGCCCTCCCCGGCCCCGTGCCCGTGCCCGTCCCCGGTCACCACGGACCGTACGGGACCCAGCCGCCCGAGCCCCTCCCGACGAGGAACCGAGCCCAGATCGTCGTGCTGGCCGTCATCGGCTCGGTGCTGGTGCTGGGTGCCCTGGCCTTCGGCGCCCTGGGGCTGCGGTCCCTCACCGAGGACCCCGAACCCTCGAACGAGCAGATCGCCCAGCGGACGACCGAGGCTCCCGACAACACCACCCGGGTCATCGCGGCCGAGGACGGGCTGACCCTCACCCTGCCCGAGGACTGGGAGCAGATGCCGACCAGTCCGAAGGAGCTCCGGGAATGGGCCGAGGACGCCGCGGAGAAGAACCCGCAACTCGCCGAGATCCTCGAGTCCAGCCGGAACACCCAGGCCTTGAACAACATGACCATGATGGGCGTCTACACGGGGACCCAGGGTGAAGCCACCTTCCAGTACTTCCTGGTGGTCAAGACCCCCGGCTCTCTGCCGGAGTTCACCGACGAGACCGCGGCGCAGGTCGCGAAGGCCATGTCCGCGCAACCCGGGATGAGCAGCGTGTTCCCCGAGCTGACCACGGTGGCGGGAGCGCAGGCGATCCGGCTCACCGGGAGCATGACGCTGAAGGACCCCGACGGAGAGGACCTGACCAACTACGTCACCACGTACATGGTTCCGTCCGAGCGTGCCGGCGGGTTCTTCGTCTCCTTCTACTCCGACGTGGAGGGGGACCCGCGGGGTGACATCGCCAAGATCATGAAGAGTTTCGATCCCGCCTACGACGGCTGAGCACCCCGGCGGACCGGACCAGTTGCGGCGGTCCCCCGGCGAACCGCCGATCGGGCGGAACGGATCGGGGCCGGGGGACCGACGGCCCACGGTGTCGGGCGGGCACGGTGTCGGGCGGGACGGCGTCCAGAGGTCGATCACGCCAGGATGTCGTACCGGTGGAGCCGCTTGCGGTCCTTCTTGGTCGCCGAGGCCTGCAGGGCGAGCAGCTCGGCGTAGATCCCTCCCGTGGCGGCGAGCTCGTCGGGTGTCCCGATCTCGTCGACGCGCCCGTTCCGGAGGGTCACGATCCGGTCCACCGAGGAGATCGTCGACAGCCGGTGGGCGATGACGATGGTTGTCCGGCCTGCCATCAGCCGCTCCAGCCCCTGCTGGACCAGCCGTTCCGCCTTGGAGTCCAGGGAGCTGGTGGCCTCGTCGAGGACGAGGACGGGTGCGTCCTTGAGGATCGCCCTGGCCACGGCGATGCGCTGCTTCTGCCCGCCGGACAGCTTGATCCCCCGCTCCCCGATCTGGGACTCGTACCCCGCGGGGAACCGCTCGATGAAGGCGTGGGCGTTGGCCGACCGGGCCGCCTCCGTCACCGCCTCCGGGGAGGCGTCCGGCGCGGCGTAGGCGATGTTCTCGCGGATCGTCCCGGAGAACAGCGCCGGGTCCTGGAAGACGACGCCGACCCGGGAGCGGACCTCCTCGAGGCTGAGCTCACCGAGGTCGGTCCCCCCGATCCGGATCGTCCCCGAGTCCGGGGCGTACAGCCCGAGCAGCAGGCTGACCAGCGTGGTCTTGCCTCCCCCGCTCTCGCCGACGACCGCGACGCGCTCCCCCGGCTCGATCGAGAACGTGACGTCGCACAGCACGTTCTCGCCCCCCTCGTAGCCGAAGCACACCGTGGTGAAGTCGATGCCCTGGGGGCCGCCGGCCGCGGCGGGGCCCGCGGGTCGGGCCGGGGGGAGCTCCTCCCACTCACCGGGTTCCGCCATGACGGCGAAGTAGTCGCGGCTTCCCGCCACGGCCCGCTGGGAGGCGTCCACGACGAAGCTCATCGAGAACACCGGCTGGCGTGCCATGGTGACCAGCTGGACGAGCAGCACCATCACGCCCACGGTGAACGCTCCCCGGGCGGTCTGGGTGAAGATGACCACGAACACCCCGAAGAAGATCAGGTTCAGGACGCCGCGCCGGGCGACGTCCATGGCGTGCCAGAACCTCGACTGCCGCCGGGTCGTCCGGATCGTCCGGCGGTACCGGTCCTGGAACGCGGTCAGCTCACGACGCTCCTGGACGAAGCTCTTCACCACCCGGATCTGTCCGATGACCTCGGCGAACCGGCCGCCTGCGACGTCCAGGTCCAGGTTCTTCTCCGCCTCCAGCGCCTGCCATCTGGCACTGGTGATCGTCGTCAGCCACACGAACAGGGGGTAGACGACGGCCAACAGCACGGCGATCGGCCAGGAGTACCAGACCGTGACCACCAGTACCGCCGCGAGGGTCAGGAACATCTGGAAGAACGTGTTCGCGAAGACGTTGACGAAGTTGGTGATCTCGGTGATCGACCGGGTGAGCCGGTTGATCACCGTTCCGGTCAGCTCGTCGTCGAAGTAGCGCTGGGGCAGGGACAACAGCTTGGTGAAGTAGCTGCCGGCCAGCGTCGCCCGCAGCTTCACCGCCATGACGTCGCCGAGGTACCCGCCGACGTTGGTGAGCACGGTGTTCGCCAGGTCCGTCGCCAGGAGGGCCACCGCGAGCCAGACGACCGTCGAGACCCCGGCCGGCTGTCCCCTCACCGCCTCCACCACGACGTCGATGGCCCCCTTGACGATGAACGGGGTCATCAGGTTCGTGCCGACGACGGCGAGCGACGTCACCACGATCGCGGTGTAGTACGGCCACAGCCCCCTGGCCACCAGGAGGATCCGGATCAGGCTCCGCACCGTTCAGCAGCTCCCCTGCTCGTCGGACACCACCGTCGTGTCGGACACCACCGTCTCGCCGGGCACACCGCCCAGCGGCCCTGTCGGGCGATGGGTTCCGACCATGAGAAGCCGCCAGCAACGATGGCCGACTCCGCGCGAGAGATCTCGGCGCCTGCCCCATTCTGGCCGCTCGCCGTGCGGATCACCTGTCGTACCCCGCGGCAGGGGGGGGCTCCGACGCGGTCGAGAGCGGGGTGGACGACTACCGCACCGTGGCGCCGTGGAAGGCGAGGTCCAGGAGCACGCCGAGGTGGGCGGTCACCTCCGGGACCCGCCCCTCGGCCCAGTCCCGCATGGCCGCCTCGAACGTCCTGGCGAGGTGACCGGTGATCAGCCCCGGGAGGACGTCCGGGCGGACCACCCCGGCGGCCGCGCCCTGCTCGACGAGGCGCTCGACGACCTCGAACACCGGTGGCCGGGTGCCCTCGTCGAGCAACGCGGCGTGCCGGATGGGCAGGGTGTAGATGAACCTGGCCAGGCGCTCGTTGGCGACCATGGCGGCGGCCGTCTCGGTCAGCAGCCGACGGATCCGCTCGACCGCCTCGGCGGAGGTGCCGGGTGGCAGCGGTCCGGCCTGCCGGCCGAGCAGCCGGGCGAAGAGCTCGGCGAGGATCTCCTCGCGCTCGGCGAAGTGCTTGTAGAAGGTCGCCCGGGAGATGCCGACGGCGCGGGCGATGTCCTCCACACGTACCGCGACGTAGCCGCGCTCGACGAACAGACGCTTCTCCGTGCGCCACCGCTGGCCGGTGATCATCACCTGGATCGTCCTGCTCCTGGCTGCGCTGGGGGTGAGCCGGCTGTTCGCCGGCTCCTTCACCAACGACCTGACCCTCGCCGGCACCGACTCCCAGCAGGCCTACGACACGCTGAGGGAGAGCTTCCCCGACCTCGCGGGGGACGGCATGCAGGTTGTCGTCCGACACGGCGAGGGCGTCGGCGAGCCGCAGGTGCCGGCCGGGGTCGAGGGGGCGATCCGGCAGGTCACGGCCGATCCGGCGGTCGCAGCCGTCCGGTCCCCGTACGCACCGGGTACAGGCCTCGTCTCGCCGGACGGCCGGACGACCATCGTCAGCGTGCAGTTCGCCGACCGCGCCGAGGACATCCCTCCGGAGGCCGTGGACCGAGCGCGGGCGGCCTTCGATCCACTCACCGATCTGGGCGCGCAGGTCGAGTACGGCGGCCCGGCCGTGCAGGTGGAGTCGGGACCGTCCGGCAGCGAGGTGTACGGCCTCGTCGCGGCGGTGCTCGTCCTGTTCCTCGCCTTCGGCTCGCTGTTCGCGATGGTGGTGCCCGTCGTCACCGCGTTGACGGCGCTCGGCGTCGGCCTGGCCACGATCGGCCTGCTCACGAACTGGGTGACCATCGGCACCTCCGGTCCCGTCGTGGCAGCCATGATCGGCCTCGGGGTGGGCATCGACTACGCGCTGCTGATCGTGACCCGGCACCGCGAGGGACTGGCCCAGGGCCGCGCACCGGACGAGTCCGTCGTGACGTCGATGTCGACGGCCGGGCGGGCGGTCATGGTGGCCGGGGTGATGGTGATCACCGCCATCCTCAGCCTCACCCTCATCGGCATACCGTTCGTCTCCGCCCTCGGGCTGGCCAGCGCGGTCACCGTGGCGGCGGGCGTACGATCTCGTCGCCGACGACTTCGGACCCGGCTGGACCGGTCCGCTGCTGGTCACGGCGGCGTACCGACCCGGAACCCCGTCGGGCGAGGTGCAACGGGGTGCCGGTGCACTTCGGGCGGCGATCACCGCGACCGACGGGGTGCGGCAGGTGTCGCCACCACGGATCGACCCGGCGGGAACCACCGTGACGCTGACCGTGGTACCCGTGACCAGCCCCGAGGACGAGTCGACCGAGGGCCTGGTGCACGACCTGCGGTCCACCGTGCTGCCCCGGGCAGCGACCGGTGCCGAGACACATGTCGGCGGGGCGACGGCGACCAGCATCGACCTGGCCGACACCCTGGACGCGCGGATGGGCTGGTTCATGCTGCTGGTGGTCGGCCTGGCCCTGCTCGTGTTGCTGGTGGAGTTCCGGTCGCTGCTGGTCCCGCTCGTCGCCGTCGGGATGAACCTGCTCGCCGTCGGCGCCGCGTACGGACCGGTGGTCGCGGTGTTCCAGTGGGGATGGTGGCCCGCCGGGCTTCTCGGAGCCGAGCCCGGACCGGTGGAGTCCTTCGCCCCGGTGATGCTGTTCGCCGTCCTGTTCGGGCTCTCCACGGACTACGCGGTGTTCCTGCTGAGCCGGGTGCACGAGGAGTACCGACGGACGGGGGACGCGCGGCGCGCCGTCGTCGACGCGATGGGCGCGACGTCATGGGTCGTCCTCGCGGCCGCATCGGTGATGGTCGTGGTCTTCGCGAGCTTCGTCCTCAACGACCAGCGGGTGGTCAACCTCTTCGGGTTCGGGCTGGCCACGGCGATCGCCCTGTACGCGCTGGTGGCCGTCATGGCACTGGTCCCCGCTCTCCTGGTCGTCCTCGGCCGGGCCGCGTGGTGGCACCCGGTCGGGGCCCACCGCGACGCGGCGGGCCCCGACCTGTGACCTCCGACTCCCCTCACCGCACCGGAGTCACCCAGGACGCCACGTCCTGCGGGTCGTCCACCAGGCGGACGGTGTCGGCGAGGTCCAGGGCCGCCTTCCGTGGGAGGAGACGGGTTGTCGATGCCTCCCGGACGATGACCGTGACCTGGTAACCGTCCAACTCGGGGAGGACGACGCACCCGTCCTCGGCGGAGTACCCGACCAGGGCCTTGTGGCCTTCCGGCGTGGTGGTCTCGGTCAGGGACCCGGCCGCCGAACAGTCGTAGCTGGTTCCCACGGGTGACACCCCGACGTAGACCTCACCCGTCGGGTCCGGGGCCGACGACGTCACACTGTCCGAGGCGCCGAAATGCGCAGTGGCGGCGAAGACGTCGCCGTCCGTCTGGAGCTGCGTCTCGACCAGCCGCAACGGTGCCGCGGGCGCCTCGACACCGAACGGGAAGCGCACCGGCTTGCGGCCGTCCGTGGTCACGCTCTCGGCGATCCTCCTGGCGACGTCCTGGACGGACCCCTCGGCCGCCGTCGACGCGGCGTTGCCCAGCTCGACCTTGGCCCACTGGTTCTGCGCCCACTGCCACCACAGAGATCCGCCGACGGTGTCGGTGTCCGCCACCCACAGACTCTGCCGGCCCCGGACCACCGGGCCGGGCACGGCCTTCTGCCCGGCCGAGCTCAGGCTCTGCCTCATGTCCTCACTGGTCGCACCCCGCTCGCTCTCCTGTCCCGGAGCGAACACGGCGACGTCGACCTCGAGACGGTCGTCGCCGGGTTTCCCGTCGTCCTGCGAGGCGGTCTCCGACTCGGAGTTCGCGAAGAAGGCCTGGGATGCCAAGCCCGTGCCGGATATCGAGATCACGGCCGGGGCATCGGCCCGCAGCGGCTCCGGCAGCCAGCCGACGGAGACTCCCATGGTCAGGGGATCGAAGGCGGCCGCCGCCCGAGGCGTTGCCGCAGGGGGGATCGCCTGTTCGCCCAGCAGACCGGACGACTCGAGGACCCGCGCGGCGGCGAACCCGCCGAGGACCAGAGCGCAGACCCCGGTGCCGGCCAGGACCGAGGCCACCGCGCGGCGCCTGCGCCGCCGCCGTCCCCCGTGCACCATCGCCTGGGCGAGATCGATGTGGCGAGGCGGAGGCGGGTTCGCCGTCCCCGCGAGCAGGGTCTCCCGAAGATTCGTCGGTGTCATCTCTCACTCCCGGTGCGCGCTGGTGCATGGTCGACCGGCTGCGGGTCGACCGGTGTCGTGATGTCGTCGGTCCGCGCGACGTCCTCGGCCGGCGTGGTGATGCCGAGGAGGCGTCTCAGGGTGGCCAGTGCCCGCGAGGTCTGGCTCTTCACCGTAGTCATGGAACGTAAGCAGGCATGTGAGGTCGACCACGCTGGTGAGCTGGTGCATCCGGAGTGGTGTGACCTGGAGCGATGTGAGGCCCTGCCCCCGGGCAGGAAGGACGAACGACGGTGGTGGGGGGAGCACCGGTCGGCTCCGGTGGCGTTGGAGGTGCCCGGTGATCTGTACGGGCTGGCGCGGACCGGGGCGGTGTGGTTGAGCCGGTCGGCGGCGCCGTGGGGGTGCGAGACCTACCTGCGGGTGGAGGTCGGAGGGCACCGGTCGGCGGTGCCGGTGTGCACCGCCCGGGGGGTGCTGGATCGGGTGGGGGGCCTGCTCGCGGTGGCGGTCGGGGAGGCGCGGTGGTGAGCGGGTTGCGGGTGGCGCGGGGGGTCTCGGCGGGGGTGGTGGCCGGGATCGCGGCGTGGTCGTCGTACTGGCACATGGTCCACGTGGCCCTGGCCTACGGGGAGCGCCCGGAGGTGGCGTGGGTGCTGCCGTTCAGCGTGGACGGCATGTTGGTGGTGGCCTCGCTGGCGATCACTGATGATCGGCGGTCAGGGCGGCGGGTGCGGCCGGTGGCGCGGGTGGCGTTCCTCGTGGGAGTGTCGGCCTCGGTGGCGGCGAACGTGACGGCGGCGGCGCCGGGGTGGGGTGCCCGGTTGGTGGCGGCCTGGCCGGCGGTGGCGTTGCTGCTGGTGGTGGAGACCCTGGCCACGACCGGAAGGGTGGTGGCGGACACGGCGCAGCCCTCGTCTGTCCCGCCGGTTCCGGATTCGCTACCGCCGCACGGGAGTTCCGCTGGTGATCCTGGTCTCGCCGTGGACGTGGGAGGAGCTGTGGCGGCTGCGAGGAGGGTTCCGGAAGTTGTGGAGGATGCCTCGGTCGTCGGTGGGGAGCCTGCGGCGGTGGGCCGGCGGCGGGTGAGGCGCTCGGCGGAGGTGACCCGGCGGATGGCCGAGGAGATCCTCGTGGGCGAGCCGGAGCTGTCGCGGGCGCAGGTCGCTCGGCGGATCGGGATCTCCACTCGTCGGCTGCGGGAGGTCTTGGCCATGCCCCCGCCTTGACCCGGGCCCGTCTGGTCGGTGCCGAGTTCGCAGACCGTCCGTGACATCCCGGCTCTCGCGCAGAGGGCCTACCCGTCGTCGGGATCGTTGCGGACGCTGTCGCCGAGCGGGCGTAGACCACCTGGGACGTCCCGTGGTGCGATTCCAGTGCCCTGCTGGGCGGTGGAGAGGACCGATGCTCGTAGCGGGGTGAGGCCCGACCCGGTGCCGGGGTGGTGGTGTCCGAGTCGGGGTCTGGATGCGGGTCGACTATGCGCCCGGGGCCGTGAGGTGGCCGAGCAGAGGGCAGCCCCGGCCGCAGTAGTCCGATGACCTGGCTCCGCGGGCCGGGGCCGCGCCACCCTATCCGGACATGGCTGCCGGCCTCACCCGGGAGGTAGTGGGGTCATCGGCCGATCGCCTCGGCTTCTTGAGCGGGCTGCTGGAGTGAACCGCAGAGGGATCACTCCGCCGAGTTGGACGGGGCGTGGGCTCTCCGCCAGCCGGGTGAGGCGGTGGTGGCTGGAGTGGCGTCCTGCGGCTGATCCGGCGGAGGTCTGGATAGTGCACCGGGTATTCGGGGATCATGGTGGTGTGGCGGTGTTCCGGATGCGGTTCGAGGGCGGTCCCGCCGACGGGCGGATGCTGGATGTCGCCTGCCCTGTCGCGACGTTGACGGCGCTGGTCTACGTGCGGGTACGGGGTGGGTACGCCGAGGCGTTCATGTCCACCGATGAGGAGACGCTGGCCCGGGCGAACAGCGACCTTGGGTGGGCGGCCTACGCGCCGACGCCGCTGGGGCCGGAGTCGGATGGCACCTGGCGGTGTATCGCCTACGGGGGGTAGGCGCTGATCGACGGCCGTCTGGTGGTGCATGGCCCGTTCAGGCTCTGGTTTGGTTCCGTCGAATGGCCGGATGCGCCGTGGTGATCAGTCGAGTTGTTCTTGCTGGTCTGGCCGGGTCTGGCCGTGATCGCAATGATGGGGGGTGTTGGTTCCGGCGATGTCTTCGGGTGGTGGCCATGTCCGCTCCGCGTGTTTCCTCCCTGGTGTGGGGCCGGGTCAGCGCGCCAAGCATCAAGTGGCCCTCGGGTTCGGTGTGCAGTGGGTCAGGGGTTCTGGTCTGTCGACAGCACGGTCGGGGTGTCTTCCCCTTCCGGGGTATCTGCCCCGGCAACAGACGCGCTATGCCGTCACAGGATGGTCACCCGGGGTAGGCTACCCACGGGATGCGGGTGGATGAGTCACGAGAGGTGACCCAGCGTGTCCAGGTGGCTGTTCACTCGACCCGGGGTTCTGCACTCGGGTACCGGGTCGGAGTCCGTCGATCGCCTCGGTGACGGTGGGTCGGGGGATGAGGGGGCGGTGGCCGTTCTGGTCGCTGTGCTCATCGTGGTGCTGTTGGGGGTCGCGGCTCTGGTGCTTGATCTGGGGTTGGCCATGGACACCAGGGGGCAGGCGCAGAACGCCGCGGATAGTAGTGCGCTGGCCGCGGCGGTGGCTCTGGCCGAGGGGGAGTCCACCCTGGTGGCGGTCTCGCGGGCGGAGAGCTTCGCGAGCAGGAACTACGGGGTTACCGCCGCGGAGTGGGCCTCGTGCACCGACGACCACGCTCTGCCTGTCCATCCTGTGACCGGGTGCATCTCGGTGGAATACCGCGACGGGGAGCACGCGGGTGGTCATCCCGGGCCGGTTGGTGCCCGCGCTGCTCGGGGGCGTACTGGGCGAGGACGACGTCCATGTCCAGGCGGTGGCCGAGGCGGGCTGGAGCGTGCGGGAGGTGTTCTCGGGGCCGTGCGTGTTCTGCGTGCTGGAGGACTTCCGCGGTCAGGTCGGACACCTGAGCGTGGACGGCGGGAGCGTGGCGGTGAACGGGGACATGACCTTCAACAACGCCAATGGGATCGTCGATGCTGTCGGCGGGATCATCGGCTACGCGGGCACCTGGAACCACAACGGGTCGTTCAGCCCGGCACCGGTGGCGCAGGAGGCGTTCACCGACCCGTTCGCCTCCCTGGTGCTGCCGCCGCCGGAGCTGAACCCCGCGGTGGCCGCGACCGCCCCCAGCGGCGCGTGTACCCCTGGGAACTACACCAGCATCGACGGGTGTACCTCCTTCACCCCCGGGGTCTACGTGCTGGCCGGTGGCTCCCACACCATCCACGGCGGGGTTGAGGTCCACGGGGTGGTGTTCTACCTCACCTGCGTCACGGGTGGGAAGAAGACCGGCTACTACCCCCGGTCCTGCGCCGACGGCGAGGCGGGGGCGAGCCTGGCTGGCGCGGGGAACGGCACGGCCGCTGTCTGGGCCCCCGATACCGGGCCCTACCAGGGCTTCGCTGTGATCGCCGACCGCAACAACGCCACCGATCTGCGGTGGACGGGTAACGGTGCGCTGACCGTGCACGGCACGCTCTACGCTCCCGCCGCCACCCTCGACCTGCGCGGGAACGGCTCCTACACCAGCTACGGGGTGACCGTGGTGGGGTATGTGGACCTGCGGGGTAACCATGATCACGTCTATAGCGGCCCCGGTGAGGGTGACCCGGTCCCACCCGGTGTGCTGCGACGCCAGACCCAGATCGGTCTCAGTCACTGATCTCTGACGGAGGAAGACCCCACCCGGTCCTCACGAGGTAGAGGTCAGGGCGGACCTCGTCGGATTGGTGCAGCATCCACACCGCCAGGTTCGTACTCGACCACTGGGTGTCCACTGACCAGCATGCCCCGGCCAGTTCCGCCTCTGCGAGATTCGCCCCCGTCAGGTTCGCGCCCCGCAGGTCGGTCCCGCTCAGGGTCGCTCCGCGGAGATCAGCGTCGCGGAGGTCGGCGCCTCGCAGGTCAGCCCCCCGCGGCGGCGCCTCGAACGGCTTGACCCAGTGCAGGTCCGCGCCCCGCAGGTCCGCGCCGCATAGGTTCGCACCGCTCAGATCCGTCTCCCGAAGGTCCGCCCCGCCTAGGTTCGCCCCGGTCAGGTTCGCCTCGCGCAGATCGGCCCAGTGCAGGTCCGCCGCGCTCAGGTCGGCCCCGCGCAGATCGGCCCAGTGCAGGTCCGCCCACCGCAGGTTCGCGCCGTGCAACCGGGCTCCGTGGAGGTCGGCCCGGCTCAGCTTCACATCGTGCAGGTCAGCGCCACTCAGATCCGTCCCAGCCTCGACCGCCGCGCTCGCTTCCAGACCGGAGGCCAACCTCACATCCCGCGAGCCGCCCGGGTCGCGGACGCTGACCCCCACGCCGGAAGCAGAAGCCGCAGACGCGTTCACCACCTGCACCACATCCTCACCGCGTCGCAACCACCTCACCCATCATCACTCACAGTCCGGTGCGAACACGCTCGGCGACGCACAGGTTGGCTCAGGGTTGCCTGCGCGTGGGTGAGGACCGCGGCAGTGAGGGCTCCACCCCGCTGCCACCTCGCCGTGTCGGCTCCGGCAGGGCCGGGCCAGCGTCTGGGGTCTGGGCCTGGCGTAGACAGCGCCAGCACCACCACGGGAACCCCACCGCCCACGCCCCAGCCGTGATCACGGCCGCGGTGATCAGCCAAAGACGTGCGACAGACACAAGATAGGCCGCCAAGATCAACGCCCCGCCGAGCTTCAGGCCGATGACAGGTCCCAGGCTGCTGCCGGCTACGCCGTCAAGGGCACAAGGGCCGCAGGCATCGTCCGGGCCTGCAGCAACGCCTGGAGGTGAGCGCCAACGGCGGCCCAGTCGACCTCGCTGAGATCGACCCGGTCCAGACTCGCCGCCAGATCCGGTGCCGCCTCCACGACCACCCACAACCAGGTGTGCAGCAGACCGCCCAACTGGCTCGGGTCGGCGTTGGCCCAGGTGAACTCCGCATCCCCGAACTGACTGGGACTGCGGCTCAGATCACCCAGGAACTCACCGATGAGCACCGCATCGTCCTCGACGACCTCGATGACGCGTTCGGTCGGGTTGTCTGCCACCGTCGTGCTCCCTTGCATCCTCGCCCTCCCTCGCGGGAAGAGCCCCTCCCGGACCCATGTCTGGACACCAATCCCGGCTCGGGCAACGAGGTGACATCGACCACACCCAGGCCATCCTTGACGATCGACACGGCACGACTGCGAACCAGACAAGATCCCGACTGCATCCCTCGACCAGAGGGACCCGACTGGCCCGACAGCGAACCGGAGCCGATGCCCGGTCCCGACGCTGTCGGGATTGGATCCGATCGGCGGGCGGGTGCGCGTCGTGTGTCGGGGATGACGGTCAGGGTTCGACGGGGACCTCGATGACGCCACCCGGCCCATCGATGATCAGCCGGGGGTCGGTTGGGGTGGTCGCGGACAACCACACCGTGACCCTGCTTCCCGGCAGGGTCGTCAGCTTGCCGAGACACCCGTGCGCTCCGTGGTGGACACACCAGGAGGGGTGGGAGGCGTTGTCGGCTGTCCGCGGAACGGGCATGAGGGAGTGAGCCAACAGTTCGTGGAGGACGTTCATGGGCTTGTGCTCCAGTTCCTCCCACACGGGGACGACCACCACTGGAAGATGTCCACTCTGTCCTACTCGTCACCAAGTGATCAATACGGAGGGAGTGGGTGATATCCCCCGAATGGATGAGCCCGGGCGCCATCAAACCTGGGGGTCATTCCACCCTGCGGGACACCGCGAGAAGGTTCCCGGTCGCGAGGGAAACCCATTCGTTCGTCTGATGGAGCCGTGGGGTGGTGCTCTGCGGGGTCGGAGACCCGGCGGGTCGGTGATACCCGGGGATCTCTGCTGCGTGGTCTCCGACAGAGGCGATGGGTTGTCTGTCCGGGGACTGCGTTACCGGGCTCCGACGTGACTGGTTGTGGTGAGTCTGTTGGTGAGCCAGTCGCACCAGGCTGGGATGCCGGTGCCGGTGCGGGCGCTGATCTCGATGGTGATCACGTCGGGGTTCACGGCGTGGAGGTTGGTGTGGAAGGCGTCGAGGTCGACGTCGAGGTGGGGCAGCAGGTCGGTCTTGTTGACCAGGACGAGGTCGACGGCGCGGAACATGACGGGGTACTTGAGGGGTTTCTCCTCGCCCTCGGTGATGGCGTAGACCATGGCGCGGGTGTGCTCGCCGACGGTGAACTCGGCGGGGCAGACGAGGTTGCCGACGTTCTCGACGATGAGCAGGTCGAGGTCGGTCAGCGGGAGGCGGGGTAGGGCGGAGCGGACCATGGGGGCGTCGAGGTGGCATTCGCCGCCGAAGCCGTTGCCGGTGTTGATCAGGGCGATCGCGGCGCCGAATCCCTCCAGGCGGTCGGCGTCCAGGCTGGTCTCGATGTCGCCTTCGAGGATGCCGAGGCGCAGGTGGTCGCAGAGGTGTTCCAGGGTGCGCCGGAGCAGGGTGGTCTTGCCCGCGCCGGGGGAGGACATGAGGTTGACCACGTGGACCCCGGCGGCGTCGAAGTCGGCGCGGTTGGCCGCGGCCAGGCGGTCGTTCTCCCCGAAGATCGCCTCCAGGACCTGGATGCGTTCGGCGCCGGTGGCGTATCCGGAGAGGTCACCGTGTCCGCCGGCCGGGCCGGCGGGGCTGGTCGGTCGGCCGTCGCGGTGGTCGTGGTTGTGGGGGTGTCCGTCGCCGTCACCGTGGGAGTGGACGGTGCCGTCATCGTGGCGGTGGAAGCGGCCCATTCCGGCTACTCCTGGGGTTGTGCGGCCGGGTGGTCCGGCGGGGTGGGGGTGTCGTCGACCTCGATGGAGGTGACGTGGAGTTCCTGGCCGGTCACCAGGTGGAGGTCGTGGCCGGCGCAGGTCGGGCAGTGCAGCAGCGGGGTGTCCAGGATGTGGTGGGCCTGGCAGGTGCGGCACTCGATCCGCACCGGGACGTGGTCGATGTCCAGGGTCGCCTCGGCGAGCGGGGTCTGCCGGGTGGCGATCTCCCAGCAGAAGGTCAGCGTCTCGGGGACGACGTGGCGGAGCTGTCCCACCTGGAGGTGGACGGCCACGACGTGACGTCCCGCGGCGTGGCGCGTGACGATCTCGGCGACGGAGGTGCAGAGGGACAGTTCGTGCACCGTGGCCTTCCCTGGGGTGTGTCGACCTGCCCTCCCCGCGGGTGATGACGTGGTCGCGGTCGTTGAACCGGATCTCACGTCGGTTCCGTGGAGGCAGTACGGGTGCTCACCAGTCATGTTATTGCGGCTGGTCGCGATAGCAGGATGGGGGTGTGGCGGATGATCCACCGGTCGATGCCACGGTGGGCGGGGTGGCGGTGTGCGGTGCGCCGGTGTCCGTGTCGATCAGGGCGGTGGTCAGGGGCGCGCCGGGGTCTGCCGCGAGGCCGAGGCCGTGGGGGGTGGCGCCGGCGCGGTACAGCAGGTCCCCCAGGGCGGCGGTCATGGCGCCGTTGTCGGTGCACAGTCGGGGCGGGGGGATGCGCAGGGTGATCCCGGCCTCGGCGCAGCGCCGGGCGGCCTGGGTGCGCAGGCGCTGGTTGGCCGCGACGCCGCCGACGACGAGCAGGGTGGTCACCTCGTGGTCGGTGCAGGCGGCGATGGCCTTGCGGGTGAGGACCTCCACGGCGGCCTCCTGGAAGGAGGCCGCGAGATCGGCCACCGGAAGGGTCTCCGGGCCGTGGCGGTCGAGGTGGTGCTCGACGTGGCGGGCCACCGCGGTCTTCAGCCCGGAGAAGGAGAAGGCGTAGCGGGGGTCGGTGGGGCGGGTCAGCGGGCGGGGGAAGGTCACCGCGGCGGGGTTGCCGTCGCGGGCGGCGCGGTCGATGGCGGGCCCGCCGGGGTAGGGCAGGCCGAGGATGCGGGCGACCTTGTCGAAGGCCTCTCCCGCGGCGTCGTCGCGGGTGTCGCCGAGGTGGGTGATCGGGTCACGGACCAGGTCGCCGAGCAGCAGCAGGCTGGTGTGGCCGCCGGAGACGACCAGCGCGACGCTGCGTTCGGGCAGGGGCCCGTGGTCGAGGGTGTCGGCCGCGGCGTGGGCGGCCAGGTGGTGCACCCCGTACAGGGGAATGCCCAGGGCCAGGGCCAGGGCCTTGCCGGCGGCCAGCCCGACCTGGACGGCGGTGGCAAGGCCCGGTCCGGCGGTGACCGCGACGGCGTCGACCTCGGCGAGGCTCACCCCGGCGGTGTCCAGGGCACGGGTCAGGGCAGGGACCATCGCGTCGAGGTGGGCGCGGGCGGCGATCTCCGGGACGACCCCGCCGAAGGGCGCGTGTTCGGCAAGGCTGGAGCCAAGTCCCTCCCCGAGCAGGACCCCGTCGCGGACCAGGCCGACGCCGGTCTCGTCGCAGGAGGTCTCGATACCCAGCACCAGTGCCATGGTCGGTGTCTCCGGGGTCGATGAAGGTGATGGAGGGTCTTCGTGCCCGGTCGAGCTACGTCCTGCTTGTTGCTACCGTGTCGCAACAGTCGGGGCGGTGGGGAGGTCGGGTGTCACCACGGTGGGTGGACGTGGAGGTCGTGTTCCTCGGGGTGCGGTCGGGGGGCGTTCTGTGTCACCGGGTGCGCCGGCACACGTTGGGACGGCAGGAGAGGCCTGATCGGGTGGCGCTGGCGGTGGCCGGGCCCGAGGTCGAGGTGGTGCACTCGACGTCGTGGCGCTGTGAGGACGACGCTCGGGTGGTGCTGACCTATGCGGCCGTGCCCGATCCGGACCCGGCCGCGGGGGCCGTGGACCTGTCGGCTCCGGCGGTGGTGTGTTCGGGGGACCCGCTGCGACCGTCCCCGCCGGGTCTGCACTCCCATCACGTGGCCGCGCACGCGGTGCGGCACCTGGCCGACCTGCTCCACCGCGATCCGGGGATCGCCGAGGCGGTCAGGACCAGCCGGCGCCCCGAGGTGTGGGACGCCGTCGAGAGATCTGCAGTGGGGATGCCGACCGGGATCCACGACCGGGCTCACCGGGCCGCCGACGGCCTGGATGTGGTCTCGATCCGGGCACGGTCGGCGACGGCGCCGGTCAGCCGGTCGAGGTAGACCCGCCCGGTGAGGTGGTCGACCTCGTGGTGCAGGCACCGGGCCAGCAGCCCGGTGCCGTGAAGTCGCAGCGGCGCTCCGTCGGGGTCGAATCCGGTCACGGTCACTGTCCGCGGGCGGGGCGTGGGGTAGGAATGTCCGGGCACCGACAGGCAGCCCTCGACCGCCTCGACGAGGACCGGGTCCTCCACGACCAGAACGGGATTGACCACTGCCGCGGTGATCCCGGCGCAGTCCAGAACGAACACCGCCAGGCTCACGCCGATCTGGTTGGCGGCCAGGCCGACCCCACCGGCTGAGCGCATCACCGCGAACATCCGCCGTGCCAGGCCCGGCAGGTGGGCGTCGAAGCGGGTCACCACCGCAGCGGGCGTTCGCAGGACCGGGTCGCCCAGGGTGCGCACCGCGCGCCGGTCGGCCGGCAGCAGCCAGCCGCGGTCCGTGCCACTCACGTGGGGTCCGTGCCGCTCATGGCTGTTGACATCCCTGGGCGATGGCGAGGCTGAGGCGCTGGGCGCAGTCCTCCAGCGTCTGCCCGGTGGCCTGGGCCAGCAGGGTCAACGCCAGGTCGGCCACCACCAGAAAGGCCGTGGCCCGGGTGTCGGGGTCGGGCAGGTCACCCAACAGGGCCCGCAGCCCGTCGGTGTCGCGGTGCCGGTGCGCGAGGACGACCCCCACCGCCGTGCGGGCCGCGGCTGCCATGGTCTGCGCGTCGGGAAACGGCGCGGCGTCCTCGCGGCCGGGGGCGCTCATGCTCACCCGGTCACCGTCGGCGCCGTCGTGGTGCGGGCCTGGGCGAAGCGGTGCTGGACGTCGGCCCAGGACACCAGGTCCCACAACCGGGCCACGTAGTCGGGGCGGACGTTGCGGTACTGCAGGTAGTAGGCGTGTTCCCACGCGTCGAAGACCAGCAGCGGGACACTGCCCATCCCGACGTTGCCGTGATGGTCATAGACCTGCTCCACGACCAGGCGCCGCCCGAGGGGTTCCCAGGCCAGCACCCCCCAGCCCGAGCCCTGCACCGAGACCGTCGCCGCGCTCAACTGCGCGGCGAAGGCATCGAAGGACCCGAAGTGCCCGCTGATCGCCTCGGCGAGCTCCCCGTCGGGACGGTCCCCGCCCTCGGGGGACAGGTTGCGCCAGAAGATGCTGTGCAGCACGTGCCCGGAGATGTGGAAGGCCAGGGTCTTCTCCAGTCCCACCAACCCGCCGTACTGGTTGTGCTCGCGGGCCTCGGCGAGCTGTTCCAGGGTCGTGTTCGCCCCGGTGACGTAGGCCGCGTGGTGCTTGGCGTGGTGCAGTTGGAGGATCTCCCCGGTGATCGCCGGTTCCAGGGCGGCGTAGTCATAGGGCAGGTCCGGCAACGAGTACACGGGCATGAGCACCTCCACGACGGTGGGTCCAGGACGCGGTCACGACGAGACGCCACGACTCCCGATCCGGTGTGACGGAAACCGACCCACAGCACATTACTGCGACGAGTCGCGATACGCCGTCCGGGAACACCGCCCGTAGCCCCGCGGGCCGCGGCCTGGGTTCATCGCCGCAGATGGTCGGTCAGGTGGCCGGTGTCGACACGGGCACCCCTGTGCCCGGGTACGCCGGGATGATGGTCGTTCCGGCGTGGCAACGGGGCTGGAGGATCGCTCGGGTGATGCTCGGTCAGCGGGCCCGGCAGCGGGTACAGGTACCGGACAGGGCGACGTGCCCGGGATCCATGGCGAAGCCGTGGTCGGCCTCCAGCCTCGCCGCGACGCCGTCCAGCGCGTCGTCGGGCAGGTCGATCACCGCCCCGCAGGAGCGGCACTGGGCGTGGACGTGCTCCCGGTCGCCGGTGCGCAGGTGGTAGGCGGTCCCGCCGTGCCCGACGTGCACGTGTTGGACGATCCCGGCGCCGGACAGCGCCTCCAGCGCCCGGTACACACTCGCCCGGTGTACGCCCGGGTCCAGCCGGGTCACCTCGGCCAGGACGTCCTCGGCGCACACGTGGGTGCCGTGGGCGGCCAGCGCCCGTAGCACCGCCCGGCGGGGGCGGGTCATCCGCTCGCCCCGGGCCCGCAGCCTGTGGGCGACGTCCTCGACCAGCGACTCCTCTGTCACCACCCACCCACCGATCCACCTCGCGCGACACCAGTAGCATCGCTGCGACATCGTCGCGATAAGCATCCCGGCAATGCGCTCCGTGCGCCCCATGGACAGCTCGGAGCAGGCAACCGGGGGCTGAGAACTCCGAGCCCACTCGATCATCCCAGCCCACTGGCCCGGATCCCAGGCCCGGTGCCTGAGGTGTCGCAGGGATGGACAGGTGGTGGCGCCAGCCGATCGACGGAGGGATCACATGGGCGAGCAGGCCCCGGACGGCGACCGTCCGGATCGCGACCGCACCTCGGGCGACGGGTACCTGGAGCGGGTTCTGCCGCCGGGACAGCAGCGCCGCGAGCACCTGCCCGTCATGCACTACGGCCCCGTGCCCAAGGTCCGTGACCGCGACGCCTGGTGGATACGGTTCTGGGGGCACACCTCCAACGAGGTCGGCGCCGTCCGGGACCTGTCCCTGACCGAGGCCCATACGCTCACCCTCGGTGAGCTGGATACCCTGCCACGGACCCGCGTCGTCGCCGATCTGCACTGCGGCCAGGGCTGGAGCGTGCTCGACAACGTCTGGGAGGGTGTCGCGGCCCGCGAGGTCATCGACCGGTTCCCCCCGGCCGAGGACGTCACCCACGTCCTCGTCTACGCCGAGTACGGCTACAGCGCCACCATCGGCCTGGAGGACCTCGCCTCCCCCCGCACCCTGCTGGCCACCCACCTCGACGGGCGGGAACTGACCCCCGAGCACGGTCACCCCGTCCGGCTCGTCGTCCCCCACCTCTACAGCTGGAAGGGCCCCAAGTGGTTCCGCGGCTGGGAGTACCTCACCTCACCCCGCCGCGGCTTCTGGGAGGAACGCGGCTACCACCTGCACGGGGAGTGCTGGAACCAGGAGCGCTACTCCTACCAGGAACCCTGACCGTCGACAGGCGCCTCCGACCGTCGACGAGAGGGCATGCGTCACCACGAGCCACGGCGGTCCGGGCGGCCACCCGCCCACGAACCGTCATCACCCGGCTCCACCCGACGAGGGACGCCGAGAACCCGGCTTCTCCCATACCCGAGGACAACCCACCCCGCGCCCGACCGGTGCAGCGCTGCCAGCCACGCGCCCGCCGTCCTCCGGCACGAAGGAGGCCGGGCACCATTTCGGGCTTGTTGCGAATGAGTCGCAGTTACGAGAGGGTGGGATCAACGGGCAGAGGCAGGAGGCACGACCGTGCACGTTCCCGACGGCTTCATCGACATTCCCACCTCCATCGGCGGCTACGCCGTGGCGACAGGTGCCATCGCGGTCAGCCTGCGGGGCGCGCGCCGCGAGCTCAACGAGCGCACCGCCCCGCTGGCCGGGCTCGTCGCGGTGTTCGTCTTCGCCGTGCAGATGATGAACTTCCCCGTCGCCGCGGGCACCAGCGGCCACCTGCTGGGGGCGGTGCTGGCCGCGGTCCTGGTCGGGCCGTGGACGGGGGTGTTGTGCCTGTCGGTGGTCCTCCTCGTCCAGGGTGTGGTCTTCGCCGACGGTGGCCTCACCGCTCTCGGTATCAACATCACCAACATGGCCGTCATCGGCCTGGGCGTGGGGTACCTGGCCTTCCTCGGCCTGCGGGCACTGCTGCCGTCCAACCGCACCGGAGTCATGGTGGCCACGACGGTCGCGGCGTTCGTGTCCGTTCCCGCCGCCGCCACGGGTTTCGTCGCCTTCTACGCCCTGGGCGGGACCTCCTCGGTGCCGGTCGGCACCGTGTTCGCGGCCATGGGCTCGGTCCACCTGCTCATCGGGATCGGCGAGGCCCTCATCACGGCGCTGACCGTCGGATCCGTCATGGCGACCAGACCCGACCTCGTCCACGGGGCGACTCACCTGCGACCACCGCTCCGGCTCACCGAGCCGCCGGTATCCCAACCCACCCACTCGGTGTCCGGTCCCGGAGCCTCGGTGCGGGACGCCACACCCCGGGAGGCGTCCCGATGACCCGCAACCGCGCCTTCCTTCTCGTCGGGCTCCTGGTGTGCCTGGCCATCGCCGGCATCGGCAGCTACTACGCCAGCAGCTCCCCCGACGGCCTGGAGAAGGTCGCCGCCGACAAGGGCTTCGAGGACACCGCCCAGGCCCACGACCTCGCCAGCTCACCCTTCGCCGACTACGGCACCCACGGTGTGGACGACGCCCGACTGGCCGGCGGTATCGCCGGAGTTGCCGGCGTCGGACTCACCCTCACCCTGGCCGGAGGGCTCTTCCTCCTCCTGCGCCGGAACGACTCCCCGACACCTGACACCACACCCATCCCCGAGACCGTCCCCACGGACACCGGTACATAGGGCCACGAACACGGCATCGGCACGGTGACGGCACGCGGATCACACACCGTGCCCGTCACACGTGGACCTGAGGTGGGAAGTGTCGAACGAACACTCCCCGATGTGGGAGTCCGCCATCGCGCCAAGCACCCGCCGGCGACACGCCCGGCTCCTGCGCCACGGCATGGAGTCGACTCGACTAATGGGTGTTGTCGGGCTGGTTCTGGAAGGCTCGGCTCCGGTAGCGGCCGGTGGGTCAGCACTCCCTTCGACTGAGCGTTGCAGCTCTACTGTCAGACCGTGCGCCCACTGGTCGTGAGG
>JAAYAH010000220.1 GCA_012719445.1 Actinomycetales bacterium | reverse complement strand
TTGGCCGACTCCAACTCCTCCGTCCGCTGCGCGACCAACCGCTCCAACGTCGCCGCATGATCCGTCAACTCCAACGTGCTGGCCACACCGTCCAGGGTCCGACTCAGATCCATCCGCAGCACCTCGGCGACGGTCGCCATGCCCCGGGTCGGCTCGAAGAGCACGTACCCCAGCTCACGATCGATCATCGTGAGCGGCTGGAGCACGAGGGCGCCCTCCCTCAGCTCGTGGAACAGCTCGTCCGGCAGCAGCTGTTCCGGGGGGAACGTCGCCTCGGGGAAGGCCCGCACCCGGTGGTGGTGATAGGCGAGGACCAGCCGGGCCCTGCGCGTCATCGCGCCCCCGGGACCGTGCTCCAGCTCCAGGGTCGCCAGGAAGCACCGGTTGACGCCGAGCCGGGCCAGCCGGGAGGCCAGGGCCTCCACGACCTGGTCGAGGTCGTGGCACCTGGACATGGCCCGGTTCATCCCCAGCACCGCGTCCTGGGCGGCGAGCTGGGTCTGCGCGGCCCTCGCCATGGAGATCGCGTCACCCAGCTCCCTCGTGGCGGGCATGCCGCGGGGGGCCGTCGACCCGCGGATGATCAGCCGGGAGGGGACGACGTTGTCCTCCTCCGGCGGCCTGCCCTCGACGAAACCCAGCAGGGCGACGGCGGCGGCCTGGCCCTGCCGCTCCAGGTCCTGGTCGACGGTGGTGAGCCCCGGCCAGTGCAGGGCCGTCTGGTCGTTGTCGAACCCGGTGACCGCCACGTCCTCGGGGACCCGCAGCCCCTCGTCGGCGAGGGCGCCGATGGCCCCCAGCGCCGACAGGTCGTTGAAGGCCACGACGGCGTCCATGTCGCGGTAGCGGCCGAGCAGGTCGCGGACGACGACGTAGGACTGCTCGTGGGTGAACCCGCCGTCGACGACGAGCCGCTCGTCCATCGGGATGCCCCGGCTGGCCAGCTCGTCCCGGAACACCCGCTCCCGCTCCATCGAGTCCATCTGGTGCGGGATCCCCCGGACCAGGACGATCCGGCGGGCGCGGCGCTCGTCCAGCAGGTGCGCCATCAGCGCCCGCATCCCGGTGATGTTGTCCCCGTGCACGCAGACGGTCCCGGGCACACTGGCACCGACCCGGACGAAGGGGAGGCCGAGGGCGGACACGACGTCGACCAACTGCCGCTCCTCGGCGTCGACGTTCGTCGCGGACGCGATGACACCGAGCGGGCGACCGTGCCGGAGCAGGCCGACGAGGAGCGGCGAGGAGGCCCCGGGGGCGAACGGGTCGTTGGCGTGCACGATCAGCGGGATCCCCCGGCCGGTGAGCACCTGGGCCATGCCCTGGAGCAGCCGCATCTGGTACTCGTCCAGGCCCGTGACAACAGCCACCGCGGGGCGCACCGGAGGCTCCGCCATGATCCCCTGCCATCTGGACGCCGGAGACGGGTCGATCGATTCCCCCTGTGATCGTCGGGTCGGCGGAACACCGACTTGAGACGCCCGGCTCTCAGGGATCGGTCCGGGAGGACGGTTTCGTCCCCGCCGGGAGGTCCCCGATCCGCACCTTGCCGCCACCCGGTCCCCCGGACGCGTCCGGCAGGGTGATCCGCCGGGGACGGTCCTCCCGTGCCGCGACGAACACCTGGTTCCGGCCCGACGCCTTGGCCCGGTACAGCGCGGCGTCGGCCGCCTCCACCACGCTCGACGGATCGCCCTCGGGCGTGGCCACCGTCACGGCGACGCCGATGCTCGCGGTGACGACCGAGGCCACCGGCGAGGCGCCGTGCGGGATGGAGGCCTCGGCGAGCAGGTCGCGGAACCGGTCGGCCACGGCGAGCGCCTCCGTGACGTCGCTGTCCGGCAGCACGACGGCGAACTCCTCCCCGCCGTACCGGCAGGCCAGGTCCTCGGGCGCCCGGACGGCCCGCTCCAGGCAGGACGCGACGGCCCGCAGCGCCTCGTCCCCGACCACGTGTCCGTTGTGGTCGTTGTAGGCCTTGAACAGATCGACGTCCACCATGACCACGGCCAGCTCCCCGCCCCGGTCGGCGAGGGCCCGCCACTGTCGCTCCAGGTGCCGGGCGAAGGCCACCCGGTTGGCGATCCGGGTCAGCGAGTCGTGCATGAGCATGCGCTGCAGCTCGCCGTTCGCCCGCTGCAGCTCGCGTTCGGCCCGGCGCCGGGTCACCACCTCGGCCTCCAGCTCCCTGGTGCGGCGGATGACCAGCCGCTCCAGCGTCGCCGCGTGGTCGGCCAGCTCCTGCGTCCCGAGGGCCGAGTCCAGGGTCCTGCTGAGGTCGATCCTCAGCACGTCGGTGATCTCGACGGACCCGAGATGCTGCTCGAAGAGCATGTAGCCGAGTTCCCGGTCCACCACCGAGAGCGGCTGCATGACCAGCAGGCCGCGATCCAGCTCCCCCCTGAGCTCGGCCGGGAGCAGCTCGGAGGAGGAGAAGGTGTCCGCGGTCAGGGGCCACGCCCTTCCCTCGCGGTGGTCCAGGAGCAGGCGGGCCCGTTGGTGGCGCGGAGCACCGGTCCCGCCGGCCGGGTCCGGCCCCGCGTAGGCCACCAGGAAGCACCGCAGCAGGCCGAGCCGGTTCAGACGGGAGGTGAACGCCTCGACGACCTGGTCGACGGTGCGGCACCGGATCATCGCCCTGCTGATGCCCAGGACGGCGTCCCTCGCGATGATCCGGCCGTGAGCCTCCCTGGCCATCTCCAGCGCGGAGTCCACCCGGCAGGCCTCCTCGTTCTCGCCCGCGGCGGTGGATCCGCGGACCACGAGCCGGGTCGGGACGACGACCTCACCCGACGGCGGCCGGCCCGCCAGCTGCGCGACGAGCCCGGTGGCGGCCGCCGCACCCTGCTCCGCCAGCCCCTGGTCGACGGAGGTGAGTCCCGGCCAGGTGAGGGATGCCGCCGGGTCGTCGTCGAAGCCCGTGACGAGGACGTCCTCCGGGACCCGCAGCCCCCCGTCGGCCAGCGCCTCCAGCGCGCCGAGGGCGGACATGTCGTTCATGGCCACCACGGCGTCCAGGTCCTGCCGCCGGGCGAGGAGATCCCGGACCGCGGCGAAGCTCACGTCGTGCTGGTACTCCCCGTCGACGACCAGCCCCTCGTCCACGGGGACGCCCCGGCGCGCCAGCTCCTCCCGGAACACCACCTCCCGCTGCACCGTGTCCGGCTGGTGCCGGATACCCCGGAGCAGGACGGGCCTGCGCACCCCCCGGTCGTCCAGCAGGTGCGCCATGAGCTCCCGCATCCCGACGAGGTTGTCCCCGTACACGCTGGTGGCGCCGGAGACGCGGAGGCCGATGAACGCGGAGGGGACACCGAGGGCAGCGAGCATCTCGACCAGCTCGTCCTCCTCGTCGCCGACGAGGCAGTTGGTCATGACGACCCCGTCCGCCATCCCCTCCCTGAGCAGCCGCTGCAGGGACACCGGGATCCCCGGGGCGAAGGGGTCGGTGGTGTGGGCGATGAGCGAGATGCCGTGCCGGGAGAAGACCTCACGCATGCTGCGGAGCATCGGGATCTGGTACGACCCGACCCCCGTCATGACGACCACGACGTGGCGGGCGGAGATCTTCGTCATCTTCCCTGCCGTCCTGGCGGCCGGAGACAGGTGCCGGTCGATCATACGGCGCCTCCAGCCGTGACACACCGTCGCGAGATAGGCGAACGTCGTACATCCTGCCCCAGAACGGGCACCGGCCTTCCGGGGGGAGCCGGGCGGTAAGGCCTGGCGGGAGCCCCGGCCCGCTGACACCGGCGGGCTGGCACCGGTCCGCCGAGGCCGTCAGCGGTCGGCCGGGGTGACCACGCGCGACCCGGGGTCCTCCGTCCCGTTGCCCTCGCCGGTCAGCGCGGTGAGCTCCGCCCCGGAGAGGATCCGGCCTGCCGCCGGATCGCCCCTGCCCGCGACGGCGACCCGGTCCCGGCCGAGGGCCTTCGCCCGGTACAGGGCCTTGTCCGCCGCCTCGACCACGGACGCGGGGTTCACGTCCGTCGACGCCACGGCCACGGCGATGCCGACGCTGGCCGTGACGATCGGGGCGACCGGTGAGGCGGCGTGCGGGATGGCCGCCTCGGCGAGCAGCCCACGGAACCGGACCGCGACGGCGACGGCCCCCTGGATACCGCTGCGGGGGAGCACGACGGCGAACTCCTCGCCGCCGTACCGGCAGGCCAGGTCCTCCGGGTCACGGACGGCCCGTTCCAGGCAGTTCGCCACGGTGCGCAGCGTCTCGTCCCCGAGCAGGTGCCCGTACCGGTCGTTGTAGGCCTTGAACAGGTCGACGTCCACCATGAGCAGCGCCAACTCGGCCCCCTCCGCCGCCTGCACCTGCCACTGCTGCTCGAGGTGGCGGGCGAAGGCCACCCGGTTGGCGATCCGGGTGAGGCCGTCGAGCATGAGGGACCGCTGCAGCTCGGCGTTGGCCCGCTGGAGGTCCCGCTCGGCCCGGCGTCGGGTGACGACCTCGGACTCCAGCTCCCTGGTCCGCCGGGCGACCAGGCGTTCCAGCGTCGCGGCGTGGTCCTCCAGCTCCTGGGTGCTGAACACCGCGTCGAGGGTCCTGCTGAGGTCCATCCGGAGGACCTCGGTGAGCGTCACCGGCCCCCGTTCCTGCTCGAACAGGACGAAGCCGAGCTCCCGGTCGAGGACCGACAGCGGCTGCAGGACGAGCAACCCGCCGTCCAGCTCCGGGAGCAGCCCCTTCGGCAGCAGCTGCGACGAGGGGAAGACCTCGTCGGGCAGGGCGTGCGTCGCCCCCTCCCGGTAGGCGAGGATCAGGCGTGCCCGCTCGCTGGACCCGGCGGGGAAGACCTCGGCCCCGGCCCGGTCGTAGACGGCCAGGTAGCACCGTCCGACCCCGAGCCGGTCCAGTCGGGAGGCCAGGGCGTCGACCACCTGGTCGAGGGTCCGGCAGCGGATCATCGCCCGGTTCATCCCGACCACGGCGTCCTGCGCGGCGAGCTGGGACTGCGCCGCCCGCGCCATGTCGATCGCGGTGTCCAACTCGTCCGTCGCCGGCCGGCCCCTCGGCGCCGTCGATCCCCGCACCACGAGCCGGGAGGGCACGGGGACGTCGCCGCGCGGCGTGACCCCGGCCCCGCCCCGCTCCCTGGCGAGGATGTCCTCGAGCAGGAAGGCGGCCGCCTGCTCGCCCTGCCCCTCGAGGTCCTGGTCGACCGTGGTGAGGCCCGGCCAGTTCAGCGAGGACACCTGCTCGTTGTCGAACCCGGAGACGATGACGTCCTCGGGCACCGCGATGCCCTCGTCGGTGAGCGCCCCGAGCGCACCCAGCGCGGACAGGTCGTTGAGCGCCACGACGGCGTCCATGTCCCGCCGGCGCTTGAGCAGCTCGCGCGTCGCGGCGTAGGCGACGTCGTGGCTGAAGTCCCCGTTGAGGACCAGCCGCTCGTCGAGGGTGATCCCCCGCAGGGCCAGTTCCTCCCGGAACACCGCCTCCCGCTGCACGGAGTCCGACTGGTGCGGGATCCCCCTGACCAGGGCGGGACGTCGCGCGCCCCGCTCGTCCACGACGTGCTGCACGAGCAGCCGCATCCCGCTGACGTTGTCGGCGTGGACGCAGGTGGCGTCGGGCCGGGTGACGCCGATGTAGACGACGGCGATGCCGAGCGTGTCGAGCAGCTCGGCCATCTCCTCCTCCTCCGCGGCGGCGAGGCAGTTCGTCATGATGACGCCGCGTGGGCGGGCCTGCTGGAGCAGTCGGACCAGGGAGGCGGGGATACCCGGGGAGAAGGGATCGTTCGCGTGGACGACGAGGGGGAGATCATGCGCTGCGAGCGCCGGCCGCACGCCGCGGAGAAGCCGCGTCTGGTACTCGTTGACCCCGGTCACGACAGCCACGACGAGACGCGCGGAAGTCTCCGCCATGCTGCCTGCCATCCTGGTCGCCGGATCCCGGGCTGCTCGATCCATCGTGATCCTCGGGATGCTGTACCGCCGACTTGAGACTATCCGTGCTCGGGCCGGTGGCGCCCGTATTCTCCCCTCGGGATCCGTCACCGGACCGTGCGCTCCCCCGCAGGTGCGGTGTCCGGGCGCGCCCTGGCCCGCGAGGTGACGCGCAGGGGGACCCCGGACCACCACCGGGAGGTCACCGTGGTGAGGATCGGCAGTCTGGCGACCGCGACCAGGGTCACCTGGGCGGTTCTCCCGTCCGGGCTCCCCGTGGTGGCCCCGACGGCCAGGTCGGTGAACGTGGCCTCGGCCCCGGCGTCGGCGAGATGGGACAGCACGCTCGCCCGCACCGTCGCGTCGGACAGCGGCAGCCCGGCCGGTGCCGTCCCGGGAACGCTCCGGTCCCCGCCCGCACGGCCGCCCGTCGCCGCGTCGCTCCCGGGGAGGCCGTCCTGGTAGAGGTACCCCGCGTCGAGGCCGTCCGCGGCGTCGAGGGCAGCGGCGTCCGCGAGCGCCGTCAGCCGGTTCCGCTGCAGATGGACCGAGGTCACGTCGGTGACGACGGCCACGAGCGCGAAGGCGACCAGGGCGTACAGCAGGGTGAGCAGCAGCACCTGCCCCTCGTCGTCCCGGCCCGCCGCCCGCGCGGCACGCGTCGAACGCCCCGGTACCTGCCGCAGCCGGCCACGTCGCACCCGCTGCCATGGCCGTGCGGCCCGCCGGACCATCAGCTCCCTCCCCGGTCCGGGACGCCCCGGAGGTCGTCCACGACCGCGACCTGCCGCGCCCGGACGGTGACGTGCAGGGGCACCACCCGGTCGAGGGCTGCGGGCACCCCGGGGAGGAGGACGTCCAGCTCCACCGACACCCGGACCACGGCCCCCGGGGCCGGGCACGGCCGGGTGGAGCAGTCGACGGTCAGCGCCGCCGGTGCCGGGCGGAAGCCGTGGTCCCGCAGCGCGAGGGCCACCGTCGCCTCGGCCTGCCGCCGGGCACGCTCCTCGTCCCGCCCGAGGACGTAGACCCTCGCCGCGGTGCGGGCCGACCCGTCGACGGCCATGGTCGCCGCCTGGACCCGCCCCAGCGTGATCACGAGGTACAGCAGGGGCACGAGCAGCAGCACGGCCAGGGCGAGGAACTCCACCATCGCCGACCCCTCGTCGCCCCGCCCGGGAGACGGACGGCCCGCGGGCCGCCGCGAGGACGAGGCCGGAGGTGCCGTGGCCGCGGAGACCGGGTCGGCGATCGGCGCGGTCACGGCACCTCCGCGACGGCGTGACCCCGGACGGTCAGCACCCGCCGGGGCCCGATCAGGCCCACCACGGGCAGCGGGGCCCGGATCACCACGACGACGGTGTCGACCCCGTCGACCCGCTCGAACCCGGCGCTGACGTCCGTGGCGTAGCGGGCGGACAGGTCGGCGGTCACCAGCTCCGTCGCCCGCCGCGCTCCGGCGGCAGGGTCCCGGTCCGCGAGGGCCCCGTACCGTGCCCCCTCCGCCGCGCAGTCGGTCAGCGTGTTGCGCACGTGCAGCACCAGGACGAGCTGCAGGAGCGCGACGAACAGCACCGTGAGCAGGACGGTGACGAGGACGACCTCGACCACGGCGGCACCGCGGTCCGCCGTCCCCGCGCCTGCGCCTGCGCAGGCCACCGGGGCGGCCACCGTTCAGCCGCCGAGAACCCGGTCCATGGCCTGGTCGAACACCTCTTCCAGGCGGGCTCCCGCGACGCCCCACAGCGCCAGGACCAACCCTGCGGTCATCAGGGTGATCATCACCCAGCCCGGGACGTCTCCCCGGTCGCCGCCCCGCCCGGCCGCCCGGCCGATCCTCACCAGCATCCGGTGCACCCGGATCCCCCCTCCCACACATCCTGTGTCGTCCCACAGCTCCGGAAACCCCGTGTCCCGGCGACTCGGTGCGTCCCGGCGACGCGATGCGTCCCGGGTGCCGCCCGCGGCTGCCGCGCCCACCTCGCTCGTCACGGCCCCAGCTCCAGGACGGCGAGACCGGGGAAGGCGGCGAACACGACGGTCACCGGAAGGATCAGGAAGACCACCGGAACCATCATCGCGATCTCCCGTCTCCCACCGATCTCCAGGAGCCTGCGCCGGGACAGCTCCCGCACGTCCTGGGCCTGGGCGTGCAGCACCTCGGCCAGCGGTGTCCCGCGGTCGACCGCCACGGCGAGGCCGTCGACGAACCGGGCCACCGCCGGGAGCGACGTCCGGGCCGCCATGGCCTCCAGCGCCGGGACCAGGGGGACCCCGGCTGCGGTCTCGGCGAGGGTCCGGCGCAGCTCCACGGCGAGCTCCCCGGTGCAGACCCCGGCCACCCGTTCCAGGGCCGCGGCAGCCCCCTCGCCGGCCCCGACGGCCAGGGCCAGCAGCTCGGCCACCGCGGGGAACTCGGCGAGGATCCGCTCGTCCCTGCGCCGCGCGGCCCGGACCAGCAGTTGACTCCTCGCCAGTGCCCCGGCGAGCGCGCCGGCCACGACGAACCCCACCAGCGGGACGATCCCGGTGTTCCCACCGACCCACCCCGCCGCGGCACCGACCCCGGCACCGACCACGGCCCAGGCCACCTGCTCGGCCCGGTACTCCTCCACCGAGCTCCCCGAGGCCGCCCGGAGGAGCAGGGAGCCGGTCACCGAGGAGGAGCCCGCCCACCGCTCCGCCCGGCCGAGGACCTCGCCGGCCCAGGGGGCGAACAGCCGGAGCAGGTCCGCGAGGGGACCCCGCGGCACCGGATCCACCGGCAGCAGCCGCGACCCGGCGGCATCGGAGAGGTAGGGGGCGAGCCGGTCGTCGAGCCGCGGCGCGCGCAGCGACGACAGCCAGGCGAGGAGCAGGACAGCACCCAGCCCGCCCAGCGCCCCGGCCGCGGCGCCGATCGCCTGTGCGGTCATCGCAGCACCCGGCCTTCCTCCGGCAGCCGACCGATCCGGATCATCGCCCGGTAGGCGAACACCGACACCGCGGCGCCGACGGCGAGCACCAGGGCACCGGCCGGTTCGCGGTAGGCGGCGAGGGACTCCGGCCTGGTGGCCAGCAGACCGAGCACCAGCCATGGGGCCGAGACGGCCACCCGCGCGGCGTTGACGTTCCAGGTCTGCCTGGCCTCCAGCTCGCCCCGGGCCCGCGCGTCCTCGCGCAGCGACGCGGACAGGCCGCGCAGGAGCCGCCCCAGGTCCGACCCACCGACCTCCCTCGCGATGCGAAGCACCTCGCAGAGCCGGTCGCCCACGGGATCCGCGAGGCGGTCCTTGAGCGCGTCCAGGGCGTCGACGAACCGCCCCGAGGCGTGCAGGTCGCCCTCGAAGGCCCGGAACGCGGGCCGCAGCGGTTCCGGTCCCCGGTCGCCGAGCCTGCTCAGCGCCTCGGCGAGGGACAGCCCCGCCCTCACCCCGGAGCAGAGGTTGTCGACGACGTCCGGCCACAGCTCCCTGAGCCGGGCCCGTCGCCGGGCCGCCCTCCTCCGGACCACGCCGAGGGGACCCCAGGCGGCCGCGACGGAGAGCAGGACGGCGATCGTCGGCGTGCGGGAGACGGCGGAGACCACGACCAGGGTCACCCCGCCACAGCACAGGCACGCGGTCAGCACGGCCCGCGGCTCGACGTCGGGCGTCCCCGCCCGGGCGAGCAGGTCCCGGAGCCGTTCGGCCGGGCGGACCGCCATGCCCCGGCCGGCCACCGCCCGGGACGCCGCGGTCGGCGCCCAGCAGGACCACCACAGGCAGCCGACCCCCGCCCCGAGCAGCAGGCCGACGAGGACGTCCACGACCGGTTCACCCCCGCCCCGGGGCTGCGGGGTCCAGCAGCGCGGCCACGGGGATCCCGGCACGGGCGAACCGGTCCGGGTGGGGCGGCATCCCCCCGGCGGGTACCAGGTCGCCGTCCCGCTCGGTGAACACGTCCACGATCTCGATCTCCCCGCCGACGACCCGGCCCGGTACCGCGGCGATCTCGCGGACCCGACGCCCGCCGTCCCTGCCCAGCTCGAGGTGGACCACGAGGTCGATGCTGCCCGCGACGGTCGGCACGATGAACCGATCGCTCACGTTCTCGCCGGCCAGCAGGGGGAGCGTGCACATCTTCAGCACCGCCTCCCGCGCCGAGTTGGCGTGCACGGTGCACATCCCGGGCAGGCCGCTGTTGAGCGCGAGGAGGAGGTCGAGGCTCTCCTCGCGCCGGACCTCGCCGACGACGATCCGGTCCGGGCGCATCCGCAGCGCCTCCGTCACCAGCCGGGACAGCCGGATCTCACCGGTCCCCTCCAGACTCGGCTGCCGGCACTGCATCCCCACCGTGTCGGGACGCTCGACCCTGAGCTCGAAGACCTCCTCGCAGGTGAGCACCCGTTCCCGGGGCGGGACGGCGGCCACGAGGCAGCCGAGCAGTGTCGTCTTGCCGGCCTGGGTGCCCCCCGAGACGAGGACGTTCAACCCGGCCGCGACCGCTGCGGCGAGGAACCCGGCGGCGCGGGACGTCAGCGTGCCGAGGGCGACGAGCTCGGTGAGCGTCGACGCCCGCGCGACGAACTTACGGACGTTCACCACCCACGACGAGCGGGTGACGTCGGGGATGACGACGTGCAGCCGGGAGCCGTCGGGGAGCGCGGCGTCCACGAACGGCCGGCTCAGGTCGACCCGGCGCCCGGACGGCGTGAGCATCCGCTCGACGAGATCCCTGACCTCCTCGGCCCCGAGCACGATGTCCGTCGCCTCGTTCACCCCGCCCCGGGCGACGAGGACCCGACCCGGCTCGTTGATCCAGAACTCCTCGACCGCCGGGTCGTCGAGGAGCGCCTGCAACGGCCCGAACCCGGCGACCTCGTCGAACACCCGCCGAGCCGTCCCGGCCGGATCGGCCAGCGGTGGGAGGGAGCCGGTGAGCGAGCGCTCGTCGTAGTCGGCCACGGCGTCCCGCACCAGGCTCCTGACCCGCACCCGGTCCCGGGCCGGGTCGATCCCGCTGCGCCTGATCAGCTCGCGGACCTCGCCGGTGACGATCGCCGTCCCGTCCACGCGCGCCTCCCCCCGTTCGGCGACCCCCCGCCGCTGACGCAGCATAGGGAAACCGGCCGGAGATGGTGCGGGTTTGTCCACAAGTGGTGCGCCGGGTTACCGAAACCCGGTTCCTCCCCGGAGCCGGTGACTCCGACTGGATGATGGGGACCTGCAATGGTTTGCCCAGAGCACCAGCACGGATCGCTCGCCACCAGATACCCTCTGTACTTGTCAGGCCCTCCGTGACCGGACGCTCACACGACGAGAGCGACAGCACGCCCTCGTCGTGGCACGGGTGACGGCGCGGTGGTCCCGGCCGTCGACGGAACGTCACGCCGACGGGCGGACCGCTCCTGAGCGTGACGACGGCGGGCGCCGGAACGGACGAGGCTGCGAGGGAGATGGAGCCCCGGTGCGGACCACCTGGCATGACACGGCCACGGAGACCACCGACAGCATCGAGCTGAAGGTGCCGGCCGATCCCGCGTACCTCGCGGTCATCCGGACGGCGGCCGCGGGGCTGGCCGCCCGCCTCGACCTGACCCTCGACGAGATCGAGGACCTGCGCATCGCCGTCGACGAGGCGTGTGCGCTGCTTCTCGACCACCGGGCGCACCCCGGGGAGGACGTCATGGCTATCTTCTCCATCGGCCGGGAGGCTCTCGAGGTCCACATGACCGGACCGACGACCGTGCTCCCGGATCGGAACAGCTTCGCGTGGTCGGTCCTGGAAGCCCTGGTCGGACAGGTGGAAACCGGGACCACCGACGGAGGATCCTGGGTCCGGCTGACCCACGTCGGAGGTCGGAGGGTGCCGTGACCGAGCGGAACGGGATGACGGAGTGCCCGCCGGGCGTCCGGGTCCTCGCGCCTGCGTCGCCCCGACCCCCCGCCCAGACGTCCGGGGCCTCGTCCCCGGCGACCGGACCCGCATCCCCCGCCGAGCCGTCGCCGGACGGCACCGAGGTGCTGCTCGCGCGGCTCGCCACGCTCCCCGAGGACGACCCCCGCCGCGCCGAGCTCCGCAAGGCCGCGGTGGAGGCGGAGCTCCCCCTGGTCCACCATCTCGCGCAACGGTTCCGGGGCCGCGGCGAGCCCTACGACGACCTGGTCCAGGTGGGGACCATCGGCCTGCTCAACGCCGTCGACCGGTTCGACCCGTCCCGGGGCTCGTTCACCGGGTTCGCGGTCCCGACCATCCTCGGCGAGCTGCGCCGGCACTTCCGCGACCGGGGCTGGGCCCTGCGGGTGCCCCGCCGGCTCCAGGATCTCGGGCGCCGGGTCGGCGAGAGCCGGGAGTTCCTCACCCAGGCCTTCGGCCGCTCCCCCACCGTCGAGGAACTCTCGCGCCATCTCGACACCGACGCGGAGCTCATCGTCGAGGCCCTGGAGATGTCCGCCGCCTACGCGACGGTCCCCCTGCCGACCACCCCGCTGGAGGTCGACCAGTTCCACCTCGGGTCCCTGGACGAGGGCCTGGAGCTCGTCGAGCACCGTGAGACCCTGCGGCCGCTGCTCGCCCGACTCCCGGCGCGCGAGCGCCGAATCCTGGCTTTACGGTTCATACGGGGCATGTCACAGTCCCAGATCGCCACCGAGGTCGGCATGTCCCAAATGAGCGTCTCGCGGTTGTTGTCGAGAAGTCTCACCACCATGCGCCAAAGCCTGATTGACGAGCATTAGGGGATTTCCCATCCCCCCTTCCCCCGATCCCCGGGACGACTTTCGATGATCCCCGGGTCAGGACTCCTCCGGTCCGCGATCGATGTTTTCCCGGTCCACGGCCGAGAACGCCCGGGCGTCGCCCCACGATCGTCGATCACCGGCACCGGGGCATCCCATTGTCGATCTACGGAGTTCGCTCGGGGCCATCCCCTTCCGGTCGGCCGTGAGAGCCACCTTGAGTGTGAGTTCCATCACAATGACAACGATGACGCGACCACTTCCGGGCGATTGAGCGTCATGAGGTCGGAGGGTTGCCGCACCCCACAGAGGGGTGAAACGGACCATCAGCACCGTTGGGACTCGCGCGAGGTGATGTCCCTGTCACCGAGAGGTAAAAAAGTTGCCGCCAGGGGCTATCGCTGAGCGTAGTCGAGCGATTACATTCACCCGAGTGCAGTACCGGTGGGGTCCGACCCCGCCGGGCAGAATCCGAGAAAGCCTTGTGAAGGCGGGCACAAGGATGTGAGGCTTGTCGTTAGGACGGACGAGGGGTGCGACGACGCCTCCCTCGAGGTGCATACGGCGTCCACTCCATCGACCTGGTGTGGCGTACGCATGCGCCTGCGACGAGCCGCCTACACGGCTGAACACACCGAGTGCCCTGACGGGCAAAGGAGCTAACCCACCCATGGACTGGCGTCACCGGGCAGCGTGCCTTGAAGAGGACCCCGAGCTGTTCTTCCCGATCGGGAACACGGGTCCCGCACTGCTGCAGATCGAGGAGGCCAAGATCGTCTGCCGGCGCTGCGACGTCGTCGACACGTGCCTTCGCTGGGCACTGGAGACGGGGCAGGACGCCGGAGTGTGGGGCGGCCTGTCCGAGGACGAGCGTCGCGCCCTCAAGCGCCGCAACGCACGGGCTCGGCGCGCAGGCTGACCCGGCACCCCTTCCGCGTGCGGTCGCGGACATCCCGCGCCGCTCGCTGCACGACCGCATCCTCATCCCTGGCACCGGGTCCTCACACCGAGGGCCCGGTGCTTGTCGGCGGGAGGAAGCCCGCCGCGGCCACCGGTCCCCTGTGCTCCGGCGACGGCGTGACGGACGGGTCGGCCTGTCCCGTGTCCACCGAACGCAGCAGGACCTCGACGCTCACCTCGGTGCCGCCCCCCTCCGGGCTGTGCCACTGGATGCGCCCCCGCATGTCACCCCCGACGAGCGCCTGCACGATCTGGGTCCCCAACCCGTCGACGCCGGCGACGAACCCCTCGGGAAGCCCGATCCCGGTGTCCCGCACCACGGCTCGCAGGTGCTCGCCGTCCCGCTCCGCACGGACGGCGACCGTCCCCCCCGATACCCCGAGCCCGTGCTCCACGGCGTTCGTGACGAGCTCGGTGAGGACGAGCGCCAGTGGTGTCGCGTTCTCCGCCCGCAACTCCCCGAACCTCCCCTCACGTTCCACCGTCACCGGTGCGACGGGTGCCGCCAGCTCGATGGCGAGGGCGACGGTCCGCTCCGCGACCTCGTCGAAGTTCACCGTCTCCCCGAGTCCCGCCGAGAGCGTCTCGTGCACCATGGCGATGGTCGCCACCCGCCGCATGGCCTCCAGCAGGGCCACTCGCCCCTCATCGGACGGGATCCGCCGCGCCTGTAGCCGTAACAGGGCGGCAACTGTCTGCAGGTTGTTCTTGACCCGGTGATGGACCTCGCGGATGGTCGCGTCCTTGGTCAGCAGTTCGCGTTCCCGACGGCGGAGATCGGAGACGTCGCGCAGCAGCAGCAGGGCACCGACCCGCTCCCCCCTGGTCCGCAACGGGATCGCCCGCAGGGACAGCGTCGTGCCGCGCACGTCGAAGTCGGAACGCCACGGAACCCGCCCGCTGAGGATGGGCGGGAGGGACTCGTCCACGGGCACGCTGGCGTCCAGCAGCGGGATCACGATCTCCGAGAGCGGGTGGTTGATGACCTCACCCACGTACCCGAGCCGGTGCATCGCCGAGACGGCGTTCGGGCTGGCGTAGAGGACCCGTCCCTCGCGGTCGAGCCTCATCAGGCCGTCGCCCACCCGAGGGGCTCCGCGCCGGGAGGTCGTCGACGCCCCGGCGGTCGGGAACTCGCCCGAGGTCACCATGGCGGCGAGGTCGTCCGCGCACTGCAGGTAGGTGAGCTCCAGCCGGCTGGGGGTCCTGGCGGCCGCGAGGTTCGTGTGCCGGGAGATCACGGCGATCACCCGGCCGTTGCGGACGACGGGGATCGTCTCCTCCCTGACCGGCACGTCGTCCCGCCACTCCGGGTCGCGCTCGCGGCAGATCCGACCGAGGTCGTGCGCGCGGTCGAGAGGCAGCCGCCGTCCCCGCGGCACCTGCAACCCGACGATGTCGTCGTAGTACACCGTCGCGCCGGTGGACGGACGGACGTGGGCGACGGCGACCCAGCCCCCCGTCTCCCGGTCGACCACCCACAGCACCAGGTCGGCGAAGGACAGGTCGGAGAGCAGTTGCCAGTCGCCGACGAGCTGCTGGAGCCAGTCCGTGTCCTCCGGCTGCAGGTCGGTGTGCCGGTGGACCATGTTGTTGAGGGTGGTCACCATCCCAGCCTAGGCACCGGCGGCGGGCAGACCCGGCGCCGGCCGGGCACCGCCGGGCAACGGGCTCCCGTCGCCGGGCGGTCGGGAGCGACCCCGCCGACCGACGGCACCCGGGCGGTCGGAGGCGACCGGACGGCCGGGGTGGCCTAGGCTCCGATGGCGTCACCACCCACAGTCACCCGGGGGACCCCGTGCGCCTCACCGATCGGATCCACTTCGACGCCGCCCCGGCCGCGGTGTTCGCGATGCTCACCGACCGCCGGTTCCAGGAACGCGTGTGCACGGCCAGTGGCGCCACCGAGCACCAGGTCACCGTCGAGGAGCGCGCCGACGGGGGTGCGACGGTGACCACCAGGCGGGTGCTGCCGACGACGGGGATGCCGGACTTCGTGCGGTCCTTCGCCGGTCAGCGGTTGACGATCACGCAGCGGACGACCTGGTCGGCCGCGGCAGCCGACGACGGGCGCACCGGCACCACCGAGGTGGAGATCGCAGGTGCGCCGGTACGGCTCAGCGCCCGGATCGGGCTGGCTGCCGAGGGAGCTGCGACCGTCGAGGACGTCGCCGGCGACCTCACCGCGTCCGTGCCCCTGCTCGGCGGACGGATCGAACGCGCCGCCGAGCCCGCGGTCCGGTCGGCCCTCCGGATCGAGGCGGAGGTCGGCCGGGACTGGCTCCGGGAGCGCTGATCCCGTGTCCACGATCGACGCCGACCGGCTGCCCGACGGCGAGGAGCCGCCGCTCGCGGTCCGGGTCCGCACCGGGACCGGGCCGGTGCAGGTGCGGGTCTGGCCGTCGACGGACCCGGACGCCGCTCGGCTGCCGCTGCTCCTCGCCCTGCACGGCTGGACGGACTCCGGGGAGGTGTTCGCCCCGCTGGCCCGCGCGCTGGGGCGCCGGTGGACCGTGGTTGCCCCGGACGCCCCCGGGCACGGGGGGACACCGTGGCCGGGGGGACCGGAGTACGTCGTCAAGGACCACCGGGCCACCGCGCTGGGCGTGCTGGACGCCCTGCCCCGGGTGGCCGGACGCCGGGGCCGGGTCGTGGTGCTCGGGCACTCCCTCGGAGCGGTCACCGCGACGAGGGTCGCCGCCGCCCGTCCCGACGTCGTGGTCCACCTGGTGCTGGAGGAGCCCGCGAGGGCGAGACCGCCCCGGTCCCGGTCAGCAGGGGAGCTGCTGGAGACCGTCGACGAGGTGCGCTCGCTCGACGAGCGGGGCCGGCTGACGCTGCTGCGGACGCGTACCCCGGACTGGCCGGAGGACGAGTACGGTCCGTGGCTCCGGAGCAAGCTGGACCTCGACCGGAGTCACCTCGATGTGCCCGTCGACTGGGGCAAGCCGCTGCGGGCGCTGCTCGCGAAGGTCAGCTGCCCGGTACTGCTGGTGCACGGCGACCCCGAGCGGGGCGGCATCGTGCCCGGTTCGGCGGCCGAGCGGTGCGCGGCCGCATGCCGGGGCGGCTGCGACGTCCTTGCCCTCCCTGCCGGGCACAACCCGCGCAGGGAGGCACGCGACGCCTTCGTCACGGCGGTCGCCGAGACGCTGCGGCGCTACCGGGACTGACCCGGCGCGGCGCGCCGGCCGGTGACGTTGCTCCGAGATCGGTCCTGACCGGGACCGCTCTCAGATCTTGGTCAGTGCCCGGCTGGAAACCGGAATGCGTCGTACCGGTTCGGTACCGAAGTCGACGCTGACGTACTCGGAGCTGTCAACGTGGATCACTCGGCCGAGCCCGAACCTGTCGTGGGTGATACGGTCGCCGACCTCGAGTCGGGGAAGAGCCCGCTGGGCTGACTCGGTGCGGTTGAAGGGGCTGGTGGGAAGCACCCTCGGAGCTGCCTTACGCGGAGCGTTCACCGGTCAACCATGCACCCGCAGGCACCATCCGGTCTGGGCCTTTGGTCGTTCCCCTGCACACACCGTCGCCGTTTCTGGCCGATCGCCCCGCCGGGAGCCGGTTTGGTGACTGTGTGTACACGAAACCTCGGTACGCACCGAGAATCTGTCGCTACCCTCCGTGAATAGGTCCCGGTCAGCCGAGGTGCCCGATCTCGGTCACGTCGTACCAGAGCAGATCGCAGGCCTCGACCTCGTCGAGGGCGAAGCGGGCGTCCTCGTCGCCGGCGTCCGCGGCGTCGATCACCTCGACCGCCGCCATGACGACCGGGACGGCGTCCGGCTCGTCCACGTGCGCGCTCACGACGGCCGCCATCGGCAGCGGACGGGACAACCGCACCGAGGAACGGAACGTCCCGCCCGGAGTGATCACATCGTCGGGGACGTCCGCGGCGACGACGACCCGGCGGCGCGGCGCGTCGGGAGAGGCCGCGAGGAGTCGCAGCGACGCCTCCGCCGCCTCGAGCAGGGCCGAGTACTCGAGCTCCTCGAGGTCCCCGGTGACGTACCACTCGCGGACCGTCGCCGTGACGGCGTGCGCGGCCGTCCCGGGGCTGCCGAGCTCGCCCGCGGCGTGCGCGACGGCGAGATCGGGCAGGGTCGTGGGAACGTAGACACGCGTCCTCCCGCTCGTCGGCATCCGTCCCTCCGCGTTGTCATTGCCCGTTGTCATTGCCCGTCGTCGTGGCCCGTCGCCGTGGACCGCAGCGTGCGCCGTCGCCGGTCACCGGACGCCGTCCCGGCCGAGGGATCCGGCGGCGCACCGACGACCCGGATCGCACCGATCATCGCAGCCTCCCGGCCCGGCACCCACCGAGGGTCGGCGGGTGCTCTCAGGCAGGGGTCTCGAGCAGTTCGGCGAGGGCGTCCTCGATGCACTGGGCGAGGACGTCCAGGTCCGGCATGGCGTCCCGGTCGGCGTACAGGCCGTAGAAGACCCCGCCGTCGTAGGAGGTCAGCCCGACGCTCAGGGCCTGTCCCCTCGCCAGCGGGACGACCGGGTGGGTGGCCAGCATCCGGGCGCCGCGCAGGTGCAGCGGCCGCTGCGGACCGGGCACGTTGGTGACGACGAGGTTGAACAGGTGCCGGGACAGGCTGCTCGCCAGCCGGGCGCCCAGGGAGTGCAGCGTCGGCGGGGCGAACCCGGCGATCCCCGCGATCGCCCGGGCGTCCACGGCCTGCCCGGTGTCCCGGTGCTCCCTGGTCTGGAAGGCCACCTGGTGCAGGCGCACCGCGGGGCTGGGCTCCCCCGTCGGCAGGTCGACGAGCAGGGAGGAGACCCGGCCGCCCAGCACCCGGCCCCGGTCGTCGTCCTCGGCCCTGACGCTCATCGGCACCAGGGCCCGCACCACGTCGTCCGGTGGGACGAGCTCCCCCCGGGTGAGCAGCCAGGACCGCAGCCCACCGGCCAGGACGGAGAGGATCACGTCGGTCACGGTGACCCCGGTACCGGGAGGGCCGGAGTGCCGGGCCCGGACCCGCCGGTAGTCGTCGAGCTCGGTGGCGATCATCCGGAACCGGCGGTGCCGGGAGATGTCCCGGTTGAGCGGGCTGCGGGGGGTCGGCCGGGACGCCGCCCGGGCGGCCAGCGCGATACCGCCCAGCGCGTCGGCCACCTTCCCCGCGGTGGCACGGACGTCGCCGATCCCGGCGCGCACCGTGTCGATCGCCTGCCGTGGGCGCAGGACCGAGTCCGCGATCGCCCCGGCCACCAGCTCCACCAGGGTCGGCTCCGGCGCCGGGCACCAGGTGTCCGGCGGCGGGTCGGTGACGTCGGGGCTGTGGTCGAGGACGACGTGCCCCAGGTCGACGGTGCGCACGCCGTCCACCAGGGCCTGGTGGACCTTGGTCACCACGGCGAACCCGCCGTCCTCGAGCCCCTCGACGACGATGAGCTCCCAGAGCGGTCTCCGCCGGTCCAGCCGTCGGGACAGCAGCCGGGCCACGAGCTCCTCCAACTGCTCCCGGGTCCCCGGGCGGGGCAGGGCGGAACGGCGCACGTGGCGGGTCAGCTCGAACCCCTCGTCGTCGACCCAGACCGGGTTGCCGAGCCTGCCGGGCACCCAGCGCAGCCGCTGCCGGTACCGGGGGACGAAGGCGATCCGGGCGGCGACGTGCCGGACGACGGCGGTGTGGTCGAACCCCTCCGGCGGCTCGGCGAAGATCATCACCGAGCCGGTGTGCATCGCCGTCGTCGACTCCTCCAGGTAGAGGAACGAGACGTCGAGGGAGGTGAGCCGATCGGGCACGCTCGTGTCCCTCCCTCCGTCGGGCACCGCGGAGGCGACCGGGTCACCGCACCGGGGCCGCTGGGCCACCGGCCGCCGTCGACGGCACCGTTCGGGTCGCCGGCTCCGCCGTCGACGGCACCGTTCGGGTCGCCGGCTCCGCCGTCGAC
>JAAYAH010000219.1 GCA_012719445.1 Actinomycetales bacterium | reverse complement strand
TTGGCCGACTCCAACTCCTCCGTCCGCTGCGCGACCAACCGCTCCAACGTCGCCGCATGATCCGTCAACTCCAACGTGCTGGCCACACCGTCCAGGGTCCGACTCAGATCCATCCGCAGCACCTCGGTGACGGAGGCGGGCCCCTCGATCCCCTCGAAGAGCACGTAGCCGAGATCGCGGTCGAGGACGGACAGCGGCTGGAGCACCATGAGCCCGGAATCGGAGATCACGTGACGAGAGGCCTCGGGCAGCAGCCGGTGGGTCGGGAACAGGTCGGGGGTGCGTTCCCGCACCTCGCCGTCCCGGTAGTCCAGGACCAGCCTCGCCTGGTCGAAGGTCCCCGCGGACCCGTCGTCCGCCTGGTAGACGGCGAGGAAGCAGCGCCCGATCCCCAGCCGGTCCAGTCGGGAGGCCAGGGCGTCGACGACCTGGTCGAGGGTCCTGCACCGGATGAGTGCCCGGTTCATGCCGAGGATGGCGTCCTGCACGGAGAGCTGGGCCTGCGTGGCCCTCGCCATGGCGACGGCGGTGTCGAAGCTGCTGCCGGTCGGTCCCGGCGAGACGGTCGATCCGCGGACGATCAGCCGGGAGGGCACGGTGATCTCGCCGCGCGACGCGCCGCCGTCGATCTCGTGGACGAGCGCGGTCGCCGCCGCCCGTCCCTGCCCCTCCAGGTCCTGGTCGACCGTGGTCAGGCCGGGCCAGCTGAGCGAGGCCGCCTGGTCGTTGTCGAACCCGGTGACGACGACGTCCTCGGGGACCCGCAGCCCCTCGTCGGCCAGCGCCCCCAGCGCCCCGAGGGCCGACGGGTCGTTGAAGGCGATCACGGCGTCCATGTCCCGCCGGGACCGGAGCAGCGCCCGCATCGCCCGGTAGGCGACGTCGTGCCCGAACTCGCCGCGGACGACCAGGCCCGAGTCCACCTGGAGCCCCCGTCGGGCCAGCTCCTCCCGGATGATCTCCTCGCGGACGATCGAGTCCTGCTGGTGGACCACCCCGCGGACCAGGACCGGCCGCCGCACCCCCCGCTCGTCCAGCAGGTGCGCCATCAGCGCCCGCATCCCGGTCTCGTTGTCACCCCGTACGCAGGTGCGGTCCGGCAGCGTCCGACCGAGGTGGACGGCGGGTATCCGCAGCTCGCGCAGGAGCTCCATCAGGGTCTGCTCCTCGGCGACGGCGCTCGACGCGGAGGTGATGACACCCGACGGCCGCCCCTGCCGGATCAGGCGGACCAGCGAGGCGGGGACGCCGCCGATGTAGGGGTCGTTGGCGTGCACGACGAGCGGGATGCCCCGCGCCCGCAGCACCGGGTTCATGCCGCGCAGCAGGCGCTGCTGGTACTCGTCGATGCCGGTGACGACGGCGACGGCGAGCGCGGGCTCCCCCGCGGTCTCAGGCATGGTCACCCGTCCGGTCCTCGACCGCGGACGAGCGGTCGTGCTCCTGGCTGCGCTGCGCCGGGACGGCCGCCATCGCGGCCGCGACGGGGGACCCGGCGACCGGTGCGAGGCCGCCACCGGATTCGGAGCCGGGCAGGGGGACCAGCGAGACGTCGCCGTCGTCGGTGACGGCGATGCGGTCCCTGCCCAGGGCCTTGGCCCGGTACAGGGCCCGGTCCGCCGCCGCGACCAACGACGCCGGAGCCACCCGCGCCGACACCCGGGTCACCGCGATCCCGATGCTCGCCGTCACCAACGACGAC
>JAAYAH010000218.1 GCA_012719445.1 Actinomycetales bacterium | reverse complement strand
GCCCAGCCCGATCACACCGAGCAGCCGCCGCACCAGCAGGAACCCGACCGTCCTCCCCACCACAACCGTGATCATCCCATGTGACGTCCTCGCAGGTCACAGCCGAAACCCTGAGGTTGCACCCCACGCTGCGTGATGAGCACCGGCGTCGCGCAGTATCCGGGCCCGTCCCTCCGGCCTCAAGGGCCGCTGACGCGGTCGCCGCAGCGACGGCCCAACGGGCCGCCCTTCACCCCGCAGCCTCCACGAGCCCGGGCGGGCACCACCAACGGCAGGCCACAGCCTGCCTGCGCATACGCGCGGCGCAACCAGGACAAGATCCATAGGTGCCGTGAGCAGCAAGATCACATCAACCGGAGTCTCTACGGTTTCAGGGGATTGCCATCCGTTGATGGTGAACCGACGGGCTCTCGGTGCCGATAGTCCGAGGGTGAAGGACCGTTACCGGTGGCGGGGAAGCGATCCCCGCTGCCAGGCGATGGTCATAGCGCTGCTGCTCTGCAGTGCCATGTGTGTCCTGGCGCTGTTGATCCCCGGCTGTATGCGGGGTGGAACCTGGCGCGTGGTCTACCTGATCGACATGGGTGTCGTCTGCGGGGTCACGGTGCTGGTGCTGCTGCGCCAACGACTGTTACCGGTCATCGCGACGTTCGTCCCCGCGGGTGGGATCGTCGCCATCACGATCGCCCAGCTCGCCGGTACGGATCCCACGGGGGCACGGGTCGGCACCCTGGTTCTCATCCTGCCCACCGTCTTCTGCGGCCTGTTCCACGGGCGGCGGAGCGGATACGTGCAGACCCTGGCCGCGATCGTCGCGGGAGCGGTGATCTTCTGGAACGGCGGCGACCGAGCCGGGGAACTGGCGCTGCATCTGAGCATGCTCATGGTGTCCACGATCATGGTGATCTGGCCGATATCGGCGATGCGTCACCAACTGAGCGATGCGCTGGAGCGTGAGCGGGAGCTGTCCGTCACCGACACGTTGACCGGTCTGATGAACCGACGAGGGCTGAAGAAGAGGTTCGAACAGCTCCAGGACACCGCAGAGCGCGGCAGCGTCACGACCGGACTCCTGCTCATCGACCTCGACCGGTTCCAGGAGGTCAACGACACCCTCGGCCACGACGTCGGCGACAGCCTGTTGACCGAGATCGGTCCCAGGTTGGTTCCAGAACTGCGTGACGGCGACACCGTGGCCCGGCTGGGCGGGGACGAGTTCGCGGTGCTGCTCCCCGACGTGGACGGCGTCGACACGGTGGTCGCGATCGCCGAACAGATCCGAGCGGCATTGACCGAACCGTTCCTGGTCGGCGGGGTTGACCTGGCCGTCGAGGCGAGCATCGGTGTCGCCGTCTCCGGGGCACACGGCAAGGATCTGGCCACCCTGATGCAACGTGCCGACGTGGCCATGTATGTGGCGAAGCGGCGGAGCGCCGGCGTCGTCACCTACGACTCGGAGATCGACAAGCACTCCCCCGAGCGTCTGGCGATGCTCGGCAACCTGCGCCGGGCCCTGGACCACGAGCAGCTCCTCCTGCACTTCCAACCCAAGGTCGGCCTGGTCAGCGGCGAGGTGGTCGGGGCAGAGGCACTGGTCCGCTGGCAGACGGAACAGGGCATGATTCCGCCCGACAAGTTCATCCCGCTCGCCGAGAGCACCGGCCTGATCGGACCGTTGACGCAGTACATCCTGGACGCCGCGTTGGCCCAGGCACGGGTGTTCGCTGACGCCGGTCATCCGATGCCCATCGCGGTGAACCTGTCGGCCCGCAATCTCCTGGACGTCCGGTTGTGCGACTACATCTCGTCGCTGCTCGACAAGTACGGGGTACCGGCTGGTCTCCTGGATCTCGAGGTCACCGAGTCGGCGATCATGACCGAGCCGGTGCGGGCAAAGCAGGTCCTGTGTGAGCTCAACGACCGTGGGATCCGGATCGCCATCGACGACTTCGGAGCCGGCTACACGAGTCTGGCCCAGCTGAGGACGCTTCCCGTCACCGATCTCAAGATCGATCGTTCCTTCGTCATCACCATGGCCACGAGTCCCGAGAATGCGCAGATCGTCCGCAGTATCACCGATCTCGGGAAGAACCTCGGACTCACCGTCATCGCCGAAGGGGTCGAGACGTCCGACGTCATGGAGACACTGGCCACCTACGGCTGCGACATCGCGCAGGGCTACCACCTTTCCCGTCCGCTGCCTCCGGACCGGTTCCTCGCCTGGTGTGACAACCGTCGTTCCGACAAGAACTCGGAGAACCAGTGGCCGACCCACGAGGAGCAGCCGGCCCCAGGCGCCGACCCGATCGGCGTGACCACGTGACCCCAGGCCGCGAAGGCAGGGTGCGATGGGATCTGTCAAGGGGCTGAACGAGACAACGGACCTTCCGCATAACGAACATGTCGTCCAAGACGTTGTCTCTGCCGAAAATGCTATTCATGCTGATCAAGCGGCGCATTCGTACTCGTGCAGGATGCCGTCGAGACGATCACGTCGTCGCACGTCGCAGCAGGAACCGGACACGGTGCGGTCACGGTGCGAGGCGATCCGATCCGTGACCCGCGCGCCCCTCGGTGGGCTTCGGGACCCGAGCCGCGAGAGTCGCGACGCCCGGTCCCGAGAGGAAAGACAGCGTTGCCGGACGACCGGACATGGCGAGGATCAGCGCCTCAGCCGATCCGGTGACCTCGTCACCGGTCCCCGCCGACCATCCGGTGTCAGTGGCGGACAACCGCAATCCGGCCACCCGCTTCGGCGCCCCGAGCACCTTGTCCCGGTGGATCGTGCCCGCGACCGTGTCCAACAGCTCGGAGCCGTAGCTCCAGGGCAGCCCGAGCGGTCTCCGGATGTCCTGGAGATGGATCACCAGGTCGACCAGGACGTTCTCGGGCTGGCGGCCGGGTGGCACCGTTCGGCGTCCGATCGCCTCCCGGAAGGACGAGAGGAGGTCGGAGATCGGGACCGATCCCCGCCGGACCGCGTCGGCGTGGAGGACCCGATGGAGACGGAAGCCGGCCCGGACCAGGCCCGGGAGCCCGGCGAACGGGGAGAACCGCTCAGGCAGGACGAGGTGAGCGACGACATCGCGGACCCGCCACCCCACGCACAGGCTGGGCGCGTCCCACTGGGCCGGGGTCAGCCCCTCGACTTGGGTGAGGAACTCCCCCCGAAGGGAAGCGATCACACTCCAGGTGTCCACGACTGCCTCCTGCCACGGTGACGCCGGGGCGTGGTCCTCTGAGTCGTTCCGGTCTGGGTCGTTCGGGTCTCTGCTGAACCCCGCGGCGGCCTGTTCCGATCAGGCTGCCACGCCGTCCTGATCGTGTACCACCGGGTTTCCCGTCGTAGCCACCGCGGGGCCACCCGTCTCAGTTGCCTTCTCAGTTGCCGGCGTCCGCGCACGTCCACCGCCGTCTACCCGGCCTGATGACCAGCAGCGGACGGCGGACCCGGCGACGACCGGCCCAGAGCTCACCTCCGTGCTCGCACTGGGTTCCTCATGGGCGTATACTTGATCATTCCCTGCTCCCAACGGGATGGGCAACCGGCTGATAAGGCCGTGAGGAGACCCGACCCGCGTCAGGCCTCATGTTGTTGTGATTGATACCTAAGAAGAGGCTGCCCCGGCGTTCGCGTGACTTCGGGGCGACCTCCCGCGGTCCCGAGGCACCACTGCCGTCAGCCAGTGAACAGACCCTGGGAATGGACACAGCTCCCTGGAGAATCACTGATCATCTGCAGTAGCGTGCTTGCCGTCCTGAGAGAACGAGCCGGGCTCCCTGCGTGGATCCACGGTAGCTGAGGAGAGGTGGACTCAGATGTACGTCCTGCCGAGCACCTCGATGGGGCGGCGCGCATTGTGGCTGCTGCTGCCCGTACTGCTGTACCCCCTGTACTGGTCCGTGTTACGCCTGATCCCCGACTCGTGGCGGGCGGTCAGCATCGGAGTAGGCATCGCCATCATCGGACTCGCCATCGCCGCGCTGATCGTGGCTGGCGTGGCCATCCTGCGGGAGAAGGAGCGGTCGCTTCTTCTGATCGTGATCACGTCTCTGACGCTTCTGCTCGTCCTCACTTTCGGAATCGGTGAGGCCTTCGGCGGCCACTGAGCTTGGATGTACCGAGGGGATCCAGTCGGAGATGTGAGCAAATGGGCGCGGTGAACTCCCCTGGAACGTGTGGATCTCCATGCGAAACCCATCGTCCCGAGTCAGGAACCACCCGCGTCCTAACTTCACCCTGATCCCACCAACCCGATCGATGTATCCGGGCTGACACGGCACGGCCCCATGCCGGCGGAACGGCGAATCGGGCAGCCAAGGCGCACAGGAGGGCTGCTCACGCGCACCATCATGCGGCAGGTCCATACGGCTGGCTCGCCGAACGGGAACCGGCAGACGGAGAAGGGCATCGAGCCCTCCCCCGGCAGGGGTGCCGAGAGCCTGTGAGGTACAACCTCATGATTCGGACATACGACCGCATGGAGCACCAGGCGGGGGCACGCCGACGCCGGTAGACCAGCGACCGACGACCGCGCCGCGCAGGAGCACCCGCTCGCCGGGGCGGCCGAAGATGCTCAGGACCTCAACCGGACCGTCTCCGGTGCTGCCGAACCAGTACGGCACCTGGGTGTCGAACTCGACGGCCTCCCCGACACCCAGGGACAGGTCCGCCTCGCCGAGGACGACGCGCAGCCGTCCGGACAGGACGCAGAGCCACTCGAACCCGTCGTGCCGCGAAGTCGGACGCGACGTGCCTGCCAGGTCTGCCCTGACCAGCGCAGACGGCAATGCGGTCACCGACGCGCGGCCGCGCCTCCACCTCGTGAAGAAGGCGGACGCGTGGATGGCAAACGCGTTCCGGCCGCACCCGTCCAGAAGAAGGAGGACAACACCGTTCACGCCATCGCCCTGACCCTCAGCCGACCTCGCGTCACGCGGCTGGCCGTGAACGATCGAGGGTGGCTCGGACCCGGGTGAATCGACCCCCGACATTGCGCAGCAGGATCCCCGGTCTGACGGACGATCATCGTGCGGCGGGTCATGGCCTCTCCCCGGGGGCCCCGGGGTTGAGGGGCTCTGAATGTCGGACCCGCTACCTACAGTCGCATCGTGATCGCAGACGATTCGCGGTGGAGTGTCTCCGCCTACGTGGACCGTCTCGGGGCGAGCCGTGACGACCATCCCTCCGTCTCCGGGCTGCACGCCCTGCATCGCGCGCATGTCGCTCGCGTCCCGTACGAAACCGTTTGGATCTGGCTTGACGAGCCGGCGACCGTCGATCCCGCCGCGTCCGCCGCGCGGATCGTCGCGGGTCGCGGCGGCTACTGCTTCCAACTCAACGGAGCGTTCTCCCTGCTGCTGAACGCTCTCGGATACCAGGTGAAGCTGCACGCAGGCGGGGTGACCGGCCGCGACAGCACCGAACCCGTGGGGGCCAACGGCAACCACCTGGTCGTCACCGTGCACGGACTGCCCGGCGCGGATGCTCCCCAGGGCGAGTGGTTGGTCGACGTCGGCTTGGGCGACGCGCTGTACGAGCCGGTCCCGCTGCGCCCTGGACGGTATCGCCAGGGCGCCTTCGTCTACCGGCTGTCGCGCTCCGAGGTCGTGCCTTCCGGGTGGCGTTTCGATCATGACCCGGCGGGCTGTTTCGGGCGGATGGACTTCGACCCGCGCCCGGCCGTCGCGGCGGACTTCGCCGAGATGCACCAGCAGTTGACCACCGATCCCCAGTCGCACTTCCTGCGCACGATCACCGCTCAGCGACGGGACGAAGCGGGCATGTATCTGCTGCGTGGCTGCGTGCTCAACACGGTCACCGGTGAGGGCACCGTCAAGAAGGTGTACGACACCGCGTCGGCCTGGTTCGACCTGCTCGACGGCGGGTTCGGTCTGCACCTCACCGACGTCGACAGCGCGCGACGGGAACGATTGTGGGCGAGAGTCAGCGCCGCACACCACCGCTGGCTGTCCGAGTCGACGTCCACCACGCGCTAGACCGCCGCCCCAGCGCCCACGCAGCCGACGCCACGACGACGCACTCACTCGTGCCGGACGGCGCACCCTGTGGATCGACGAGTGCGAGATCTGTACCGACGTCGACCAGGCAGCGGGCTGCGTCGAGCATCCGGTCCGCGGAGCCGGCCCCGACGAGTCCTCCGACCGCCGGTGCCATCCCGGCCCCGCGCCGGCACCGGTTCGTACCGCAGCCTGGATGACCCGTCACAGAGAGTGCAACCACTGACGATTCCACCCTTGACAGACAAGGTCCCCGGGAAGATCCTCGATCATCGCCCTGATCTCGGCGCTCCCTCCCCGGCTCAGGGCGGGGTGTCCTCCCTCCACGAGCACTCCACGTCAGGAGAAACGATGTCCCGTACGGCGCTTCGCCGCAGACTGCCCGTACTGGGCGCTGTCGCGATCGGCCTCGCGTCCCTGTGGACCGGTCCCGTCGCCACCGCTGCCCCCTCCCGTCAGCTCCCGCCCGGCACCCGGTTCTTCGTCCCCGCCCCGAACGCCGGGGCCGTCACCCAGGTCAAGGAACTCACAGCCGCCAAGGAGCACCGGAACGCAGCCCTCATCAAGCGGATGATCAACACCCCGCAGGCTGTCTGGTTCACCGGTGGCACCCCGGCCGAGGTCAAGGCCAAGGCCAAGGCCACCGTCGCCGCGGCCACCAGGCGGCACGAGGTCCCCGTGCTCGTCGCCTACGACATCCCGTTCCGGGACTGCGCGCAGTACTCCTCGGGTGGAGCACTGAGCACCGCCGACTACCTCGCCTGGATCGACGGGTTCGCCAGCGGTATCGGCAAGGCCAAGGCGGTCGTCCTGCTCGAGCCGGACGGCCTCGGCATCATTCCGTTCAACACCGATATCAACGGCAACGCCGAGTGGTGCAAGCCCGCCGACACCGAGGGGAACCCGCAGCCCGGCGCGAGTTCGACCGAGCGCTACAAGGCGCTGAACGGCGCGGTGGACCGACTGGGGCGGCAGCCGAACGTCAGCGTGTACCTCGACGCGACGCACAGCGGCTGGCTGGGTGTCGGTGACGCCGCGGACCGCCTGGTCAAGGCGGGCGTGCAGCGCGCACAGGGTTTCTTCCTCAACGTCTCCAACTACCAGACGACCGAGCGACAGCAGAAGTACGGCACCTGGATCTCCAGTTGCATCGCCTACGCCAACAACCCCCAGGACGGCGGCTGGCGGCTCGGGAACTACAGCTGGTGCGGCAGCCAGTACTACCCGGCCAGTTCCGGCGACTTCAGCACCTGGGGCCTGACCGACCAGTGGTATGCCGACAACCTGGGCACCGCCGTCCCGACGACCCACTTCGTTGTCGACACCAGCCGGAACGGGCAGGGCCCGAACGACATGTCCGCCTACGCCGGCGCGCCGTACAACCAGCCGGCCGACGTCGTCTCCCGGCTCGCCAGCGGTAACTGGTGCAACCCGCCGGGTCGCGGGCTCGGACTCCGGCCTACGGCCAGGACCGGCGTACCGCTGCTCGACGCCTACCTGTGGGTCAAGCTGCCCGGTGAGTCCGACGGCAGCTGCGACAGTGCGGCCGGTGCGCGGGCCTGGGACTTCGAGGTCTACAACCCGTGGAACGTGGCGTCCGCGGACCAGTCGCACTTCGACCCGCTGTGGGGCATGGTCGACCCGGCAGCCGGGCAGTGGTTCGCCCAGCAGGCCCTCGAGCTCGCCCAGCAGGCCGACCCGCCGCTGATCTCCGGCCCCAAACCGCCGCTGGTCCCCGGCCCCAAACCGCCACTGCCTCCCCGCTGATCCACTGCTGATCCACCGCTGATCCACCGCCGGGCCCGGAACCGACCGGGCCCGGTGGTGTCTCCGGGCGGTGTCGGCGCGATGGCTCGAGCGACCGTCACCGCTCTGACCCGGGCGTGCGGACCGGAGCCAGCGAAGGCAAGGAGGACCTTCGAAGTGATCGACCTGATCTACCACCGACTCTTCCAGGTCGAGAGGTCTGAGCCTGGACACAGCCTGCGGGTTGACGAGGTCGCCGTACGCGGCCTGTGCCGACCCGACCCCCACCCCGATGATCAGCGCGGTCAGGGCCGCGGTGACCGAGACGAACCGTTGCACTCGCTTCACGAACGTCTCTCCGATCGAATGATGACCAAACAGTGGACTCCCCGCGCGACCGGCCCGCAGGGCATTCGACCGGCGGGCCGCCGTCCCGGAACGATCCGGCGCAGACACCCTGCCGCCCGTCACCGACCGGGGATACCCCCGAATCCCGGTACTTCGAACCCGGCGGGGACCCGTCCGCCGACGGAGATCATCGACAGATCGGCGGCGCCGACCCTCTCGACGAGGAACGATGAGCACATGAGCATCCGCCCCGGTCGCGTCCACTTGCCGCTGATCGGGATGCAGGTCGAGCGGAGGTTCGTGACCCCTCCGCCACCGTTGCGGCGCTATGTCGACCGGATCTGGTCATGGACGGCCGGTCCGGACGCCGACCTGCCCGTCGCGTTGCCGGGGACCGGCGCAGAGCTGTTCCTGCACACGGCCGCCCCGTTCACGGCGGTGGACCCGCACGGCCGACGTACCCGGCTGGCGACCGGCCACGTGCTGTGTCCGCGCAACCGGCCGGTCGTCCTCACCAGCGACGGTCCGGTCGGCTTCGTGGCGGTCCGGTTCCGGGTCGGCGCACTGCGGCATTTCACCCAGGTACCCCTGCCGGACGTGCACGACCAGCTCGTCCCGGGTGACGAGGTCTTCGGTCCGGAGGCGCGGACCCTGCCCGAGCGACTCGCGGCGTTCCCCGACGACGCGGTGGGCTTCCGGAGCCGAGCGTCGCTGGTGGCGCGCTGGTTGCTGACGACCCTGGAGCGGCACGGCACGGCGCGGCGTCCCCGCGAGCAGCTCGTCGATGCCGCGGCGTCGAGGCTGTACTACCGCGCCGGACACGAGTCGGTCGCGCAGACCGCCCGGGCGCTGGCGGTCAGCCCCCGGCAGCTGACCCGCCTGGTCGGCGGGGCGGTGGGGATGACACCGAAACGCCTGCAGCGGCTGGCCCGGTTCCACCACGTGACCCGACGGCTGCTCGTCGAGCGCCGCACCGACGTGCTCCGCGTCGCCTGTGACGGCGGGTACTACGACCAGGCGCACTTCATCCACGAGGTCACGGCACTGACCGGGCTGACCCCGCGGACGCTCTTCACCCCGGCCGTCTACCGGTCGCATTTCTACAATCCCCGGCTGCCCGACCGGGAGAGCATCGACGGGTCTCCGGCGACCTGGCCGGACCCTCGACGAAGGCGGCGGACATGGACAGCCATCCCGACAACCACACGTCCGGCGAGATGATCGTGGACGGGCGGTCGATCCAGGTGACGATCGTGCCGTTGGGGCCGGCGAACCTGGTTCTGGCCAGGACCGATTCCGGGGGGATCCTTGCCTGCGGCGCGGTCGACCCCGCCGCGTTGGCCCGGCTCGGCATCCCGGCCGCCCGGGTTCGCCCGACCCGTGGACCGTCGATCGCCGACGGCGACGACCTGCTCGCCGGGGTGGTCACCGAGGGCAACACCGGATCGGCCGCCCGGGGTGTCAAGCCCGGAATGACCGGACGCGAGGCGATCACCCGGCTCTGACAGCCCTCACCCAGGACCTCTCGGTTCCCGTGGGGGTCGTGGCCCGGTCACGACGTGGACAGCGTCCTGAACGATCCCGGAAGCCGACACAAAGGACCTAGATCTCCATTCCCTACCAGAGAGTAATTACTACTCATCTCTCTGTAACACATCCACAGATCCCACACGCAGCGGTAAGTTTGCATCACAGATAGTTCATTCCGTGGTTCTGACGGGCCGAGTGAGGGAGCGCTTCGGGCTGATGGACGTCGTCGGGACCCATGAGCGGCTGATCGCCGGCTGGTGTGCGCGGACCGGCGACCAACTCATCGATCGCATTGCCCGGGGGGAGCCATGCAGTCCCAGACGGAGTCGAAGATCCCGCAGCAGTCACGCCACCACGGAGTGGTCCGCCTGGCCCACGGGGACGTGTTCGGCACCGACGCCGACGTCGTGGTCGTGCCGTGCAGTACCTCCGGCACTCTCTCGCCGTATGCCGCCGAAGCCGTGCAGAGAGTGCGTGCCCCGGAGCTCACGACCACCCTGGAGTGGGGTGACATCACCGTTCTCCCGCTCCCCGACGAGCAGGTGAAGGCCCAGGAGATCGTCTACGCGGCGAGCGTTCGGGGCAACGAGGGATCGCACGACATCATTCACCGGATCGGCACCCGGCTGGGATCCCTGACCGGGGAGCCGAGCCGGATGACGATCAATGCGCCGTTGCTGGGCACCGGGGCGGGGCAGCTCGACTTCGACATCGCGCTCGAGGCTCTGGCCTCTGGTTTCCTGTCCACGGCCGCCCGCGGCTCCTGCCTTCGCGTGTTCGTCCTCTCGCTCAGCCTCTACCAGCGACTCGCAGCGAAGTATCCCGACTACACGGACGCACCGGGCGCACTCCTCGATCCGACGGCGAGGTTCAGCGAGGACTCGCTCCGGGTGATCGAGCGTGCCACCAGGGAGGCACGATGGGTCGGCTACCCCTTCGTCGGCACCACCCACCTGGCCCTCGCCCTTCTCCAGGACCAGTCGCCGTGCATCCGAGCAGCCGTCGGAACCATCGACCTCGACCACGCTCGTGATGTCGCGGCGACCATCGACAAGGCGAAGAAGCCCGGGTCCGCACCGGATCGCGAGCGGCCGTCGGGCCAGTTGCCGCGCAGCGCCAACACCCGCAAGGTGCTCGACGAGTTGGCCCCGGCGATCGCCGGGGAACTCGGCAGCGAGACGGTCGATCCGGCGCATCTCCTGATCGCGCTGATCAGGGCACCGCAGTCGGCCCTGTCGCACCCTCTCTTCGCGTCCATGCGCATCGACGCGAAGGCTCTGGAACAGCAGCTCTTCGGGTCACTGGCGACGGCGGACGTCCGGGAGAGCGTGCGCTGGCGCCCCGACAACCCGACGATCAACGACCTGCTCGGCCGGTCGCTCCTCGCCGAGATCCTCGCGCAACGTCTCCAGCGGCTGTCCGTGGATCCGGAGCACTCCGGCCAGTCCTTCGTCATCCACCTGGACGGTCGATGGGGGTCGGGGAAGAGCACCCTGCTCCGACTCCTCTCCACGCGACTGGACCGTTCGGCGTGGCTCGTCGTCGAGTTCGACGCCTGGCGCCAGTCCCATGCCGGACCGGCGTGGTGGGCCCTGCTCACCGCGCTGCGGCGGGCCGTCGTCGGCAGGACCCACTGGTGGGCACGATGGACCTTCCGGCTCCGGGAGACGACGGAACGGGTGCGCCGCAACGTCGCCCTGCACTCCCTCACGTTCCTGATCTTCCTCGTCCTCGCGATCGCCCTCTTCAGGGCGGCCTGCACCGGACCGGCGACCGACGGAGCCCTGAAGACCCTGTGCACCCTCCTGGGCGCCGCGGGATCCATCGGACTCGTCTGGGGAGGCTGCCGGGTGATGGCTCGGCTCCTCTTCTGGGACTCCGCCACCGGGGCCGGGATCTTCGAGAAGTCCCAGCCGCGCCCCATGGACCAGGTGGCGGCCCACTTCGCCTGGCTCACGTCCAGGAGCCGACGTAACGTCCTCTTCCTCGTCGACGACCTGGACCGGTGCGAGCCCGCCTACGTCGTCGAACTCCTCGACGCCGTGACGACCGTCATCCGCCGGACGTCCCCCGCGACGTCGTCCGACCGGCGTCCCGCCGTGTTCTTCCTGGTCTCCGCCGACGGCCGGTGGATCCGCAGCAGCTACGAGGAACGGTTCGCCTCCCTGCGCGAGTCCGTCCGGGACATCGGCCGACCGCTGGGGTACCTGTTCCTCGACAAGATCTTCCAGCTCACCGTTCCGGTCCCCGAGATGAGCAGGACCCGGCAGGCGAACTACCTCACCTACCTCCTCGGGACCACCGACCCCGTCGCCGCGACGAGGCTGCCCGGCTCCCCGAACGCGCCGGACCGTCGCTCCACCGAGGCCGACTCCCTCGCCGCGACCCGCGCGAGCCTTGCCCGCGCCCGGAACGAGGAGGAGGCCGTCTCGATCTTCGGCAGCGTCGACCACAGCGCTCAGGTCGCCCTGGCCAGGGACGTCGTCGACCGGCTCGAGGACCTCTCACCGCTGAGCGCGACCGAGCACTTCCTCAGCCGGTACACCGACCTGATGGAGCCCAACCCCAGAGCGCTCAAGAGAGCGATCATGGCCTACGACCTGACCCGCCGGATCCGGAGACTGGAGGGACGCGCCACGTCGCGGGAGACGCTCGCGCTGTGGACCATCCTCCGGCTGCGCTGGCCCGAGGTCGCCGAACACCTGGCCCACCACCCCGACGACGTCGTCCACCTCGGCGACGAGACCACGGAGGACCCACCGGCAGCGCTGAAGGACCTGAGGACCGACCCCGACCTGCGCGCGGTCGTCCGCTCGGAACTCGGCGGGCCCCTCGACGCCGCGGCCATCCGGGACTGCGTGAGCTGAGCCGCCGACGGCGGCCCCGGATCAGCCGCGGCCGCTCACCGGTGGGCGAGCGGCCCCGGTGTCACGTCGCGACCGTCACCTCGGGGAAGCCGCGCGCCTTGAGTACCTTGTTGAGGATGTCGAGGTCCCAGAGCTTCTCGAGGCCGTCCGTCGGCTTGTCCCCCAGCAGTCCCACGGCGTCGGCGTGCTCTGCGGTCGCCTTCAGCGTCTGGGGCAGCGGATCCATGGTGTAGGTGATGTTGGTCCAGGCCTTCGCCACGGTCCGCGTCTCGAAGCTCCCCCCGCCCAGGGACTTCATCTGGGCGAGCACGTCCGCCTGGGCCTGCATCGGTGCCTTCTCGAGGAGGTCCATGGCGTCGACGTGAGCCTCGAGGAACCCCTTCACCACCTCGGGGTGCTGTTCGTGGAACGTCGTGAGGACGACGACGTTGGTCGTGACGAACTTTCGGTCGGGCCAGAGGGTCCGCTCGTCGACGAGGACCGTCACCCCCTTCTCGGTGAGCTGGGTCACGTAGGGCTCGGACAGCCAGGCGCCGTCGATACGGCGGGAGATCAACGCCCGGACAGCCGTCGGGCTGCTCAGGTACGCGATCTTCACGTCACCACCCTTGGCGTCGCTGGTGAGCCCCTGCTGGGAGAGCCAGTACCGCAGGGCCACGTCCTGGGTGCTTCCCCGCGGGGTCGCGATCTTCCTGCCCTTCAGGCCGGCGGCGTCGGTGATGCCCTTCCTGACCACCAGCGAGGCGCCTCCCGAGGTGGCACCGGAGATCACCCGGATCGCTGCCCCCCCGGACCGGACGTAGGCGGAGACCGCGGACATCGGCCCCACGTACGCGATGTCCACCGATCCGTCGGAGAGCGCCTTGGTGGCCTCCCCGGCCGTCTTGTGGATCTGGATCGTGACTCCCTCACCGAGCCGGGTCCGGAAGAACCCCTCCTTGTCCGCGACCATGGCCGGGGCATAGGGGATGTTCGCGATGTAGCCGATGCGTACCGGCGTCTTCCCGTCGTTGGCCTTGTCGGACGTGGAGGAGGCATCACCGCCGGCACCGCAGGCCGAGAGGAGCACTGCGGTGACCGTGACGGCGGCGGCTCCCATCAGCCGGCGCCTGCTGACGCTGTGCGAGGTGGTCCTCATCATCAGTCGCTCTCAGTGGTCGGAGATCAGTCTCAGTGGCAGAGGATCGGTGATCGTTTTTCGATGGGACGTCGCGGTGCGAGAGCAGCCGACCGAAGACCGAGCCACCGCACCTCCCCGTGGTCACCCACTCGTCCGGGAGCACGAGGAATAACTACTGATAGTGACAACACTATTGCTCCCTGTAAACATCCCTGGGTAGATCGGCTGATCGCCGTCCCCGGGCGCGTCGGTCGGCCCGCCGTCGGCAGTCACCCGGGCGCGTCGGCTCCGGCCATCACGACGCCATGGCCGGCCGCGTCGAGCCCGACGATGCGGTCACGGCCGAGGGCCTTCGCCCGGTAGAGGGCCCGGTCCGCCGCCTCGACCAGCGACTGCCACTGCGCACCCCCGGTGTTCCGGGCCATGGCGACGCCGATGCTGACGGTGACCACGTCGGAGACCGGGGACGCGGCGTGCGGGATGGCCTCGGCGGCCAGCAGGGTCTGGAACCTCCTCGCCACCGCGAGGGCTGAGTCGGCGGTGGCCTCCGGGAGCAGGACGGCGAACTCCTCGCCGCCGTAGCGGCAGGCGAGGTCCTGGGGCTCCCGGACGGCCTCGTTGAGACACGACGCAACGACCCGGAGCGCGTTGTCCCCGCCGAGGTGACCGTAGTGGTCGTTGTAGTTCTTGAAGGCATCGATGTCGATCATCAGGAGGGCGAGGTCCCTGCCCTCGCGCAGGTGGAGCTGCCAGTGGTGCTCCAGATGACGCTGGAAGGCCGACCGGTTGGCGATCCGGGTCAGACCGTCCCGCATCAGCAGCCGGTGCAGCTCGTCGTTGGCCAGCTTCAGCTCGGCCTCCGCCCGCTGCCGCGTCGCCACCTCGCTCTCCAGTTCCCGGGTCCTGCGGGAGACCAGCGCCTCCAGCCTCGCCGCCTGGTTGCGCAGCTGGTCGGTGATGAACAGCGCCTCGAGGGTCAGGCTCAGGTCCTGGTGCAGCGCCTCGCTGGCCTTGACGTGCCCGCCGACCCGTTCGAACAGGAGGTAGCCGAACTCCTGTCCCGCCACCGAGAGGGGCTGCATCATCAGCGCGCCGACGGCGAGCTCGCCGTGCAGCTCCACGGGGAGCAACAGCCGGGCCGGGAAGGGTCCCGGCAACGGGGTGTGCAAGCGCCCGTCGCGGTAGTCGAGGACCAGGCGGACCGCCACCTCGTGATCGTCGACGGACGGCTGGGCCGCGTCCTCGCGGAGGGCGACGAAGCACCGGTTGATCCCCAGCTCGTCGAACTGGGTGACCAGGACCTCGACCACCTCGTCCAGGGTGGCGCAGTGGTGGATGTGCCGGCTCAGGCCGAGGACGGCGTCCTGGACGGCCAACTGGTCACAGGCCTCCTGCGCCATGTCCGTCACCGTGGCCAGCCGGTCGGCGAGGGAGGCCCCCGACGGATAGGTGAACCCCCGGATCACCAGCCGGGAGGGGACGACCAGCTCGCCGACCGGAGCCGCGCCCTCGATCTCGGCCACCAGCTGCCGCGCCGCGACCTCCCCCTGGCCCTCCAGATCCTGGTCGACCGTTGTCAGCCCCGGCCAGTTGACCGCAGCGACACCCTCGTTGTCGAAGCCGGTGATCATGACGTCCTCGGGGACCCGCAGACCGGTGTCGCGGACAGCCCGCAGGGCACCGAGCGCGGACAGGTCGTTCGCGGCCACCACCGCATCCACGTCCGTGCGTCGCCGGAGCAGCTCCCGGACCCCCCGGTAGGTCGCCGTCCGGTCGAAGCTGCCGTCGACGAACAGGCCCTCGTCGCACGCGATGCCGCGCCGCAGCAGTTCCTCGCGGAACACCCGCTCCCGGTCCATCGCGTCGGGCTGGTACGGGATGCCCCGGACGTGCACCACCCGCCGGGCCCCGCACCCGTCCAGGAGGTGGCTCATCAGCTCCCGCATCCCGGTCTGGTTGTCCCCCCTGACCCAGGACGCGCCGGACGTTGCGACACCGATCCGGACGGCGTGTGCGCCCGTCGCCTCGAACAGCGCCTCGTAGTCGCGCTCCTCGGCCGGAGCCATGCAGTTCATCATGACGAATCCGGTGAGCGGCGTCCGGCGGACGAAGCTCCGGAAGGCGGGGGTCGGGCCGGCGACGAACGGATCGTTCACCCACACCACGGTCGCCATCCCGTGCCGGGAGAGCTCCCTGGTCAGACCGGCGACGACACGTGTCTGATACGTGTCCATACCGGTGGCGATGATCGCGATCAGGCGCACTCACGACTCCACGTGTCTCGGCGTCCCGTCCACGCCGGGCCGACGTCGTGCTCTGCCGTGCCGTGGCCGTGCTCTGCCGTACCGTTGACGCACTCCGAGATGTCGGAGGATCGGCTCGCGGCCTTGAGCCTCCGGCCGCTGGCTCGGCCCCGCCTGGGTGCTCCCCGCGGCACGGACGACACTCCGTCATCCGCGCGCGCTCCCGGAGGTTCCGGACGGTGGGTGTTCAGGCTCGCGGCGTTCCCACCGATGAGATGGTGTGCTCGATCTCATCGCGGGTCCCGCCGGGTGTCGTCGCCCCGCACCCCACCCTGAGTTGAGCGCCCCGAGTCGCCCCGCACCCCACCCTGAGTTGAGCGCCCCGAATCGCCCCGCACCCCACCCTGAGTTGAGCGCCCCTGGTGTGCCCGCCCTCCGGACGACGCCGGTGACGCAGGGAGCCGTCGTCCCGTTCTGCCTCGTCTGACCCGTTCCCGCCGATGCCGAACCACTGGTCGACCCTGCAGCTGACCGAGTACTTCTCGGGGATCAGCGGCACCGAGGACGAGGGCGCCGCCCTCCAGCAGGCCGTGGAGCGGGCGACCGAGACCCTCGAGGCAGAGGTCGGTGCCGTCGTCATCGACGGGCGGGTCCGGGCGACCTGGGGGCTCGGCCACGACCAGGACGGGGCGGAGCTCCTGCCCCTGACCGGCCCGGCGCGCGAGGTGGTGCTCCCGGGGCTGGGCACGCTGCACGGCTCCGCGGCGAGCCTGCGCGGCTCCGGGGACGACGTCCTGGTCGTCGCCCGTCAGGACTCCCCCCTGCAGGCGGAGGAGCGTCAACTGCTCCAGGCCATGGCCCAGCTGCTCGGCCTGGTCCTCCGCAACGTGCGCACCCTGGCGGCGGAGCGAGCCCTGCGCGAGGACAAGGAGCGCGAGGCCGCCGAACGGCTCCGGCTGCTGGAGGAGCTGCGGACCCGGCAGCGGCTCCTGGAGCGGCTGCTGGCCATCCAGGGGGCCGTGTCCAGCCGACGTCCGCTGCCGGAGGTCCTCGACGCCGTCACCGCGGGGGCCGCGGACCTGCTGGACGGCGTGCGGGTGGCTCTCCTGCTCACCGACTCCCTCGCCGACGGAGGGCTCACCGTCGCCTCGGGGAGCGAACCCGACGTCGCCGCCGACGTCGGAACGACCAGGACCGTGCTGGACGCCGCCGCCGAGGCGATCGCGGCAGGGGCCGTGGTGGAGACCACGACCGGGTCGACCCGGCTCGTGGCGGTGCCCGTCTCCGTCGACGGCGAGGTCGGCGGATGTCTCGTGGCCGTCCCCCGCGCCCCGGAGGGCGACGACCGGGACGCGGACCCGCACCGGGGCGGACGCCGTGCCCTGCTGACGGCGTTCGCCCAGCAGGCGAGCCTCGCCCTGACCGACGCCCGCACCGTCGAGGCCGTCACCCTGGCCAACCACGATCCGGTCACGGGCCTGCCCACCCGCGCCCTGTTCCTCGAACGGCTGCACGACACCCTCGCCGAAGGCGGCGATCACATCGTCCTGTTCATCGACCTCGACCGGTTCAAGGCGGTGAACGACAGCCTGGGGCACCGGGCGGGCGACGAACTGCTGGCGGCGGTGTCCCACCGGATCCGGGCCTGCCTGCGCACCGACGACACGGCGGCCCGGATCGGGGGGGACGAGTTCGCCGTCCTGCTCCGCGACGTCCCCCAGGAGGTCGGGGTCGGCGTGGCGGAGCGCCTCATCGAGTCGCTGCGGAAGCCGTTCCGTATCGCCTCACGGAACGTCGTGATCGGCGCCAGCGTCGGGCTCGCGGACAGCCGCACCCACCTCGACGGAGCTGACGACCTGCTCAGCAACGCCGACGTCGCGATGTACGTCGCCAAGAAGCGCGGCGCCTCGCAGGTGGCGGTCTTCGAGCCGCGGATGCACAGCGAGACCGTCGAGCGGCTCGACCTGCTCGCCGACCTGCAGCGCGCGCTGAGCCGGGGCGACCTCCGGCTGCACTACCAACCGGTGGTGGACCTGGGCAGCGGGCACCCGGTCGGCGCGGAGGGCCTGCTGCGCTGGACGGACCCGCGGCGGGGGACCGTCCCGCCGCTGGCGTTCATCGGCCTGGCCGAGGAGAGCGGGCTCATCGTCGACATCGGGCGGTGGGTCCTCCAGGAGGGGGTGCGGCAGCTGGCCCGGTGGCGGGAGGACCTGCCCGCCCTGACGCTCAACCTCAACGTGTCGGCCCGGCAGCTCGTCGACAAGGACTTCATCCCGCACCTGGAGCAGATCCTCGCCGCCGTGGCGCTGCCTCCCGGCACGCTCACCCTCGAGCTCACCGAGACCGCGCTGATGTACGACCCGGACACCTCGGCGCACCAGATCGACCGGCTCAAGGCGCTCGGCGTCCGCCTGGCCGTGGACGACTTCGGTACCGGGTACTCGTCGCTGTCCTATCTGCGGCGGTTCCCGGTGGACCAGGTGAAGATCGATCGTGCCTTCATCGCTCAGGTGAACAGCGGGTCGGAGGATCTGGCCGTGGTCCGGAGCGTGATCGAGCTGGGCAGCGCGCTGAGGCTGCAGACCGTGGCCGAGGGCATCGAGACCGAGGACCAGCTCGACACCCTGCGCCGGCTGGGCTGCGCCATGGGGCAGGGCTACCACCTGTCCCGCCCGCTCGACGCCGACGGCGCCTGGCGGTACCTCTCCGGGCACGGGGCCGGCTCGGTCCCGTCCCCCCGGTCGGCGCCGTCGGACCCGCAGCCGACGGGGCGGCGGGCGCCCGACACGACGTCGGCGTAGAGCAGGGCGTAGGCCCGCGCCGACGGGCCCCACCCCACGTCCCTGGTCATGGCCCGGTGCTGGACCCGCCGCCAGTCGGAGCCGCGCGCCCGCAGCGCCACGGCCCGCCGCACCGCGTCGAGCAGCCCCGGCACCGACCCGGGCGCGAAGACGAACCCGGTCGCGGTGCCGTCCGCGCGGGCGGCAGGTGTTGCGTCGACGACGGTGTCGGCGAGGCCGCCGACACCTGCAACCACCGGGAGGGTGCCGTACCGGAGGCCGCAGAGCTGGGTGAGCCCGCAGGGCTCGAACCGGGACGGCACCAGGACCGCGTCCGCTCCGGCCTGCAGGAGGTGCGCCAGCCGCTCGTCGACGTCGACCCGGACCGCCATCCGGCCGGGGCGGGACCGGGCGGCGTCGGTCAGGCGACGCTCGAGGTCGGCGTCACCGCGGCCGAGGACGGCGACCTGCACCCCGGGGGCCGTCGGCGGAGCCGGTGCGGTGTCCAGGAGCGTCGGCAGGGCGTCGAGGAGCAGGTCGAGGCCCTTCTGCGGGGTCAGCCGGCTCACCGTGCCGAGGAGGAGGGGGCCAGGGTCGGCCGCCAGCCCCAACTCGACCTGGAGGCGGGCCCGGGACACCGCCTTCCGCTCGACGGACGACGCCGAGTACCGCGCGTCCACCGGCAGGTGCTCGTCGTGCCCGGGGTCCCACTCCGGGCCGATCCCGTTGAGGATCCCGGTCAGCCGACCCCCGGCGCTGCGCGCCCGGAGCAGCGCGTCGAACCCCATGCCCCCGTCGGGGGACAGGATCTCCCGCGCGTAGGTGGGGCTGACCGTGGTGACGTGGTCCGCGTGCACCAGGCCCGCCTCGAGGAAGCCGAGCCCGCCGTCGTGATCGGGCCCCGCCCCGGCGAGGTGGTCCTCCGACAGGCCGAGCGCGACCGCGGCCTCCGGGGGGAACAGCCCGGGATAGGCCAGGTTGTGGACCGTCAGCACGGTGGGCGGCGCGTCCCGGGCACCGAGGCGCAGCAGGGCCGGGGTGAGCCCGGCGTGCCAGTCGTGGACGTGGACCAGGTCGGGCCGCCAGCCGGGGACGCCGTCGACGGCGACCGTCGCCGCGGCCCGGCACAGCGCACCGAACCGGAGGTGGTTGTCCTCCCAGTCGCGCCCGTCCCCGGCCTGGTACGGACCGCCGGAGGGGCGGTCGAAGAGCCGCGGCACGTCGAGCGCCAGCACCCGAAGACCGGTGGCCGCGGTCCCGGCCAGGAGCCGCGCCGGATGGCCGTGGAGGTCGTCCCGGCCGACGACCTCCCGCGCCTCGGCGCCGAGCCCGTCGCGCACCCCCGGATAGGCCGGGAGCAGCACCCGCGCGTCGACACCCGCCGCCGCCAGCGCCCGGGGCAGGGCGCCGACGACGTCTCCGAGACCCCCGGTCTTCGCCAGCGGGTGACACTCAGCCGCTACGTGGAGGACTCGCATGATCACCCATCGTAGTGACCGTGATCACGCGCCGGCATCGGCCGGCGGGGTGCTACAGGCTGTCCCCGAAGTCGCGGCGGAAGGCGGCGACGAGCTGCTCCTGCCAGTCCGAGACCGGCGCCAGCCGCCCGTAGAAGAACCGCAGCACGTCGGGCTCCTCGACGAAGCGGAGGCCACCGACCAGGTGCCGGTTCTGGTAGAGCCAGTCCATCCGGTCGATCGCGTAGCGCACCTGGGAGAGGGTGAACACCCGCCGCGGGAGCGCCAGGCGGAGCAGCTCCATCTGGGCCAGGCGCTCGGTGCCGTCCGGTTCGCGCTGCTCGGAGAGGGTGCCACGCTCCATGCCGCGGATGCCGCCGGCGATGAACGCCGCCGAGGCGAGCGCTCCGGCCGGGTACTGCTCCTGCGGGACGTGGTCGAGGAAGCGCATCGCGTCCACGTGGCAGCCGAGGCCGCCGGCCGGCGTGATCACCGGGACCCCGCGCCGGTCCAGCTCGTCCACCATGTACCTGATGAACTGCGGCCCCTGGCTGACCATGTCGAGGTCCATGGTCTCCTCCAGGCCGACCGCCATGGCCTCCATCTCCCGGACCGACATGCCGCCGTAGGTGAGGAAGCCCTCGTAGAGCGGGACCAGCGGTCGCATCCGGTCGTGCAGCTCCTGGCTGCGGATGCAGATGCCGCCGCCGCGGACGCAGCCCACCTTGCGGGCGGAGAAGTAGAGGATGTCGCACTGGTCGGCGATCAGGCGGGTGATGTCCCGCAGGCTCGCGTCCGCGAACTCGGCCTCCCTGGTCTTGATGAACCAGAGGTTGTCGGCCAGCAGGCTCGCGTCGGCCACGAGCAGCAGCCCGAACTCGTCGCAGACCTCGCGCACCTCGCGGATGTTCGCCAGCGAGACCGGCTGGCCGCCGATGAGGTTCGTACCGAGCTCGACCCGAACGAACGGGATGCCCGCCGTACCGCGCTCGGCTGCCAGCTTCCGCAGCGCCGGGATGTCGATGTTCCCCTTGAACGGCTCGGTGCTGGTGACCTCCAGCCCTGCCGGGGTGAGCAGCTCCTCCACCGCCCCGCCGCGCAGCACGATGTGCGCCTTGGTGGTGGTGAAGTGGAAGTTCATCGGGACGACGCTGCCCTCGGTGACCAGCACCTGGGACAGGATGTGCTCCGCCGCGCGCCCCTGGTGCACCGGCAGGAAGTAGTCCATCCCGAAGATGTCCTTGAGCACGGTCACCAGCCGGGTGTACGTGGCGCTCCCGGCGTAGCTGTCGTCGGCCATGAGCATGGCGGCCTGCTGCCGGTCGCTCATCGCGTTGGTGCCGCTGTCGGTGAGCATGTCGAGGAAGACCTCGGCGTTCTGCAGCAGGAAGGTGTTGTTCCCGGCCTCGGTGACCGCCTCCAGCCGACGCTCGACCGGCGGAAGGATGAGCTTCTGCACGATCCGCACCTTGTGCATCTCCAGCGGAAGCTGGTCGCCGCTGTGGAACCTCACCCTTGTCATGTCGTCTCCGTCACTGCTCACCCAGGACCTGCCCACGCGAGCCCTGGTCACACGGGGGGTCTGATCGCCCTGCCCGACTCGTCGGGCAGAGTAGTGGCGGATTCCGCGTCGGCGAGCGACGTACGTCTCTCGTCAGGACGACGTGTCGGGGCGGGGACAGGAGCTGTGCGGTGCGAGCGGATGTCGAGGACCTCGTGGACCCGGAGGTCCTCGCCATGACGCGGCGGGCCCACGACGGTCAGGTGGACCGGCAGGGCAGGAACTACTACCACTCCCATCTGCTCCCGATCGCCCGGCTGCTGCTGCCGTACGGGGTCGACGCCGCGACGGCCGGGCTGCTGCACGACGTCGTCGAGGACACCGCGCTGACCCTCGACGACCTGGTGGAGGCGGGTGTCGGCGCCGCGGTGGTGCGTGCCGTCGGGTCGGTGACCCGCCGCGCGGACGAGTCCTACGACGAGCTCGTCGGCCGCGCCTGCGCCGACCCGCTCGGCCGGCTGGTCAAGCTCGCCGACAACTGGCACAACCTCACCGGCCTCGACGACCTCGCCGTCGTCGACCCGGCAACGGCCGCCCGGCTGCGGGTGCGGTACCTGCGGGCGAGGGAGCGGCTCTCGGCCGCGGTGCTCACCGCGCCGTGACCCGGGCGCGGTCGGGGCCGCGGGGGACGGTCAGGGCGTCGCCCGGGTGCGGGCGTCCGGGTCGACGATCCTGAAGGCGGCCCCGGTGCTGTCGGCGAGCTGGGCCAGCCGACCGTAGGGGGTGTCCTCGGCCTCCCGCAGCACCGATCCGCCGAGCTGGACGGCGCGGGCCAGAGTGCGGTCGACGTCCTCGACGGCGAGGTAGACCGACCAGTGCGACGGCACGCCCTCGGGCAGGAACCCGGACGCGTCCATGATCCCGGCGAGCTCGCCGTCGCCGCCCGGGTCCCGCATGGTGGTGTACCGGAACTCCGGGGTGTCCCCCGCGACCTCCGTGTCCCAGCCGAACACCTCCCGGTAGAAGTCGACGGCGGCCCGGTACTCCCGGGCGAACAGCTCGAACCAGGCCGGGGCGCCCGGCTCCTCGACGACGCCGAAGCCGGTGAACTGGTCCGCCTCCCAGAGCCCGATCGCGGCCCCGGACACGTCGACGACGAACCCCATGGTCCCGAGGTCGGCGACCGGCATGGCGGGGACGACGACCTGCCCGCCGTGCCGCCCTGCGGCCTCCAGGGTCTTCTCGATGTCGTCCGTCGCGAGGTAGATCGACCACACGTCCGGCATCGGCGCCTCGGCGTCGCTCTTCATGCAGCCGGCGAGGGGGACGCCGTCACGGGTGAACCTGAAGTAGCCGCCGAACTCCGCGGAGGCCTCCTCCGGCGTCCAGCCCAGGAGCTGCGCGTAGAACTCCCGGCTGCGCCCGGGGTCCGAGGTCTGCAGGTCGATCCAGCACGGTGCGCCCACCGGAGCCGCGGTTCGTGCGGGCATGGTGACTCCCCTTCCCTTTCCGGGTACCTGTCACCGGTTGGACCAGCCCTCCGCCGCGAACTCATCGGCCAGGGGCACCGGAGTGCGGGCCGTAGACGGCGACCCCACCAGGGGGCAGTTCGACCCGGACGGCCTTCCCGTTGCCCTCGACCACGGGCGGCGACGGGCTGGTGCCGCCGTCGCTGCGGTACAGGCACTCCAGCGTGTCGCCGAGCCGGTGCAGCCCGGCGTCGACGGTCACCCAGGCGGCCCTGGACCCGGCCGGATCCGTGTTGACGGCGCAGATCAGCTCCCGGTCGGCGAGGATCCGCGACCAGGCGACCACGCTGAGGACGCGGTCCCCGCCGAGGGCGGTCGGGAACCCGAAGTCCCGGCCGTCGCCGGAGATCTCCCTGAGGTACTGCCGTCCCCTGCGCAGCGCGCGTTCCCGCCCGCGCAACGCCAGCACCTTCGCGAGCTCCCGGTACACCGGGTGCTGCTCGTCGAACACGTGCCGGCCCCGGCTCCGGAACGGGCCGTACTCACCGCCGAACATGGCCTCCCTGAGGTAGCGGTCGGCTTCGGCGCCGCCTCCCCTGCCGTCGAGGCACTGCTCGCTGCCGTAGTAGATGCACGGGATGCCGAGGGTGAGCACGTTGAGGGTCAACGCGGCCAGGGCCAGCGCCGGTCCCTCCGGGTCCGCGCAGAAGCGGGCCTTGTCCCCGCCCTGGCGGACCATGTCGTGATCGTTGAGGGTCGTGACCACCGTGTGCCGCAGCCAGGTGTGGGAGTCCTTGCCGAGCAGGGCCGAGTTGCGGAACAGCTCGAAGTACCGGGCCGGGTCGGTCCACCCCTTCGCGGCGGCCTCCAGTTGGTACTGCACGTCGGCGAGGCCGAGGGCTGCGTCCAGCCCGGTGAGCTCCATGGTGTGGACGGCGTGCTCCCGTGGCCCGGTGATCTCGCCGATGAGGTAGAAGCGGTCCTTGCCGATGGACTGGGCGAACTCGTGCACCACGGTGGCGAGGTGGCGGACGGCGCCGGGGTCCATGTGCTTCACGGTGTCGACCCGGAACCCGTCCAGGTCGGCCGTGGCGATCCACCAGCAGTAGGCCCGGATCAGCGCCTCCAGGGCCGCCGACGGGCGGAAGGCGTCCACGGGACCCGATCCGTGGTCGATGTCCTTGAGCGCGCAGAAGTCGCCCTCGAGATACTCGGGGTGGTTGTCCCAGTCGGAGATCGCGCCACGCCGGGTGAAGGTGTGCGGGGGGTGCAGCTCCGAGGGGAAGACCGCTCCGTCCGGCCACGCCGCAGCCGCCGCCTCGGGGGTGAACGGGACCAGCCCACGGTCTCCGTCCAGCCAGCCCGCGACGGCACGGGGGCTGCCGTCCCAGCGCGGCGAGGGCTCCTCGTAGGCGAAGACGTCACCGGCGTGGTTGAGGACGACGTCGAGGATCACCCTCAGCCCGTGCTCGTGCGCCTCGCGCACCAGGGTGCGCAGGTCCTCCGCGGTACCGAAGTGCTCGTCGACGGAGAGGAAGTCCTGGGTCGCGTAGCCGTGATAGTTGGCGGCCCAGCCCTGCGGGGTCCTGGCCTGTTTGAGCACCGGACTGATCCACAGCGCGGTGACCCCGAGCCGGGACAGGTACCCCAGCTTGCTGCGGACCCCCGCGAGCGTGCCGCCGACCCAGCCACGGCCTGCCTCACGCCAGCGGGCCGCCGACTCCTCGTCGGTGACCGCGTTGCCGGCGTCCGCCGCGACGAACCTGGGGATCAGCTCCCCGGGGGTGAGGTCGGGCGGGGTCGGGTACCCCTCCTCGACGCCGCGGGCGAACCGGTCGAGGAGGAGGAAGTACAGGACCTCGTCCTCCCACGCCGCCGGCGACGGCGTCGTCGTGCCGCTGCAGGCTCCGGCCAGGTCCAGTTCCGACACGCTGCGCACGCCCACGCGGACTCCCCGTCCCTCCGGTCGACTCCCCGTCCGGCCGGCCCACCCCGCCCGTCCGGGTGCCTCGTCACATCGTCCCGCCCGTCCGGGTGTCTCGTCACGTCGTCCCGCCCTGCCCGGGCGCCTCGTCTCCGTCACCCGTTCGGGTGCCTCGTCGCGATCATCGGACGGGGCGACGGGTCGCTTGAGCACAGCCACCGCCGTGCACCGACAGCTATCACCTTCACGATCCGGCGATCCTGCCCACAGCGCCCATATAGGATCATTCCCCACCGGTAATCCATGCAGTATGTACTTGTTCGATTACTCTCTGTCAGGTTCCCTGCCAAGCCCTCGCATCCGCGCCGCCAAAGCAGTACGTTCGGCGGCGATGCCGTAGCCCGGGGAGCGCGACAGGGAGTCATGACAACAGACAGTCACCCGGCGACGGGGAGGGTGACCCGGCACGAGAGGTGACCGCGGGGCGCACCGAGACCGGCCAGGATCTCGGATGACGACCCGCGAGCGTCGTCCACGGAGCATGTGGGCGCGTGAGGTGGTACGGGCTGTCGACACCGGGTGACCGGCCAGGTGGCCCCGCGAAGAGCGCCACCGTCGTCCATGACGGGAGGTCTTCATGCGGTACGTCGGAGCGCATCGTGCTCCGCGCCCACTGCTACGACGGCCGGTCGCCGCAGGTGCCCTCCTCGCCACCACCATCGGCGGACCCGCGCTCATCGTCGCCGGGGTGCTCACCGGCGCCTCGGTCGCCCCCGATCGTCAGCCGGGCGCCACCATCGAGACGCCGCAGAACGCCATCGAGCAGGGCGACGAGAACTGGCCGGACCCCACGAAGACGAGTGCCCCCGGGGAGACGACGCTCGCCCCGGCAGTGACGACGCCCCCCGACGGCGTGCCGACGACCATCACGCCCGTCGTGACGGGACAGCCGGCCCTGACCACGACGACCACGAGGTCCACCTCGCGGTCCACGTCGAAGTCCACGACCAGGACGACGCGGACCACACCGCCGAGGACGACGAGGACCACCACGACCACCACGACGACGACGGAGACTCCGACGCCGACCACGACGACGGATGAGCCCCCGCCCGCCGACGAATGACGCAGAACGACTCGGGAGACATCGGGATGACACGCCGCCAGGCACCCAGGCACGCCGGTCCGCGGAACCGGAGGTGGTCGCCCGCCGGGGCCACGTTCGCGACCATCGTGGTCGCCGGGTTCGCCGCGGGATCGGCTCTCGCCGTGAACGGGCCCCTGTCCGGGTCGCTCAGTGCACACGGCACCGGAACCCAGGGTCCCGGGACCGCGCTCTCGCTGGCACCGGCGATCACGCCGGCGACCGACTCGATGAGCCCGACGCAGGAACCGACGCCCACCACACCGACGACGACCGTGGTGACGACCGCCGCGACGACCGAGGCGGCCCCGAAGACCACCACGACGACGCGCACGACGCGCACCAGCCGCCGCACGACGACGCGGACGACCTCCCGCACCACGACCAGCAGTTCCGCCGCGAGCGAGCTCACCAGCCGTGAGCAGGGCGTGCTCACCCTGACGAACGCCCACCGCGAGGAGAACGGGTGCGGGCCGCTGAAGATCGACACTCGCCTGATCAAGGCGGCGAGGGGTCACGCGGCCGACATGGTCGAACGAACCTTCTTCGACCACGTCAACCCGGATGGCAAGTCGCCCTCCGACCGTGCCCAGGCGGCCGGCTTCCCCTCAGGGGTCGGGGAGAACATCGCCGTCGGCTACACCGACGCCGAGGCCGTCATGAACGGTTGGATGAACAGCAGCGGGCACCGCGCCAACATCCTCAACTGCGACTACACCGTCATCGGCATCGGCTACGCGGCCGGGACGGTACTTCCCGAGTACGGACCTGGAGCGTGGGTCCAGGTGTTCGGGCGAACCTGACCGATCCCGAACACCTGGCCTTGTCCCACGCCTCAGGGCGCCGAGGAGGTCACCTTCAGGGGGAAGGTCACTCCCTCGAACGCACCCTCAGGAGGTGCGAGTCAGGACTCCTCGCCCCGTTGCTGGGGGATACCGGCGAGGAGAGCCCGGACCTCGGACTCTCTGTACCGCCGATGACCACCTAGCGTACGGATCGAGGACAGTTTCCCTGCCTTCGCCCAGCGAGTGACCGTCTTCGGGTCTACACGGAACAACGCAGCGACTTCGGCCGGCGTCAGCAACGGCTCGGCGTCGGGCGTTCGGGTGGTCATTTCATCCTCCAGGACCGGGCCACAGTCCCCGTTAACGACTGGGGCGGATGCCCCGTCTGTCCACATCGTGCCCTGTGAAGCACGTCTTGGGGAACATTTCGACTGGATGATCCCCCATCCGGAGGATGCTCCACCAGCGACACACACGGAATGTTACCAAACGTTTACGCTCCGCAATCCTCCGGATGTGTCGCGTCACCGAGCCTCGGGGTCAAATCTGCAAGAAAGATCCCAAGACCGGCAGGTCCGCCATCCCACACGGGAACCGAGGGAGGGACGCCGCCGTAGCGGCCGACCCCCCGACCGGGTCTCGGTGGAAACGTTCCCACGGACCACCGTAAACGTTGCCACGGATCGAGGCGCGAACCCCGACGACTCGCCGCACACGCGCGCACACCGGCAGGCGTCGTTCTCCTCGGGACGAGCGGACCGCGCCGTGACGACCCGGCCTCCCGGTGACGACCCGGTCGACGGGTGGGGGGCCGGGACGAGCGGGACCTACCAGCGACTCAGGACGAGCGGGACAGGATCACGAGGCGCTCGGCGCGACGACGCAGGCGCCGGTAGGCCGCGGCGACACTCGTCGCGTCCCCCGCCGCCAGGGACTCCAGGCCGAACCGCACGTCCTCGACCGCGTCGCCGTCACCGTCGCCCGCGAGCCGGGACACCGGCCCGTCGTCGAGCTCCAGCCACGACCGGGCGTCGAACCGGTTCAGCCACCCCGTGACGCCCTCGACCTCACGGGCCAGCCCACCGTCCCCCAGCCACTCCCGGAGGGTGCCGACGGCACGGGCGGCCCGTGCCCTGGCACGGGCCATGGAGACGAGGTAGACGCCGTTCTCCCGGTCTTCCGCGGTCACCAGGACCAACCACTCCAACGGGAGGCTCCAGGCGGCCACCAGGGTCCGTAGCGGCACGCTGCTCTCGGGGGCGTCGGCGGCGTCCTCGGTCCGTCCGAACGCGACCGCGGTCACGATGGGCGGGAGGACCTCGTTGGCCACCCGCATCGCGGCGGCCCAGCGCTCCCGGAGCTGCAGCGGGCAGAGGAACACCTCGTCGTCGCGGACCAGGACCCTCGCGTTCCGCCCGTCGACGTCCAGCGCCCCCGCCTCGGGGCCGAGCACGACCCGCCGCCAGCACTCCCTGCGCTCCAGATCGACGATCCGCGACCGGGACGGGACGTTCTCGGCGTACCTCGTCCAGTACCGGCGGGCCGACGACGGGAAGGCGGTCAGGGGCTCGTAGACCCGCAACTGCGTGACCGGGGGTCCCGGCGGGCTCGCGTGCGGCGTCACGCGTCCATGGTCACACCCCGGCGCCGTCCCGTCATGGGTACGGCCGGATCGCGGCTAGGATGATCACCTTGCGTCGTCCTGCGGTGACCACGGCGCCGGCCACCGCTCCGTGTGACGTCACCGGCGCCGGTCCACCCGTCTGACCGCCGCCAGGCGCCCGGTTCGAGGCGGGTTGCCCGGTGCCTCCTGGTTGCACGTCCACCCCCAGGGACATGGGGGATCACCCGCACGGACGCCGGAGACCCCCTGCGGGATGCCGGAACTCCTGCCGACCCTGTACCGTTGCGGTCACGAGAGGACTGATGACCAACTCCGGGGCCCCGCCATGGGCGCCTGCCCCGGTTCGACGCATGAGGGGGTCGACGCCATGGGGCGCGGCCGTCAGAAGGCCAAGCAGACGAAAGTCGCCCGGCAGCTGAAGTACTACAGCCCCGCGACCGACTACGACGCCCTCCAGAGGGAGCTCGCCAACGGGCAGAGTGACCCCCGTCTCGAGGAATCCGGGGACTCCGGAGGCGACGATCTGCAAGGAGACGACGGCGAGACGGACGAGTGGGCGCGGTGGACCGCGCAGCGCGAACTCTGACCTCGTCCGAAGCACCCCAGGCACCCGGGTGAGCCCGTCCTGACGGGAGCCGCGAGCCCAGGCCGCCCCCTTCGGGGCACCACCCGACCTCTCCGACCCCACACCGATCCCGAGCCGGCCGTCGAGTTCCGGTGTCGGCCCGGCGTCGTCCGCCCACGGCGGGACAGCCGATCCGGCCCTCGCCGGCGCACCCCACGACGCGACGCCCGTCGCTGACGTCCGTCGACGCGGCCTCCGCCACCGTGACATCCGTCACGTCGGGCCGGTCGCCACCTCCCGGGTCTCCCGGACCTTCCGATGCCTCCCGGGAGGCCGGGGCCCTCAGCCCGGGTGCCGACCCACCATCCGGACCGCCCCTGCGTCGACCCCCTTCGTCCCCCGGACGACCACGTCACCGTCCGCGGTGCCGGTGTCCCCCGGGCCGTCCCCCGCCTCGCGGACCTCGCCGAGCACCCACGCCGGCACCCCGCGGGCGGCGAGCCGACCGACGGCGTCACCCGCCCGCTCCGCGGCGACGACGGCGACCATCCCGACGCCGAGGTTCAGGGTGCGCTCGAGGTCCGGCCTCGGCACCGACCCCAGCCGGGCGAGGAGCTCGAACACCGGCGCCGGGGTCCACGTCGAGCGGTCGACGACGGCCTCCAGGCCGGAGGGGATCACCCTGGCGAGGTTCGCCGCCAGCCCGCCGCCGGTCACATGGGACACGGCGTGCACGCCCGGCCGGAACGAGCCCTCCGGCCCGCCCCGGTCCCCGGTCGCGGCGACCAGGTCGAGGACGTCGGCCGCGTACACCCGGGTGGGGGTGAGCAGCTCCTCGCCGAGGGTCCGCCCGAACTCGTCGACCTGGCGTTCGAGACCCCACCCGGAGACCTCGACCACCCGCCGGATCAGCGAGTAGCCGTTGGAGTGCAGGCCGGAGGAGGCCAGGCCGACGAGGACGTCGCCTGGCCGCACCCGGTCCGGGCCGAGCACCTCCTCCGCCTCGACGACGCCGGTCGCTGCTCCCGCGAGGTCGAACTCGTCGGGTTCGAGCAGGCCGGGGTGCTCCGCGGTCTCGCCCCCGACCAGGGCGCACCCGGCCTGGAGACAGGCGGCGGCGATCCCGCGGACGAGGTCGGCGACCCGCTCCGGGACGACCCGGCCGCAGACGACGTAGTCGGTCATGAACAGCGGCTTCGCCCCGCAGACCACGAGGTCGTCGACCACCATGCCGACGAGGTCGAACCCGAGGGTGTCCAGGACGCCCATCGCCTGGGCGACGGCGACCTTGGTGCCGACGCCGTCCGTCGAGGTGGCCAGCAGCGGGCGGCGGTAGCCGGTGAGGGCCGAGGCGTCGTAGAGGCCGGCGAACCCGCCGATCCCGCCGAGCACCTCGGGACCGTGGGTTCCGGCGACGGAGGCCTTCATGAGCTGGACGGCCCTGTCCCCCGCCTCGACGTCGACCCCTGATCCCGCGTACGTCACCGGCTCCATGGCGGCGAGCTTAGTGACCCCGATGATCGTTGCCGTCCCGGCCCCGACTCACCGGGTGAGGAACCGGGTCAGGCCGTCGGCGAGGCCCTCGGCGTACACCCCGGACCGCCACCGCGCGTCCCGCATCCGGGCGGCGTCCCGACGGTTGCGCATGTTCCCCAGCTCCACCATGACCGCCGGGACGTCGCTCCAGTTGAGCGTGCCCAGGTCCCCCCGGGTGTCCAGGCCGTCCCCGCCGACGTAGTCGGCGTAGTCGAGCCCAGCCCCGCGCAGGCCGGCGCGGACGTCGAGGGAGAGCACCCGGGACTCCCGGTAGATGTCCCGGGTCCAGCCCTTCCGGTCGGCGGGACGGATGACGAAGAACCCGCGCCGGTCGGAGGCCGTGCCGTCCGCGTGCACGGAGACCAGCGCGTCGGCGTGCACGGAGGCGGCGAACCGGCCCCGGACGTCGATGCACGGCCCCCACGCCTTGACGCTGTTCCGGGTCCTGGTGAGGTACACCCGCGCGCCGCGGGCCTCCAGCCGGGCCTTGAGGTGACGCGCCGTGGAGAAGGTGAACGTCGCCTCGGGGTAGCCGCTGTTCGTCTGGGTCCCGGTGGTGTTGCAGGCCTTCCGGAAGCCCCCGGCGTCGACGAGACGACGCACCTGCCGCGGATGCCGGGAGTTGCCGAGCTGGTGTCCGGGGTCGATGACGACGACCTTCCCGGCCAGCACCCCCCGGGGGCGGGCGCTCCCGACCCGGGCGGCAGCGGTCCTCGCCCCTCCCGAGACCGCGGTCGTCCCGGCCGGGAGGGCCGCCGTCGGGCCCCCGGTCGGTTCCACGGCCCCGGTCCGGGCAGAGCCAGGGGCCGCGTCCGCGGGATCGGGTTTCGCCGTCACCGGCGGGATCATGAGAACCGCTGCCACCAGAGTGCACGTCACGATCAGGCGGGAGGGGAGAGGCACGGGTCCATCCTCGCCGCACCGACCGGACCCTGCGCGTCGCCGCGCCGAGGCGCGTCGACCCTGAGTCACCCTCCGGTCACTCCCCGCCCTGATCGGGCCGGCGTCCTCCGCTCCCAGCGGTCGGAGCCGGGACCGGCCGCGTCGGGCGGCCGGTCACGTCAGGGACGGGTCAGCGCGTCGGCCGCACCGCCGGCGAGCCCTGTCGGCACGCCCTCGGCGTCGGTGAACGCCCCGGCACCGGTGTCGGCCCTGGCACCGTTGACGTCGGGTGCCGCTCCCGAGATCCCCCCGGCGACCCGGTCGAGATCGACCCCGCCGACGTCGGGGTGGTCGAGGTCCACCCGGTCCGGGTCGGAGCGGCGGAGGGCGTGATGGTCGCCGTCCACGGCGCAGCCGCCGGGAGCGCCGCGGAGGTCGACGTCGTCGTCCTCGGGGCTGTTCCTGCCCAGCAGGGCAGGGTCGAGAAGCGGGACCGGGTACTCGCCGGTGAAGCAGGCGGCGCAGAGCCGGGACAGTGGCTGCCGAGTCGCCTCGACCATGCCCTCCAACGAGACGTAGCCGAGGCTGTCCGCACCGATGCTGGCCCTGATCTCGTCAACGCCGAGGCCGGTCGCGATGAGCTCGGCCCTGGTCGCGAAGTCGATCCCGTAGAAGCACGGCCAGATCACCGGGGCTGAGGAGATCCGCACGTGCACCTCGGCCGCGCCGGCCTCCCGGAGCATCCGGACCAGCGCCCGCTGGGTGTTGCCGCGGACGATCGAGTCGTCGACGACCACCAGCCGCCGGCCCCGGATCACCTCCCGGAGCGGGTTGAGCTTCAGCCGGATGCCGAGTTGCCGGATCGTCTGGCTCGGCTGGATGAACGTGCGGCCGACGTAGGCGTTCTTCACCAGGCCCTGGCCGTAGGGGATGCCCGACTCCTGGGCGTAGCCGACGGCGGCCGGGGTCCCGGACTCGGGCACCGGGATCACCAGGTCGGCCTCGACCGGGTGCTCCCGTGCGAGCCGGCGTCCCATCTCCACCCGGGAGTCGTGGACGACCCGGCCGGCGATTGTGGTGTCCGGCCTGGCCAGGTACACGTACTCGAAGACGCACCCGTTGGCCCGCTGCTCGGCGAAGCGGCGGCTGCGCAGCCCGTCGGCGTCGACGACGACCAGCTCGCCCGCCTCGACCTCGCGGACGAAGCTGGCGCCGACGATGTCCAGGGCCGCCGTCTCGCTCGCGACCACCCAGCCCCGCTCCAGGCGACCGAGGACCAACGGGTGGATGCCACGGGAGTCCCGCGCGGCGTAGAGGGTGTTCTCGTCCATGAAGACCAGGCAGAAGGCACCCGCCAGCCGGGGCAGCACCTCCATGGCCGTCGCCTCGAGGGTGCCCTCGGGCATTCCCGCCAGCAACCGGGTGACCAGGGCCGAGTCGGTGGTGTTGCCGTGCGCCAACTCGCCCTGGGCCTCCTCCTCGCCGTAGCGGCTGGCGATGAGCTGCCGGAGCTCGTGCACGTTGGTCAGGTTGCCGTTGTGGCCGAGGGCCACGGTGCCGCCTGCCGTCGGGCCGAGGGTCGGCTGGGCGTTCTCCCAGCAGGAGCTGCCCATGGTGCTGTAGCGGCAGTGACCGACGGCGATGTGCCCGGTCAGGGACGCCAGCGCGGTCTCGTCGAACACCTGGGCGACCAGGCCCATGTCCTTGTAGACGAGGATCTGCTCGCCGTTGCTGACGGCGATCCCGGCGGACTCCTGCCCGCGGTGCTGCAACGCGTAGAGCCCGAAGTAGGTGAGCTTGGCCACCTCCTCGCCGGGAGCCCACACGCCGAAGACCCCGCAGGCGTCCTGCGGGCCCTTCTCGCCGGGGATCAGGTCGTGGGAGAGACGTCCGTCGCCGCGAGCCACGGCCAGAGTGTCGCACAGCCCCGGTCCGCCCGACCCGGGGAGTGCCCCGGACGGCTGTCCGGGGCACTGCGGTCATCCCTCCGGCCGAGGCCCGCCCTCCGACAGCCCGAGGTCCGTCACCAGCGGGAGCAGCCCGGAGAGGTCGGCCCGCACCCCGCTGGCGCGCACCTGCCCGGCCTCGACCTCCTCGGCCCAGCTCGTGAACCCGCAGGCCAGCCGCAGCCAGGTCTCCGGGCCGGTCTCGACGACGTTCGGCGGCGTGCCCCGGGTGTGCCGAGGGCCGTCGAGACACTGGACGACCCCGAACGGCGGGACCCGCACCTCCGTCGATCCCCCCGGCGCCCGCTCCACCAGCACCTGGAGGGTGTACCGGACGGCGGTGGCGACGGTGCCCCGGGTGACCCGGGTCGGATCGGCCACCCACGCGCTCAGGGCCGACCGCCCCTCCGAGGCGGCGGCCCGACGACGTGGAAGCACCTCTGCATGCTGCCACGAGTCCTCGCGGACGCGATAGCGTCGCGATCACGAAACGTGGGAGTTCAACCGACCATCTCGGCATATTCGGACGGTTAGGATGCGTGCACACTACGGGTGGTCGAGGAATCGTCGCCCATCGAGAGCGATCCGACCGCCGGTGAGCACTCCGAGGTGACGTGGCGTGTCAGCCGTTGACATCCTTGTCAACACGGGCCCAGCATGCGGGATGGCATCCCGGACGAGCACGGCTGCCATGACGGTCACCGCCACACCGAGGAGAGGCCCGCTCCTCCAGACTGGCCGCGTGCCGGACGAAGGAGAACCATGAGCGCCACCTCCGACGACCCCATCGTCCCGGACCGCAGGCGGCCGACGATGCGGGACGTCGCGGCCAGGGCGGGTGTGAGCCTCAAGACGGTCTCCCGGGTGGTCAACGACGAGGGCGGGGTGTCAGCCGAGCTCGTCGCCCGGGTCCGCCGGGCCATCGAGGAGCTCGACTTCCGTCCCAACGTCGGGGCCAGCAGCCTGCGCCGGGCCGACGGCAAGACGGCGACCGTCGGGCTGCTCCTCGAGGACGTCGCCAACCCCTTCTCCTCCGCGCTGCACCGGGCGGTCGAGGACGTCGCCCTCCCCCGGGGTGTCATGGTCTTCTCCGCCAGCCTCGACGAGGACCCGCACCGGGAGCGCGAGCTGGCGCGGGCGTTGAGCGCCCGGCGGGTCGACGGACTGATCATCGCGCCGGCCGGTGACGACCAGTCCTACCTGGAGAGCGAGCTGCGCTCGGGCATGGCGATCGTGTGCGTCGACCGCGAGGCCCGCAACCTCAAGGTCGACTCGGTGCTCACCACGAACGCCAGCGGTGCCGCCGAGGCGGTCCGGCACCTGGCGAGCACCGGCCACCGCCGGATCGCCTTCCTCGGCGACCACCCGTCGATCGTCACCGCGCAGCAGCGCTACCAGGGGTACTGCGACGCCCTGCAGACCCTGCGGATCCCGGTCGACCAGGCCATCGTCGCCCACGACGTCGGTCAGATCGATCTCGCCGAGCGCACCGTGACCGCCCTGCTGGTGCGCCCCGACGCACCGACAGCCCTGTTCACGGCCCAGAACATGGTCACCATCGGCGCGGCGAGGGCGCTGCGCCGGTTGGGCCTGGAGCGTTCCATCGCGATGGTCGGCTTCGACGACTTCCTCCTCGCCGACCTGCTCAGCCCCGGCCTCACCGTGGTCGCCCAGGACCCGGTGGCCATCGGCAGGACCGCGGCCACCATCGTCTTCGACCGGATCGCCGGGGACACCAGCCCCGCGGCGACCCACATCGTGCCGACCCGGCTCGTCCGGCGCGGATCCGGTGAGATCCCGGCCCCCATCGACTGACCCCTGCCCCGTCGGCCGGCCCCGCCCGGCGGGCTCACAGAGTGATCGCCGTCCGGGGGCCGAACCGGTCGCTACGACGGTCGTCTGCGCCCGCAGACGGCGATCACTCCCTCGGTTCAGTGCTCGAAGACGGCGGGCAGGGTGGACGTGTGCGCCCGGCGCAGCTCGGCGAGGGGCACCGTGAACAGATCCTGCACGGCCAGGGCCGGGCCCCCTGCTGCGTCGTCCCCGGCCACGTCGTCCCCGGCCGGGCGGTCTCCTGCCGGGCCGTCGTCGGTGACCCCGATCCGGGCGCAGGGGATGCCCCGTGCCGCGCACATGGCGACGAACCGGTCCTCCTGCCCGCGGGCGACGGCGACGACGGCCCTGGCCGCGGACTCGCCGAACAGCGCGACGAAGGGGTCGACGCCGTCCCGGCCGCACACCTCGTCCAGCCGGACCCTGGCGCCGACGCCGAACCGCAGGCAGGACTCCACCAGCGCCTGGGCCAGCCCTCCCTCGGCCAGGTCGTGCGCCGCGACCACGAGGCCGTCCCGCGAGGAGTCGACCAGGACGTCGGCGAGCAGCCGCTCGGCGGCCAGGTCGCAGCGCGGCGGCTCCCCGCCGAGGTGCCCGTGCTCCGCCCAGGCCCACTCCGAGCCGCCCAGCTCCTCCCGGGTCGTCCCGAGCAGGTAGAGCTGGTGCCCCGGCTCGCGCCAGCCCGACGGGGTGCGCCGGGCCACGTCGTCGAGCACCCCGAGCACGCAGATCACCGGGGTGGGGTGGATGGCGACGTCCGCGGTCTGGTTGTAGAAGCTCACGTTGCCGCCGGTGACCGGAATACCCAGCTCCCGGCAGCCGTCGGCCAGCGCGGTCACGGCCTGCTCGAACTGCCACATCACCTCGGGGTCCTCCGGGGAACCGAAGTTGAGGCAGTTGGTCAGTGCCAGCGGGCGGGCGCCGGCCGTCGCGACGTTGCGGTAGGACTCGGCCAGCGCCAGCAGGGTGCCCTGGTAGGGGTCGAGGGCGGCGAACCGGTGGTTGCCGTCGGTGGAGATGGCGACGCCGAGCCCGGTCTCCTCGTCCACCCGGACGACGCCCGCGTCGTCCGGGACGGCGAGCGCCGTGTTGCCCATCACGTAGCGGTCGTACTGGTCGGTGACCCAGGACCGGCTGCACAGGTTCGGCGAGGCGATCATGCGCAGCAGCAGCTCCCGCAGCCCGGCGCCGGCGTCCGGGCCGGTCGGGCGGGGCAGCCGGTCCGGGACGTCGGCCCGGCGGGCGTCGAGGGCGGCCGGCCGGCTCGTCGGCCGGTGGTAGACCGGGCCCTCGTGGGCGACGGTGCGCGGCGGCACGTCGACGATGACCTCGCCGTGCCACAGCCCGACCAGGCGGTCGGAGGCGGTGACCTCACCGAGCACGGTGGCCTCGACGTCCCACTTCGTGGTGATCGCGAAGAAGGCGTCGAGGTCGGCGGGGCGGACGACGGCCATCATCCGCTCCTGGGACTCGCTCATCAGGATCTCCTCCGGGGTGAGCGAGGGGTCCCGGAGCGGCACCTTGTCGATGTGGAAGACCATGCCGCCGTCGCCGTTGCTGGCCAGCTCGCTGGTGGCGCAGGACAGCCCGGCCGCGCCGAAGTCCTGGATCCCGACGAGCACCTTGGCGGCGAACAGCTCCAGGCAGCACTCGATGAGCACCTTCTCCTGGAACGGGTCGCCGACCTGGACGCTGGGCCGCTTGGTCGGGCCGCCCTCCTCGAAGGTCTCGCTGGCCAGAATGGAGGCGCCGCCGATGCCGTCGGCTCCGGTGCGGGCGCCGAACAGGATGACCAGGTTGCCCTCGCCGGAGGCCGCGGCCAGGTGCACGTCGTCGTGCCGCAGCTTGCCGAGGCACAGCGCGTTGATCAGCGGGTTGCCCTGGTAGCAGGGGTCGAAGACCACCTCGCCACCGATGTTGGGCAGGCCGAGGCAGTTGCCGTAGCCGCCGATGCCGGCGACGACGCCGGGGACGACCCGGGCCGAGTCCGGGTGGTCCAGCGCGCCGAACCGCAGCGGGTCCATGACGGCGATCGGCCGGGCTCCCATCGACATGATGTCCCGGACGATGCCGCCGATCCCGGTGGCCGCGCCCTGGTACGGCTCGACGTAGCTGGGGTGGTTGTGGCTCTCGATCTTGAAGGTGACCGCCCAACCGTCGCCGATGTCGACCACCCCGGCGTTCTGCCCCATGCCGACCAGCAGGTTCGCCCGCATCTCGTCGGTGACCTTCTCGCCGAACTGGCGCAGGTGGACCTTGCTCGACTTGTACGAGCAGTGCTCGCTCCACATGACGCTGTACATGGCCAGCTCCGCGGAGGTCGGCCGGCGGCCGAGGATCTCCCGGATCCTGGCGTACTCGTCCGCCTTGAGGCCGAGGACCTGCCACGGCTGCTCGACGTCCGGGGTGCGCAACGCATGCTCGACGGTGTCGGTCACCCGGGCTGCACCCGCCCGAACGATGTCTGTCGTGTTCGTGCTGGCGTTGGCGCTGGTCACGACGGGGTACCTTCCTCGGCGGAGTGGGGGCACCGCAACGGTACCGAGCGGCAGCAGGCCCCCCTCCGCCCGGTCACCGGCTCCGGCCGATGGCGCTGCTCGCGGGACGGCGCCGTCCGGCCGTAGGATCCTGCCGCCCTCAGCGCTGCGACCGTCAGGCGGATGTTCCGGCGTCCCCGTCCGATGGGACCTCCGCGCGTGATCGCAACCGGCAGCGGGAGACGGCCCATGGAGACGCCCCGGACGACGAGAGTCGGGATCCGCGACGTGGCGCGGGTCGCCGGCGTCTCGCCCACGACCGTCAGCCACGCCATCAACCGGCCGGAACGGGTCTCCCGGCGCACCAGGGAGCTCATCGAGCAGGCGATCGCGGAGACCGGGTACGTCCCGGACGCGTCGGCCCGGCTGATGCGGGGGATGCTCAGCCCGCTGGTGGGCTGCGTCGTCCTGGACATCGGCAACCCGTTCTTCGGGGAGGTGCTGCGCGGTGTCGAGGATCACCTGCACGCCAGCGGGTGCATCGCCGTGACCTGCAGCAGCGACCTCGACCCTGCCCGCGAGACCCGGTACCTGTCCCTGCTGCAGGCCCAGCGGCCGCGCGGCCTGATCCTCAACCCGGTCACCGTCGACCCCGGCGCCGTCCGCCGGATCGTCGCCCAGGGCTCACCGGTCGTCCTGCTCGACCACGACCGCGCCGACCTGCCGGTGTGCGCCGTCAAGGTGGACCACCGGGCGGGCGGGCGGCTGGCGGCCGACCACCTCGTCGGGCTCGGACACCGGCAACTGGCGATCTTCACCGCCGACCCGGAGATCCTCGGGGTCCGGGAGCGGATGGAGGGGTTCCTCGACGGAGTCCGGGACGCCGGACTGGACCCGGCCCGGCACGTCACCCGGTACGCCTTCCAGCTCCCCCACCTCGCCCCGGACGCCGAGGCCGTCGTCGAGCGGATGCTGGCCCGCCCGCCGCTGCCGACCGGGATCTTCTGCCTCAACGACCAGTCGGCCACCGAACTGCTCCGCTGCCTCACCCGGCGCGACGTCGCGGTGCCGCGGGATGTCTCCCTGGTGGGGTACGACGACCTGGCCGACTCCGAGGTCCTCTCCCCTCCGCTGACCACGGTCCGTCAGCCCAAGTACGACCTCGGCCGCGCGGCGGCCGACCTGCTGCTGCACGAGGCCGACCAGGAGCACCGGCACGAGCAGGTCGGGTTCCGGCCGGAACTGGTGGTGCGGGCCTCGACCGCGCCGCCCTCGCGCTGAGACCGCCCTGCCGCTGACGCCCTCCCCGGACGGGCGCACCCCCCGGACGGGGGCCGGGAGACAGCACCCCGCGACCTCTCCCGCCCGGATCGCACGGATCGTCGGGGTTGGCGGGGTGGGGGGACGACGGGGTGGCGGGACCGGTCGGGTGAGGGCGCCGTCCTCGAGGTGACCGGCGTGCTGCCGACAGGTGACGCGCGGCGGGCCGGGTGATCTCCCGTGGGACGCGGACCGATGGAGCGAGCATGCGCCTCGCCGATCACCGCCGCGCGCGGACCGCCGCCATCGCCGTCCTCGGCCTCGCCGGACCCCTGCTCGTAGGGACAGGTCCGGCCGACGCCACCCGTTCCGACGCCACCCTGCCCTGCCTGCCCGTCCTCGGGGCGACGCTGAGCGGCGAGGCGGCCGTCGAGGACCTCGGCCCCGGCCTCGCCGCCGCGGCCGCGATCAACGGGATGGACTCCCAGAAGCTGTCCACGATCCTCACCGACGACCCGACCGCCCGCCTCGACCGGTGTGCCCGGCTGTTCTACGTCGACCCGCCGATGTCGGCGGCCGAGCGGGCGGCCGTCGCGGCGGCAGGGCCGTCCGGCATCGCCGCTCCGTCCGGGACCGACGTGTTCGCGCTGAACAGCCGCTCGGCGTCCAAGCGAGTGATCTACCTCGACTTCAACGGGTTCACGGTCAAGGACACCGCCTGGAACTCGTACTACTCCTCGCAGTTCGGCAGCAGCCGCTGGCTGAAGGGCTACGACCTCGACGGGAAGGCCTCGACCTTCTCCACCGCGGAGAAGAACGCGATCTACGAGATCTGGCTGCGCGTCTCCGAGGACTACGCGCCGTTCGACGTCAACGTGACCACCAAGGACCCCGGCCAGTCGAAGATCACCCGAAGCAGCTCCAGCGACCTGTACTACGGCACCCGGGCAGTGATCACCCATGACTCGGTGTTCGCCGCGGCCTGCGGGTGCGGTGGCCAGGCCTACGTCGGGGTGTTCGACGAGAGCTCCTCGCACGACTACTACCAGCCGGCCCTGATCGTCGGCAGCAACGGCGGCGGCAACGCCCAGAGCGTCGCCGAGGCCACCACCCACGAGGTCGGGCACAACCTCGGCCTGAGCCACGACGGCATCTCCGGCTCCGTGGAGTACTACACCGGACACGGCCCCTGGGCGCCGATCATGGGTGCCGGCTATTACCACCCGGTCACCCAGTGGAGCAAGGGCGAGTACAGCGGCGCCAGCAACACCGAGGACGACCTGGCCGTCGTCGCCAAGAACGGCGCAGCCCGGGTGAAGGACGACCACGCCAACTCCTCGTCGTCGGCGACCCTGCTCACCGTCGGCAAGGCCAAGTCGGGGATCATCGGCAGCAGGTACGACAACGACTGGTTCACCTTCACCACGGCCTCGGGCGTGGTCACGATCACGCTGACCCCCCGGACGGCGGGCCCGAACCTGGACGCCCGGGTCGACCTCTACAAGAGCAGCGGCACGACGCTCGGCTGGTCCAACCCGACGGTGAAGGAGGTGACCGACTCCTCGGCCACCGGGATGAACGCGAAGATCGTGAAGGTGCTGAGCGCCGGCACCTACAAGGTACGGGTCAAGGGGACCGGCTACGGGACGGTCAACTCCGGCTACAGCACCTACGGCAGCCTCGGCCGGTACACCGTCAAGGTGGCCAAGGCCTGACCGAGCGGTCGCACACCATCCGGTCGTGACCCGAGCGACGGTGGGCAGGGATCCCGGTCCCTGCCCACCGTCGGTGTCTGCCCACCCGGCTGCCCGACCGTCCGCCCGGGGCCCGCCGCCGGGGTCGCCCCCGGGGCTCACCCGCCGCCGGGAACGCCGTCGGCGCCCCGGCTCAGCGGCCGGTCACCAGCTGTACCCGGCCTCGACCGGGAACCCGGACTCGGTGAGGCAGTCCGCCGAGGCCCGCCGCTGCAGCAGCACCTCGGCCTTGCGGAAGAGCTCCGCCGGCTGCTCGCCCATCGTCGCCCTGACCCGGTACCGGGTCAGGCAGGCCACCAGCGGCGCCCGGTAGGGGGCGAAGTGCTTGAACTTCGCGCTGATCGCCGCCGGAGTCCGCTCGTACTCCAGCTCGACCCACCAGCTGTTCCTGAGGAAGCACTCGTGCGCCACGTCGGTCGTCGTGCCCTGCGTGCGGCCGGAGGTGCCCGTCCCGTAGGTGAGGACCTTCAACCCCTGCCGCTCGGCGACCCGGGGGCCTTCGACCTCGACCCCGGCCTTCTGCACGCACGTCAGCGCGCTGCGGACCGCCCGCTCGTAGTCCTCGAAGGGCAGCTCCGAGGTGGCCGCCCTGCGCCTCAGGATGTCGAGCTGCTCCGTCGACGCCCCTCCGCGCTCGGCCTCCAGCACCACCCGGTCGACGGCGTTCAGGTATCCCGCCGCCCTGCCCGCACCCGACGGCGGGTCGTCGGAGGAGCACCCCCCGGCCAGCGTGAGCGCGACCGTCACCGCGGCGAGCGCTCCCGTGAGCCGTCGGACGTCCCGCTTCCCCCTGCTGTCACCGCTGCTCATGGCCACCCCAGCATCGCCCAGATCTGCATCACCTATGCGTAGTCACATGAATACGCGCAGTAATGACAATGCCACACGGCGGATCCCGGCGAACGCGGGGGTCCGCTCACGGCGACCGTCGACAGGCGACCGCGGTCAGGCGGCGAGGACCGCCTTGAGCACCGAGGTGAAGAACCGCAGGCCGTCGGTCCCGGGCTGCCCGTCGGCGGCGACGTCCGGGCCGAACAGCGGATCGACGGCGTGCTCGGGGTGCGGCATGAGCCCCACCACGGTCCCGGAGGCGTTGGAGATGCCGGCGATGTCCCGGTAGGACCCGTTGGGATTGCCGTCGAGGTAGCGGAAGGCCACCCGACCCTCCCCCTCGATCCGGTCCAGGACGGCGTCGTCGGCGACGAACCCGCCCTCGCCGTTCTTCAGCGGGATGACGATCTCCTCGCCGTCCTGGTACTGGTTCGTCCACGCCGTGGAGGTCCGCTCGACCCGCAGCCGCTGGTCCCGGCAGACGAACTTGCGGTGGTCGTTGCGGATCAGCGCACCGGGGAGCAGGTGCGACTCGCACAGCACCTGGAAGCCGTTGCAGATGCCCAGCACCGGCAGGCCCGGCCGGGCCTGGTCCGGCGGCCCGGCCAACCGCACGATCTCGCGCATGACCGGGGCGAACCGCGCGATGGCCCCGCAGCGCAGGTAGTCGCCGTAGGAGAACCCGCCCGGTAGGACGACGGCGTCGACCCCACGCAGGTCCTCGTCACCGTGCCACAGCGGCACGGCCTCGCCGCCGGCGACCCGGACCGCGCGGGCGGCGTCGACGTCGTCGAGCGAGCCGGGGAAGGTGACGACACCGACCCTCATGCCGGGCCACCTCCGGACGTCGCGCCGTCCGCCGGGGCCGCGTCGGCCGGGACCACCCGGACGACGTCCTCGATGACCGGGTTGCTCAGCAGGGTCGTCGCCGCCTCGCGGGCGCGGGCCAGCACCTCCTCGGTCACCTGACCGTCCACCTCGAGCTCGAACCGCTTCCCCTGCCGGGCAGCGCCGAACTCGGAGAAGCCGAGCCGGGCGAGGGCACCGGCGACGGCCTTGCCCTGCGGGTCGAGGATCTCGGGCTTCGGCATGACGTCGATGACGACGCGTCCCATGGCGACGGGCTCCTGGGGTCGTTGGTCTGGGGCGCTGCCAGCGTAGCGACCGCCCCGGACGCGCCGGTCCTCAGCTCCAGGGGAGGCCGGTGAGCCGCTGGTAGGCCTCGACGTAGCGGGCCCTGGTGATCTCGACGACGTCGGCAGGGATCTCCGGGGCCGGCGATCTGCGGTCCCAGTCGGTCGCGGCGGCCCAGTCCCGGACGTACTGCTTGTCGAAGGCGTGCTGCGACCTGCCCGGCTCCCACTCCTCCGCAGGCCAGAACCGGGACGAGTCCGGGGTCAGCACCTCGTCGGCGAGCACCAGCGTTCCGTCCGGGGCACGCCCGAACTCGACCTTGGTGTCGGCGATGATGATCCCGCGCTCCGCGGCCAGCTCCGACCCCCTGCGGTAGATCTCCAGGGTCAGCCGGCGCAGCTCCTCGGCCCGCTCGGCACCCTCCTGCGCCACGACGTCGGCGAAGGTGATCGCCTCGTCGTGCTGGCCCTGCGGCGCCTTGGTGGTGGGGGTGAAGATCGGCTCGGGCAGCCGAGAGCCGTCCACCAGGCCGTCGGGCAGCGCGATGCCGCACACGGTCCCGGTCCGCCGGTACTCCTTCAGCCCCGACCCGGTGAGGTAGCCACGGGCGACACACTCCACCTGCACCATGTCCAGCCGGCGGCAGCGGATCGCCCTGCCGGCGAACTCCGGGGGCACGGCCTCGGCGGAGATGACGTGGTTGGGCAACAGGTCGGCCAACCGCTCGAACCACCACAGGGACATCCGGGTGAGGATGCGCCCCTTGTCCGGTACGGGGGTGGGCAGGACGACGTCGTAGACCGATACTCGATCGGAGGCGACGAGGAGGAGATCGTCCCCGTCGGCGTAGAGGTCACGCACCTTGCCGGAGTGAATGAGGTCCATCACGAGCAGCCTAGCGACCCCGCGCGGACACCGATCGTCGACCGGTACCGCCCCCGGTGACACCTCACCCGGCGGCCAGGCGGCCGGAACAGCGGGGCGTCGCCGCGGCCGCTCCGGCCGGGCCGGTCTCAAGGCCGTGCCGGGACGGGCCGACAACCGGCGCGTGACCGACGTCGCGAGCGCACGGCACGCGCACCCCGTCCAGGTGGGGGCGCGGCACGGACGCGCTCCCCGGCAGGTCGCCGAGCACACCAACGCCCGGCACGCCACCGCGGCGGGGAGCCGGCTGCGGGTGACGGTGCTCGCGGTGCTGCTCGCCGCCGTCCTGGTGACGGTCCTCGCCCTCGCGCTCTGACGGTCGGCGTCCCGGTGGACCTCCAGGGACCTCCCCCGGACCTCCCGGGGTGTCGGGAGAAACGGGTCAGCCGGCCGAGATCTCGCCCTTGGCCGCCCGGGCGGCGATGTCGCGGCGGTGGTGCGAGCCGGAGAGGTCGATCCGGTCGACGGCGGCGTAGGCGCGGTCCCTCGCGGCGTCCAGGTCGGCCCCGGTGCCCACGACCGAGAGCACCCGGCCACCGGCGCTGACCACCTGGCCCACGGCGTCCCTGCGGGTGCCCGCGTGCAGCACCCAGGCGCCGTCCACCTCCCCTGCCTCGTCCAGGCCGCCGACGGGGTCACCGGTGCGCGGCGTCCCCGGGTAGTTCTCGGCGGCGACGACGACGGTCACGGCCGCGGAGTCCCGCCAGCGCAGCGGCGGGAGCGCGTCGAGGGTCCCGTTCTCGGCCGCGAGCAGCAGGGACGACAGCGGGGACACCAGGCGGGCGAGCACGACCTGGAGCTCCGGGTCGCCGAACCGCACGTTGAACTCGACGACCCGGATCCCCCGGGAGGTGAGGGCGAGCCCGCAGTAGAGGACCCCGGAGAACGGCGTCCCCCGGCGGGCCATCTCGTCGACGGTCGGCTGGGCGACCCGGGCGACGATCTCGTCGACGAGGTCCTTCGGGGCCCAGGGCAGCGGCGAGTAGGCGCCCATCCCACCGGTGTTGGGGCCGGCGTCACCCTCGCCGACCCGCTTGAAGTCCTGGGCCGGGACCAGGGGGACGACGGTCCGGCCGTCCGTGATGCAGAAGAGCGAGACCTCCGGACCGTCGAGGTACTCCTCGACGACGACCCGGCCGTCCGATCTCGCGAGGCAGACCGCGGCGTGGTCGAGCGCGGCCTGCCGGTCGTCCGTGACGACGACGCCCTTGCCCGCGGCGAGGCCGTCGTCCTTGACCACGTGCGGCGCGCCGAAGGAGGCGAGGGCGTCGTCGACCTCGTCGAGGGTCGTGCACACCCGGGCCATCGCGGTGGGGACCTCCGCCGACGCCATGACCTCCTTGGCGAAGGCCTTGCTCCCCTCGAGCTGCGCCGCAGCCCTGGACGGACCGAAGCACGGCACGCCCCTGACCCGCAGGGTGTCGGCGACCCCGGCGACGAGCGGCGCCTCGGGACCGATGACGACGAGGTCGGCCGCGAGCTCGGTGGCGAGCGCGGCGACCTGGTCGGGGTCCATGACGTCCACCGCGCGACACAGCACGGAGGCGTCCATCCCGGCGTTGCCGGGGGCGGCCACCACCGCGTCGACGGCGGGGTCTTCGGTGAGGGAACGGACGAGGGCGTGCTCGCGTGCGCCGGAGCCGATGACGAGAACCTTCACGAGAGCTCACCCTATGCGGGGATCACCCGAGCCCGACCGGCCGCACCTCCCGGAGAGGCCCCCGGCGACCGGAGACCCCCGGGGGACACAGGATCAGGACCGGTGTCCACCGATCGGGGACCGGGTGAGCACCGGATCAGACCCGGGGGACGCCCGATCAGGACCGGGTGACGGTGACGTCGGCGAGGGTGCGCACCCCGCGGGGCAGGTCCTCCAGCCCGGGACCGTCCTTCCCCGCGGTGGCGTAGAGGTACTGGTAGAAGACGTTGCCCGCCTTCGTCGTCGCGGCCACGACGAGGACCTCGTACCTCCCGCCACGGGCCTTCTCGCCGCCGAACCGCGCCCGGACCGACCAGTTGCCCCACGTCTCCGGCGAGATCGCGTCGTCCTGCGGTCGGAACACCCCGGCCCGCACGTCGCGCACCACGACCCACAGTTGGAGGTGACGGGAGAGCCCGGCCGCGGTGCCGCGGATCTCCTGCTCGGCCTTCACCCGGTCGCCGTCGGACAGGCCGGAGACGCGCACGGACGGAGCGCCTTCCGTCGACGTGGAGGTCACCGCGCGGGACACCGACACCGGGGTCGGTGGCACGTACTCGCCGGCCGGGGTGACCCCCTGCCCGCACGCCGCCAGAGCCCCGCCGGCGAGGACGACGGCGAGTGCCCGGACCACCGTCGTCGACGCGGCCGGCCCGGTGCGGGTCCGGCGCTGCTCTGCTGCCATCTGGTTCCTCCGGAAATTCCCGGCGCCCACGGATTCGGTCGTCATCCTCGCACGAATGCCACGCCTTCTGACAACTCCGACGCCTTCAATCAACGAAATCCGAGGCGTTTCGTCCACTTCGCAACACCCCCCGATCCCCCTGGCCCGCTCGGACCACCGCCGGGGTAGGGCACTCTTGGGGCAACGCCGGCTCGACGGCGTCCTGCGGGAGAGGAGAACGGCGCACCGTGGCCGACTTCCGGCTGCTCGGGGAGATGCAGCTGCACGCCGGGGGTGTCCCGCTGGAGCTGGGACCACGTCAGCAGCGCACCGTCCTCGCGGCCCTGCTCGTCGACGTCGGCCGAGCGGTCCCCCTGGACGTTCTCGTCCGCCGGGTGTGGGACGACGACCCGCCGCGGCAGGCGCGCAACGCCCTCTACGTCAACCTCACCCGGGTCCGCCGGCTCCTCGGCCGGGCCGCCGAGCTGGAGCCGGCCGACGACCCGGTGCAGCTGGACCGCCGACCGACCGGCTACCTGCTCACCGTCGCTCCGGACCGGATCGACCTGCACCGGTGCCGGAGGCTCGGTGACGCCGCCCGCCGGGAGCGCGACGACGCGGCACGGGAGCGGCTCCTGCGCTCGGCGCTCGACGAGTGGCGGGGCACCCCGCTGGCCGGGCTGGCCGGTTCCTGGGTCGACCAGGTGCGCGACGCGTCGCGACGGCACCATCAGGACGCCCTCGTCCGGTGGGGTGAGACCGCCCTACGCCTCGGCGCCGTCCAGGCGGTGCTCACCGAACTCGGTCGGGTGGCCGAGGAGTACCCGTTGGCCGAGCCGCTGGTCGGGCTGCGGATGCGGGCGCTGTGCGTCGACGGCCGCCGGTCCGAGGCGCTGAGCTGCTTCGCCGAGACCCGGCAGCGCCTCGACGAGGAGCTGGGGACCGGCCCCGGGCCCGACCTGGTCCACCTCAACGCCCTGATCCTCCGCGGGGAGGTCGACGACCCGGGGGCGGGCGGCCGGGGGCCGTCCCCCGCGGGCGCCTCGACGACGTCGCGGGCGGCGTCCCCCGCCGGGCCGGAGCAGCCGACGGGATCCCGGCTCCCGGCCGACCCCCCGTCGTTCACCGGCAGGCGGGAGGAGCTCGCCGCGCTGGACACGCTGCTCGGCGAGGCCGACCCGCAGCGGACGATGCTCATCGTCGCGCTCACCGGACCCGACGGGGTGGGCACGACGACGCTCGCCGCGCACTGGGCGCGCCGGGTCGCCGATCGCTTCCCCGACGGGCTGCTGTTCGTCGATCTCCAGCACGCCGCGGACCGGGAGGGGGCGTGCGGTCGGGCGCTCACCGGCGCGCTGAAGTCCCTCGGGGTCGCCGCGACCGACATCCCGTTCGATCTCGCCGAGCGGTCGGCCCGGTACCGGACCGTGATGGCCAGACGGCGGATGCTCGTGGTGCTGGACGGCGCGACGTCGGTGGGCCGGGTCCGGCCGCTCCTCCCCGGCACCCCGTCCTGCGTCGTCCTGGTCACCAGCGGGAACCCGCTGCCGGGGCTCGTCGCCAGGGACGGTGCCCGGCGGATCCCCGTCGGGCCGCTCCCTCCCGCCGACGCCGTGACGTTCGCCCGGACGCTGGTGGACGATAGGGCCGCCGCGGAGTCCCGTGCCCTCGCCGCAGCCGTCGAGCGCTGCGCCCGGCTCCCCCTCGCCGTCCGGGTCGCGTCGGCGTTCGCGGTGTCCCGACCGGAGTCCTCGCCGGCCGACCTCGCCACGGAGCTGGCGGCCGAGCTCGTCGCTCCGGGGAGGGCCGAGGAGGAGACCACCGTCGAGGCCGCCGCGCTGCGCGACGTCCTGTCCTGGGCGCATCGCCGGCTGCCGTCCGGCCCGGCGCGGACCCTGCGGCTGCTCGGCCTGCTCCCCGGTCTGCCCTGGTCCGCCGAGCTGGTCGCGGCCCTCACCGGGGAGACGACCGAGGCCGCCGGGGAGTCCCTCGACCTGCTGGTGCGGTCCCGGCTCGTGGAGGACGTCGCACCCTCCCGGTTCCGGGTGCCCCACGCCGTCCTGGCGGACGCCCGGTCCCGGGCCCTCGCCGTGGACCCCCCGAGCGCGCGCCACGACGCCGTCGACCGGGTGCTCGACCACCGCCTCGCCGTGCTCGCCCGCGACGGACCTGCCGGCGACGACCGGGTGGACGACGGGTGGGACGCCCTGGTCACGCTCGTCGAGCACGTCGCGGCCGACGGGCGGCCGGGACCGGTGCTCCGGCTCGCCGAGCGGCTCCGGCCGCTCCTCCTGGCCGCGGGCAGACGGACCGACGCGCTGGCGGTCGCCGAGGCCGCGCTGCGCGCCGCGCGGGACCCGGCCCATCCCGTGGCCGGTCCCACGGCCGACCCCGTGGCCGGTCCCACGGCCGACCCCGTGGCCGGTCCCACGGCCGACCCCGTGGCCGGTCCCACGGCAGATCCCTCGGTCGAACGCCTCGCCCTGCTGGGGCTCGCCGAGGTGCTGTGGGCCTGGGGCCGCTCGGCGCAGGCGCGGGACCACCTGATCGAGGCTCTTGCGCCCGACGGCACGGGAGGCGGGGACCATCCGTCGGACGGGGAACCGGCACCGGTGAGCGAGGGACCGGACGCCGCGCTGCTGCACCACCAGGACGCGTTCGACCGGGCGACGAGGTCCGGCGACGCCATCGGCCGGGCCGTGGCCGCGGCGGAGCTGGCTCACGTCCACCTCGCCTGCGGACGGAGCGGTGAGGCGCACCGACTGTGGCGCTCGGCCCTCGACCTCGCGACGGGGTCGTGCCCCGTGCCGTCCCCTCCGGCTCGGGGCGGGGGGATGACCCGGAGCTGAGCTCCGGATCATCCCCCCGTTCCCGCGGCACGGGTCAGGCGACCGCGCCTCGTGCCCCCTACCACGCGACCGGACCGAGCGGAGCCCGCCGTGCCTTCTCCCAGTGACCTTGCCCGTGTACCTGTACGCCTGCCTCCGCCGTCCGATCCGACGCATCGACCGTCGTGACCCCCCAGACCCGGACAATCCAGAGGCGGAGTGGACCGGGGGGTCGCGGCAACCGATGGGGACATTCCACCGCGGCTGCCTTAACGCAACCTTGTCCGTCCCTCGCCGCGCAGCCGGAACGGGGCGCAGCCCAGCAATCGGGACGACATGTCAGCCCCGCAGCCGGGACAGGGCGCAGCCCCGCAGCCGTGACGACGCGTCAGCCCAGCAGGTCGTGGCGGACGACCGAGGCGTCCCGCTCCGCACCCACCCCGACCACCGAGATGCGTGCGCCCGACAGCTGTTCCAGCGCCGTGACGTAGGCACGGGCGTTCGGCGGCAGGTCGGAGAACCGGCGCGCGGAGGAGATGTCCTCGGCCCACCCGTCGAGGTAGGTGTACACCGGCCGGGCGTGGTGGAAGTCCGTCTGGGTCAGCGGCATCTCGTCGTGCCGGACCCCGTCCACGTCGTAGCCGACGCACACCGGGATCCGCTCCATGCCGGAGAGCACGTCGAGCTTGGTGAGCACGAAGTCGGTGACCCCGTTGACCCGCGCGGCGTAGCGGGCGATCACCGCGTCGTACCAGCCGCACCGGCGCGGCCGCCCGGTGGTCACCCCGTACTCGCCGCCGACATCGCGCAGCCGCTCGCCGTCCGCGTCGTGCAGCTCGGTGGGGAACGGCCCCTCGCCGACCCGGGTCGTGTAGGCCTTGACGACGGCGATGACCCGGTCGATCCGGTTCGGCGGGATCCCGCTGCCGGTGCACGCGCCTCCGGACGTCGCGTTGGAGGAGGTCACGAACGGGTAGGTGCCGTGGTCGACGTCGAGCATGGTGGCCTGGCCCGCCTCGAAGAGGACCACCCGGTCGTCGTCGAGGGCCCGGTTCAGCTCCAGACCGGTGTCCCGCACCATGGGCCGCAGCCGGTCGACGTAGGACAGCAGGTCCTCGACGACCTCCGCGGCCCCGATGGCGCGCCGGTTGTACACCTTGACCAGCAGGTGGTTCTTCTGGTCGAGGGCGCTGGCCACCTTCTGCTCGAGGATGTGCTCGTCGAACAGGTCCTGGATCCGGACCCCGACCCGATTCATCTTGTCCGCGTAGGTGGGACCGATGCCACGCCCGGTGGTGCCGAGCCTGCGGCTGCCGAGGAACCGCTCCACCACCTTGTCGAAGGTGCGGTTGTAGGAGGGGATGACGTGGGCGTTGGCCGAGACCAGCAGGCGGGAGCAGTCGACACCGCGGCCCTGGAGCGCCTCGATCTCGGAGAAGAGCACCGAGAGGTCGACGACGACGCCGTTGGCGATGACCGGGATGCAGCCCGGGGTGAGGATGCCCGAGGGGAGCAGGTGGAGGGCGTAGCGCTCACCGCCGACGACCACGGTGTGCCCCGCGTTGTTGCCCCCGTTGAACTTCACCACGTAGTCGACCCGATCCCCCAGGAGATCGGTCGCCTTGCCCTTGCCCTCGTCGCCCCACTGGGCGCCGACGAGCACGATCGCCGGCATCGCCGGTTCACCTTCCTCACTGATCCACGGATCCCGGAACCACCGGGCCGCCCGGACGGCGGGGCCGCCCGGACCGGCCGAGGGCCGGGCCACGGCACCGGATGCGCACCGGATGCCGCGACGAGCCCCCGCGAGGGTATCCCAACGGGGGTATCGGCCCGCCGAGGCGCACGCCGGGTCTCCAGGCCACGACGACCGCCCGGTGCTGACGCCGGGACCGGTCACACCAGACCGCGACGGGCCAGCTGGACCCCGAGCTGCATCCGGGTGCTGGCGCCGCTGCTGTCCATGAGTTCGGCGACCCGACGGCGGACGGTGCGCACGGACAGCCCGAGCAGCCGGGCGACCGTCTCGTCCTTGCAGCCGGCGGCGAGCAGGGAGAGCAGGCGTTGTTGCTCGTCGACTCCCTCCCCCTGGTCCTGCCCGCCGGGCAACGGCGAGCAGTTCTGCCACCAGGCCTCGAACGTGTCGGTGAACGCCTGGACCAGCTGAGGCGCCCGTGACATGAGCACGACGCTGGCCGGCCGATCCGCCCCGCCGCCGATGGCGACCGCCTCCCCACCGATGATCACCACGGCGGGGACCGGCCGGTTCGACAGACGCTGTCGCTCGCCGAGGGCGGCCCGGCGTCGGGCCCACGCCTCCCAGAGCTGGTCGTCGAGCAGCGCCCGCGGGTAGACGCCGCGCAGCACCCGCCCCGAGGAGGCCGCCTCGGCCAGGGCCTCGAACAGGGCCCTGTCGGCGGGGCTGCGCTCGCTCGCTCCCTGGTGAAGGGTGCTCACCGGTCCGTGGCCTGCCCGGATGAGCGCGACGAGGGCCGCGGGAGCGAGCGCGGCGTCCACGGCGTCGATCTGCGGGTTGCCGAGCACCTCCACCCTCGCCCGCTGGTAGTCCGACTCCATCTGCTCGATGGCCTCGTGCGCCTCGGCCAGCCGGCGCCGGCGCCGCTCGATCTCGCGCTCCTCCCGGGCCAGGAGCCGCCGGACGGCGACGGCCGGATCGACGACCCGTGCCGAACCGCCCTCGTCCTCGACCAGCCCCACGGTGCGCAGCTCGTCCATGGTGGCCTCGGCCCGGTCCACGGACCAGCCCGGCGGCAGGACCGGTCGGCCGGGTGCGGACTGCCCCCGGAGCAGGGCCCGGTAGAGGGTTTCGGTATCGCTGTGGAGGCCGAGAACGGCCAGGGCACCCATCGTCGATGGCATGTTACTGACAATGGCATGGAGAGGACGCCACTGTCAGCAACCAGCGTGCATCATTACGTAGTGGCGCGTCGGGCCCGCGGCAGGGGACGGAATCCGGCGCGCCAAAGTCGTTGAGGGGAACGTCCTCCCGGCGCGCGCGGTCCTCCGGAGGACCGCCCCCGCGAGCGACGTCCGGACAGGCCGCCGGCCGCGATCGCCAGGAGGGCGAGGACGAGCAGCCCGCGCGCGGGCGGCGTGAACCGGGACACCGCCTGCGCCCGCCACGCGGTGACCGACTGCCGGGCGATCCACCCGTCCAGCGACGTCTCCAGCCCCGCGGCCTCCTCGAACAGGATGTCCCACGACTCCCGGACCGGCCCCTCCATGAAGGCGACGGTCACCTCGGGACGGCTCGCTCCGACCCGCTCGATCAGCCTCACCAGGTCCCCGTCCCTGGCCCGGCAGGCCCGCCAGGTGGTGACCAGGCTGTCGATCCGGGACCGCTCGCGCAGCGGCAGCTCCCGTCGGTCCAGCCGCTTCATGGCACTGTTGATCTCCGCGACGTCGGCGAGCTGGCCGCGCCGGTTGTACCCCTCCGGGGCCAGGGCCTCCTCCGGTCCCTCGACGAGGGCCTGGATCTCGATCCGACCCTGCCAGGTGACGACCCGGCCGCTGAGCAGGCGGATCCGATGGACCAGCGCGGCACTCTCCTCCGCCGCGACCACCCGGTCCGAGGCCGCCCGCTGCCGGCCCGTCGCCGTGGCCTGCACCGGGCCGGTGGCGACCAGACACCCGCCGAGGGCGAGCACCGCGACCACATGCCGGAGACGGATCGACCGCCGGCGCCGGTACACGAGCATGCCCAGCCCCCCGAACGCGCGAAGGACACCCGAGCCGGTCGGCGGGTCGGACCGCGGTACCGGCCGGTGCGCCCGGATCCCGACAGTCCCCGAACGAGACGATGCCCGGGCGAGATGGATACCTCCCCGTCATCGGCCGTCGCCGCGCCGTGCTTGACCCCTCACCCGCCCCTGACCGATGCGACGGGGCCCGGTCCGTGGTGGACCGGGCCCCGTGCGATACCGGAGGGCTCAGGCGACGTGGGTTCCCGCGGAACGCAGGTCCTTGCAGGCCTCGACGACCCGGTCGGTCATGCCGTTCTCGGCGGCCTTGCCCCACGAGCGCGGGTCGTAGACCTTCTTGTTGCCGACCTCGCCGTCGACCTTCAGCACGCCGTCGTAGTTGCGGAACATGTGGTCCACGGCGGGGCGGGTGAACGCGTACTGGGTGTCGGTGTCGACGTTCATCTTGATCACGCCGTAGTCGACGGCGTCCGAGATCTCCTGCGGGAGCGAGCCGGAGCCGCCGTGGAAGACCAGGTCGAACGGCTTGGCCTTGCCGTACCTGGCCCCGACTGCGTCCTGGATCTCCTTGAGGATCTCCGGGCGCAGCTTGACGTTGCCCGGCTTGTAGACGCCGTGCACGTTGCCGAAGGT
>JAAYAH010000217.1 GCA_012719445.1 Actinomycetales bacterium | reverse complement strand
GGGGAGCGGTGGTGTGGGTGTGGTCGGTGTGCCAGCGACGCAGGTCCGCCCCCGAGGCGGGGCCGATCCGGGTCAGCACCTGGACCCGGGTGATCGGGTGGGCGTGGGCGCACAACCCCGCCAGGACGCCTCCCCACCCGGCCACCCGAGCGTCACGCCGTGTGGAGTCGATCAGGCCGATGCCGGGGAAGCGGATGCGGGCCACGGCGGTGTAGGTGCGGTCCAGGCGGTGCTCGGCCACCGCCAGCACCTGTCCTCCGGGCAGACCCGTTGGCATCGGCGCGGCCAGGAACCGCACCGGGGCCAACACCCCCGGCAGGTCCATCACGGCCGCCTCCGGCTCGCTGCCCTTGCGCCGCCACCGCCGGACACGACGGGGCCTACTCCGGTTACTGCGCCGGGCGCCGGTGCTCTGCGGGGCGGTGTCCGGTCCGGTCGTCGGTGGCCCCTGCGGTGAAGACGGCATGGACGTTGGTTCGGACGTTCCGGGGTGCTGCGTGGTAGGGGAGGGCGTGGGGTGCCGAGGCGTGAACCAGGCATCCGGGGCGGGCTCGGCGGCCGACAGCAGGGGCACCGGGATGGCGGGGGCGGCGAAGGGCCCGCCCAGGTACTTGTGCTGGTTGTTCCACCGCAGCCCCGCATACGACATCGCGGCGCTGGCCCACTCATCGGAGGTGCGCCCGGCGATGCGCACCAGGACGATCCCGCACAGCAGCGCCGCGACCGGCCAGGTGAGGACCGCGACCTGGATCCGGGAAGTGGCCAGCGGCCAGATCCCGGCCAGCACCGCCACCGACAGCAGCACCGCGCGCTGGGCCGACATCCCGAACAAGAACGCGACCTTCTCCGGTTGCCACCCGAAGTAGGTCCGCGACCCCGACGTCCCGCGAGGCCCCGCCATCACCGCTGTCCTTCCGCCGAGCCGGGATCCGCGCCGGCGCCGGGATCGGGACCGTTACGGTCACCGGTGATCGGCGGCACACCCGGATCACTCGGTAACGGCGTGGAGTGAGCAGAGCCATCCGAAGCTGCGGTGTCCGCGCGGTTCTGGGAAACCGCGGAGTCGACATGGTGGGTGTCCACCGTGCCGGAATCGATCGTGGGAGCGAACAGGTCCGCTGGTCCACCGGTCTGCGGGCCGTACCCCGCGGTGTCCGTCTCCCCCTCGGCGGGTGCGGGGCCCTGGCCGGGGGCGCCGGGACGGGAGAACGACCCCGGAGTGTGCCGGGGATACCCGGCCGGATACGGGTGCGGGTGGGCTCCCTCCAACCCGGCGTGCCCAGCGGTCTGCTCCATCCGCCCGACCAGAGCGTTGGTGGCGCGCTGGGCCGCGTCCAACGCCGCGGCCACCGCCGCCAACCCGCCAGCGACACTCCCACCGCCGGCCTTCCCGGCGACGCCCAGGCCCCCACCGGTGCGCGCGGCGTGGGTCGACAGGGCCCGTTGGGTGCTGGCGGCCTCGAAGTCGTCCCCGCCCGCCCCGGCGGGAATGCCCGCGGCGGTGCCGTTCATCCGCCCGGCGCCGAACCCGACCACCGCTGCCAGGCCGGTACCTCCACCGACGTGGATGGAGGCGAAGGTGAAGAACCGGGCGATCGCCGGCCACGCCAACGCCGCCAACAGCAGGACGAGCATCCCGGACAGGACCCCGCCCACGGTGGTGGACTGGCCGGTCAGAGTGAACCCGATCGCGAACACTAGCGCGATCACCGGTTTGAGGATGATCAGCTGGATCGTGGCCGAGACCAGCTTTGGCCACCAGCCGGCGGTCAACGACGACGCCTGCCCGGCCGCGGCGATCGGGGAGGTCCCGATCAGGACCGCGACCGCGGCGTTGGCCAGCAGCAGCTCGAACCACAACACCAACACCACCGCGATCCCGACCAGGGCCAGGACCAGCAGCAACGACGCCGAGGCCCCCGGGGCGCCGGGCTTGAGGGCGAAGGCCGCGGTCAGCTTCTCCTTCAACCCCTCGGTGTCCTCGAACGTCTTCTCGGTGATGAACACCGCCAGCTCGTGGGAGGCACGCAACGCCGTCCCCGCAATCGTCAACGTCAACAGGAACGCCAACGCGGCCTTGCCGATCCCCACGATGCCCTGCGCCAGGGCCGCCCCGTCGTGAGTGATCACCGTGCGGGTGATCTGCACCAGCAGCAGGATCGAGGCGACCACCGCGGCGATCCCCAGGCTGATTCCATACACCGACCGGATCCCCGCATCCCGTGGGTCGATCTGCGGGAACGCCACGAACGCCTCGGCGAACTCCGCCAACAACGACACCGCCGCCTCGGCGAACGACCGGCACACCGACTCCCACGCCGAGGTCGCCACCGACGACACCCCCGACCCCAAGGCGTCGGAGAAGCCGTCGACGCCGCCGGTGAAGCAGCCGCGCAGATCGGTCAACGGGTTACACGGCATCGTCGCCTCCGCCACGGTGAGCTGGTCGATGCCGTGCGCATCCCGTCAGGGAGGCCCGATAGAGCACCTGCTGGCGGGTTCGGTCGAAGCGGATGGGTGGTGTCATGCCAGGTACTCCCGCCAGCCCTGGTTCACGGCCTCCGGCGTGCCGGGCCGAGCCGCCAGACGTGCGTAGGAGTCGGTGGATGTGGCGGCGGCGATCTTCCAGTCGCCATGTGACCAGCACAGGTCTATGGGCAGAACCGCGACCTGGGTCACGCTGTCCACGGCAGGGCCGGTCCCCGTCATGAACGCCAGGATCAGTACGCGGACCTGGGTGACGTGACGGTTCGAGGATCTGCCCGGTGAGGCCAGAGGAGTATCGGGCGCGAGCTGGAAGGCCATCGGGGCGACGGTCAAGGAGACACCGGCCGGGAGGTCCCCGTCGGCCGAGGCGCCCAACCAGGCTCGGCTGTTGCGCACGCCCAGTCGAATCGTCTCCGCGCCCTGCGACCAGTTGGGATCCACAGCGGCACGGGTGAACGCCGCTGCGGACGCCTCGTCCAGAGGACCGAGGAACCGCGCGTACTCGATCGCCGCGGCCACCGCGCCGCGGGTGGTGCGGGGATACCCGGTGCGGATGGCCCCGACCTGGGTGCGTCCTCGGGGCAGGGCTACCGGGCTTGTGCCCGCGGGGAGGTCGTCACGGACCAGGACCCGGCGGCCTGCCGTCGATGAGGAACCGGTCGGCGTCGTAGGGGACTCCGGCGTCGTCGTCGACCTGCCCGGCGATGACGACACGCTTGGCCTGGCCTCGGGGGCGGAGCCCCACGGCGCCCACACCACGAGTGCCAGGACCAGGGCGCCGATCACGGCCAGGGTGAGCGTGACGACGAGCCCGCGGTGCCGGGGCGGAGTGAGGAACTCCCCCATGGGGGAGCCGGTCGGGTCGCTGGTCATTCCGATCAGTTGGCCGCGGCGAACACGGTGTTGACCATCGGGATGGCCACCGCGGAGGCGATCACTCCGCCCAGCGCCCACAGGAACGCGCGCTTGCCCTTGTCCACGTGATCGGGGCGATTGGACAACGACCCCACCGCCATCAGTCCGCCCGAGGCCAGTGCGGTGATCGCGCACGCGATGAGCGCTCCCCACTTCACATAGGACAGCAGCAGCGAGATACCCGTCGAACCCGCGGTCGGATCCGCCGGCGCGGGATTGGGCACATCCGCCCACAACGCGGCCTGCGTGGTGAGGTGCTCGAAAGCGCTCAGGACCATCACCAGGAGTTCTCCTCGACCATCGAGCTGAACGGGCAGACACCGACAGGACCGGCTCGCGATACATCCCCAGGCGCGGACAGTCCGTGGCCGGCGACCTGCGTGAGGGGCAGGCACCGGTCCCCAGCGGGTTGTCCTGATCGAGGGCGTGTCCTTGACGGTCGGTGTCGGAATGACCTGCCGAACCGTAGGAGCGACCCGATGGGAACAGCGAGCAGGACCCCGGCGATTCACCCCAACGGATCAGCACCGACCGGCTCTCCTGAGCCGCGAGGGTTCGCGTCTCTCAGCCAGGCAGGACCAGCGGTGACTGAGCGCTCACCAGCGTGGGCGGGTTCTCGTCGAGGTGAGGCTGGCCCGCCTGGGTGAATCACCCCCGTGCACCACAGGGACCGCCGACGCCTGCGGTTAGCGTCCGGCTTTCCCGATCTCTGCCGCGAACCCTGCCACGACACGACGCCTCACCTCGGCGCCCCCGCTCACCGAGTCCGTCGTCGACTTCGTATCGCCTCGTGAAAGGCCGCTGCCCGTGCGATCTGCCGCAGTCGAGCACCCGGCAGGAAACCCCACCTTGGGGGATTCCCCAGACATCCTCGTGGTCGCCGGTACCGACCTGTGCCCTGGGATCGGTCAGGATCTGGCGGTTCCGCGTCGGTGAAACGCCTGATCGCCACGGCGACTCTGACCCCGCTGGTCCTGGCCCTGGGCATCGCCATGACCGCCACCGGCTCTGGAGCCCTGGACCCGCCGCTGACCGTCGGCGAGGTCTTCTGCCTGGACCCGGACACCGGAGCCCCGGACGCAAGTCGTCCGGCACCGGTGGCCGGGACGAGCCTGGACGCCGACCAGTGGGCCAACGCCCGGACCATCCGCGACGTCGGCATCGCCTTGGGTGTCCCGCCACGTGGTCTGGTCGTCGCGATCGCCACCGCCATGACCGAATCGGGCCTACGGAACCTCGACCACGGCCACGCCGACTCCCTGGGCCTGTTCCAGCAACGACCCTCCACAGGCTGGGGAACCCCCGAACAGATCATGGATCCGGTCCGATCGTCAGCGGCCTTCTACCGGGCACTGCAGAAAGTGCCCGGCTGGAAGACGCTGCCGTTGACGGTCGCCGCCCAGCGAGTCCAGATCTCGGCCTATCCCGACCGATACGCGCGGTGGGAACCGTTGGCAACCGCCGTGGTCGTCTCTCTGTCGCGGGCAGACGTGCTGTGCGCCGTCCTGGACACCGACAGCCCTCTGGACGGCGACGTCGCCGCGAGTCTGCCCGCCGGATTCACGTTACCCGCAGGCACACCAGTCCGGGTCTCCGTCGCGATTCGCTGGGCGCTGGCTCAACTCGGCACCCCGTACCACTTCGGCGGGGACTGCACCGGCGCTCACTCCGGGATTCCCGCCCGACAATGCGACTGCTCCAGTCTGGTCCAACAGGCATACCGCGCCGCCGGAATCACCCTGACCCGTACCACCCATACCCAGATCCGTGAAGGTAGTCCGGTGGTGGGCCCGGTGTACCTGCTGCCCGGGGATCTGGTATTCCTCCCCGGACACGTGGGTATGTATCTGGGAAGGGGACTCATCGTCCACGCTCCCCACACCGGGGACGTCGTCAAGATCAGTGTATTACGGCCGTACTGGGAATCCCACTGGGTCACCGCCCGCCGCATAGTTGTATAGGGCGAATAGCATCGGATGCGACATTCGCGGTGATGTTCGGCGGACCCGTTGACGTCGAGTCGGTGCTCCCGGACACGCACGTCTGGGTTGCCGGGTGACCTCATCGGTCAGGCCTGATGGCGCAGGGCGTGCAGGACGCGCCGCAGGATGGCAAGGTCGGTCTCCAATGGCACCTGGCGACCTGGCATGGATCCCGGTGGACGTACGGGTAGAGGTGCCTTCACGTCGTCGTGGTCCTGTCCGGGCGCGGTGCCGCCCGGACATGTGGGGACCGACAGTTCAAACCAGACTGCCTTACGGCTCCAGCCCATGCGGGTGTCGGGGTGGCTGCCCCACCGAGTGGCGATGGCTTTCACCAGCAGCATGCCCCGACCGTTCTCCGACAGCCTCGACATCGACGACGAACCGGACGACGGAGGCGACTCCGGTGCCGTGGTGGTCCCGCCGGACGCGATGTGAGCATCAACCGGTATGCCGTCACCGCCGTGGTTCCGCGTTCGCGGTGGGGACGGGTCCGCGTCGAGGACCAGGCAACTCACCCGGTCCTCATGGGCGGTGAGTTGAACGCAGATGTGAGGTCCGTGAGCGTGTTGAACAGCGTTGTCGACTAGCTCCGACACCAGCAATGCCGCGTCGTCCACCGTGGAGGTGGTGTACCCCCAGGTGCGTAGCTCTCGGCGGATGAACGCCCGGGCGGCTGGGACCGAGGTAGCGCAGCGTTCCAAGACCGCGACATTGCTCACCTGACCCACGGCCCCGCCCCCTCGCCGACGGACTTCCCGTGGACGGATGCCATTGGGGATACGGACGGACGGGGCCGAGCTCGAAGGCCTTCCGGAGGTCGCCTCGGGGTGGTGGTGGAGGGCAGGACCGGGGCCGGAGCCCGGGAGGGGTAGGGGTATTCACGGAGAGTCCCTGGGCGCGTCAGCCCCGGTCCTGCCAGCTCGGGGAGAACCACCCCGGCCAGGTGCTCCTGCTCGGGGGCCCTCACGCCGCATAACTGACCGAAGCGGTTCATGACAGACGATCCTGAGGTAGAACCCGGGGCACCAGCAGCCGAGGTGCTGCCCTGCTCGACCCGTTCTGCGGGTGCCTAGTCGGGCTAGTCACCTCAGGTGTTCCCCCTGTCCGATCCGGTAAGTGGCCTCTAGCCTGGGAAGGCCAGAAGCACCATGGGTAACGAAACGGGGACCAAGCGCATTGTGAACACCGATCCTGATCGTCGAGTGGCTCGGGTCGATCCGGGCACCTGGGAACGTGTCGCCATGCGCCGCGCGCTGGCTTCGCGGGATCTGGCAGAGGTCTTCCGGGGCTTGCGCAGGGTCGGGATATCTCAGCGGGCCATCGCCTCCGCGACGGGTCTGGCGCCCTCGGAGGTCTACGAGATCCTGCGCGGACGGCGCGTCATGGCCTACGACGTGCTGTGCCGGATCGCCGACGGCCTGGGCGTGCCACGGGGTTACCTGGGGCTGGCCTATGACACCGACACCGCCGCCCTGCTCGGGGCCCAGAGTTCCGTGCCAGCTGATACCGGTGAGGACGGCGAGACCCGCGCACTGCTCACTCATGCCGCGGAGGTGACCATGGGCGTGAACACCGGCCCTGACCGGTGGCACCGGCCGGGGGGCGAGATCCTCACTCCGGTCCCCGAGCGGCTCGGGGCCATCGACGTGACCCACATCGAGCAGGTCACCGCCGGACTGCGAACCCTGGACTACCGGTTCGGCGGGGGGGCGTGTCGCGACGCCGTGATTGCCCAGACCCACTGGGTTGCCCGGCTCCTGCACGCCGACGCCACCGACACGGTGCGCCGGCGCCTGCACATCACCCTGGCCGACCTGCACAACCTCGCCGGGTGGACCTCCCTGGACGTCGGCCTGTACGCCCCCGCCCGCCAGCATTTCGCCCAGGCCATCACCCAGGCCCGGTGCGCCGAGGAACCCTCGCTGCTGGCCAACGTGCTCTACCGCACCGGACGCCTGCACCTGCACCGAGGCCTGACCACCCACGCCCTGCGGTTCTTCCAGCTTGGGCAGATCGCTGCCCGCGACGCCGCCGACCCCCTAGCCGTGGCGGTCCTGTGCGCCAACGAGGCCTGGGCCTACGCCATCCTGGGCGATGCTCCCCAGGCCTTCGGCAGTCTGCACCGAGCCCGGGAGGAATACGCCCGCGCTGATGCGGTCACCGGGGGGCCCTGGGTGCGGTTCTTCTGCGCGGCGGACCTGGACGCCAGCACCGGTATGGTCCACCTCGAACTCGCCCTGGCACGGCAGTCCGCGGATCCGGGGAATCTGGCCGTTGCTCGTGAGTCGTTCACCGCGTCCGTTGCTGCCAGGGGCAGCAACATGGACCGTAGCCGGGCCTTCGAACTCACTGCCCTGGCCACAGCCTGCCTGCGCGACCACGACACCGGGGAGGGCATCCGCCGGGCCCACAACGTCAGTGCCCTGGTCGCCGATCTTCGCTCGGTCCGTGTCATCGACCGTCTCGCCCCACTGATCACCCAGCTCACCGCCACCCCCGGCACTGACGCTGCCGACCTGGTCCACCAACTCACCGCGATCGGCACCCGATGACCGGTCACGTCCCCGGACAAGTTCGCCCCGAGGAGGCCGGGGCGACCGACAGGCTCACCCCCCAGCGACTCGTCCAAGTCGTCGCACACACCGCCCAACAGGTCGGCCTGGATACCACCGGCGCCCACCAGATCAAGTTCACCAACAACGCCGTCCTCGCCCTGCCCGCCGCCGCGGCGGTGATCCGCATCCCCGGGTCCACCACAGTGCGTCATCGTGTCCCCGCCGTCCTGGCCGCAGCGCGCCTGTTCGCCGACCACGACATCCCCGCCGTCCGACTCTGGCCCGACCTCGACCAACCCCTACGAGTCGATGGCCACCTGGTCACCCTCTGGCAGCTCACCCCAAGCGGCGGCCCCCCGCCCACCCCTGCGGACCTGGCGCAGATCCTGCGCACCATCCACACCATCAACCACCCCCTGCCTGAGGCCATCCCCCGCTGGCACCTTCCTGCCGGGATCCGCCGGCGCATCCTCGACGCCGACGGTATCGAAGCGGACACCCTGACCTACCTGCACGCCGAACTCACAGATCTCGAAACCGCCCTGACTGGACTCGACGACATCACCACGTTCCTGCCGCCCGGCCTCCTCCATGGAGATGCACACCTTGGCAACCTCATCCCCACCCCCGACGGCCCCGTGATCTGCGACTTCGACTCCACCTCCACCGGGCGACGCGAATGGGACCTCATCCCCGCAGCCGTCGGCACCCGACGCTTCGGCTACACCCCCGACGTCCACCACGGCCTGAGCCACGCCTACGGCCTGGACATCACCACCTGGCCCGGCTACGACGTTCTACGCCGACTCCGCGAACTGCAACTCATCACCAGCGTCCTACCCATCCTCAGAGCCAACCCCGCACTACGTTCCCAATGGCAACACCGCCTGAACACCTACCGCACCGGAGACGCAGACGCCCGATGGACCCCGTACGCAGCCATTCCTCCAACACGAGATCATCCGCATGCCCCCTGAAACTAATCCAGGAACGACGGGTAATGCGTCTACCGACACGAACTCAGTGGTGATCCCAACCTAGAACAAGCCCTAGCGCCTTGATGATTGGTGAAGCCCGCGCCCGACGCACGACGACACAAGAGATCATGGCAGATTAGGGCTCGTAAACAATTAGGAGCATTCATGACTAGAAATCGTCACAGGCTGGGCGCCAGATGTGATGCTCGAGGAGTTTTGTTAATAGCCCTTTACGTTCGCGAATCATCTGAGGATTGACGTTTGATAAACGAACGAGACTTCGTCTGCCGAGTCCGTCGTACCGTGCACCGTCGTCCCGAGCGCAGTCACGCTGAGGTGCTCACCGCGTCCTATGTGGAGCGCCTGCTGTGCCGGTTCGGGCTGATGCCGTTCCGCCCTGCTCCGACCAGTGTCGCTGTCGTCATCGGTCGAGGCACCTCGCCGCCGGCCGTGGGGTTCCGCGCCGATCTGGACGCGCTGGCACTGACCGAGCCAGCATCTCGCCCCTACGCGTCGCTCAATCCCGGCACAACTCACGCCTGTGGTCACGACGGACATACCGCCGCCCTGCTCGGTCTAGCGCGGCGTCTTGCTGCCGATCCGCCACCGGTGCGCGTGCTCTTGGTCTGGCAACAGGGCGAGGAGGCACATCCGTCCGGTGCGCCGGCGGTATTGCATGGGTTGGGCGACGCCCGGCCCGCCGAGATGTTCGCCTTTCACCTCTGGCCCGAGCTGCCGGCTGGCACCGTGGGGTCTCGTCCCGGCCCGGTCCTGGCCTCTGTGGCTGGCCTGGTTGTCACCATCACCGGCGCCACCGGGCATTCACACGGCTCCGCATGCGACAGTGGTGCGGTAGACGCACTGCGAGCCGGCGTCGAGTTCCACCAGGAGGTGACCAGGCGCTGGACCGGTCGTCATCCAGGCTCTAATCAGCCTGCGGTGGTGACCATCGGGCAGTTGGACAGCGGCACCGCCCCCAACAGGACCCCGGTGGAGTGCACGCTGCGCGGCACTCTTCGAGCTTTGTCGTGGGCCGATGAGCGGGACGCCATGGCACGACTGCGGGAGATCGGCGCTGCGGTGACCGCGCGGACCGGGGCGCAGGTCCAGGTATCCGTACAATCCGGCATCCGGCCGCCGGTGATCAACGATCCGGCCTCAGTCGACCGGGCATCGACCGCAGCGGCGGCTGTCGGGCATCCTTGGCTGCGTCATCCCGCCGGACCGGTCGGGGTCAGCGATGACTTCGGTTGGTACCTGGAGGGGTGCCCTGGCGCACTGCTGTTCCTGGGCTGTGGTGGGCCAGGGGTGCCCGATCTGCACCAGCCCGAGTTCGATTTCGACGAAAGCGTGCTTCTGGTCGCGGTCGATGTCGCCGACCGCATCGTCCGCCACTTAGCCGACCAGCCGCCTGCTGCCGCAGGTCATCGGCTCGCAGGTCTCCATAAGCGCGGGACATAACCGGGCAGGGAACCCCATCGTCCTCGCCGTTGCGGCGGTTGAACCGTGGACCTGGTGATCGTCGGTGGGGGTCTCAGCGCTCTGTGGCAACCCGTGCACCGTCGCCTCCGAGAGCCCTGAGGGCGTGCTCTTCGAACCGGCCGTGCGTCCCGGGTTCCGCAGTTCGTGGGCACACGCTCGTGACCGGTCCGGTATCACTGCAGGTCACAGCACCGCAGGCGCCTACTGAGCCCTCGGTGAGGCTCCTAGTGTGGTAACACGCGTGGCTCGTTCACCTTTGGTCTGCCTTGGTGTTTGTGGTTGGGTGTGGGCATGTACCTGCGGTTCACGTCTCGGAAGAACGCCAACGGAACCGTGACCCGGTACGTGGCCCTGGCCCACAACCGCCGGGTCGATGGCAAGGTCACTCCCGAGGTGTTGATGAACCTGGGCCGCGCCGACACCGTGGACGTGGAGGCCCTGCGCCGCCTGGCCGCCTCGATCAACCGGCACTTCGGCCCCAAGGCTCCCGGGTCCGGTGCCGCCGAGGCCGGCGACCACACCGCCACGGCGCCACTGGAGGTCATCGCCGCCCGCCCGATCGGGACGACCTGGGCCCTGGCCGGCCTGTGGCAACGCCTGGACATCGCCACCGCGATCAGGGAGGTCACCGGCACGCGGCGGTTCACCACCGATGTGGAACGCGTCCTGTTCGCCCTGGTCGCCAACCGGGCGATCACCCCGATGAGCAAGCTGTCCGCCGCGGAGTGGGCCAGCGCCGACGTGGTCATCCCGGGTCTGGAGACGATGGATGAGGATCAGGCCTACCGGGCGATGGACCTACTGGTCAGCGCTGATGCCCAGGCGAGGGTGCAGGAGGCGGTGTTCTTCGCCGCGGCGAACCTGCTCAACCTCGAGGTCGACCTGCTGTTCTTCGACACCACCTCCACCTACTTCGAACGCGACACCGAGGAACAGGGCAGCGACGCCTTCCGCTGCTACGGGCACTCCAAGGACCACCGCGAGGATCTCCCGCAGATCGTCATCGGCCTGGCCGTGACCCGCGAGGGCATCCCGGTACGGATCTGGTGCTGGCCGGGCAACACCAACGATCAGGAGGTCTTGGCCCAGGTCAAGGACGACCTGCGGGACTGGAAACTCGGTCGGGTCATCACCGTGGTCGACCGCGGGTTCTCCTCCGCGGACAACCTGGCCTACCTGCGCCGCGCGGGTGGGCACTACATCGCCGGGATGCGCATGCGCGACGGCAACGCCCTGGTCGAGGCCGTCCTGGCCCGCCAGGGCCGCTACCGCAGCGTGCGCGACAACCTGCGGGTCAAGGAAGTCACGCTCACTGACACTGACGTGCGGTTCATCATCTGTCACAACCCCGACCAGGCCGAACGTGATGCCCACGCCCGTCAGGGGGCCATCGAGCGCATCGAGGCCGAACTGGCGCGGATCCGCGCCCAGCGCGACCGCGACGCCCAGCGTCAGCTCAGCGACAAGGCCCGCGCTCGTGCCCAGGCCGCCCACACCCGCGCCGAGTGCGCCCTGCGGGATCATCCTGCCCTGGGACGCTGGCTGGTTCAGCAGGCCAACGGGCGGTTGCGCATCAACCGCGCGAAGATCAAGACTGAGGCGCGGTTGGACGGCAAGTACCTCATCGCCACCTCCGACCCCGCCATCACCGCCGAGGACGCGGCCCTGGGATACAAGAACCTGCTGGAAGCCGAGCGGGGGTTCCGAGACCTGAAGTCCCAGCTGGGACTCCGCCCGGTCTACCACCGTCTGGACGAGCGGATCCGGGCCCACGTCCTGATCTGCTGGCTGGCCCTGTTGTTGATCCGCGTGGCCGAACGCGCCACCGGGCAGACCTGGCGAAACATCAACCGCCAACTGGGGCGTCTGACCCAGGTCACCCTGGCCGGACCCGCCGGGACCATCACCCAGACCACCCCACTCACAGCCGAGCAGAAGGCCATCTACCAGGGACTTTCCCTGGATCCCCCGCCCCGGCTGAGCACCTTCGATCCCTCCTGAGCACCCCCACGCCAGGCCCCTGAGGGTGTAGACACACGCGCCCTCACGGGCCTACCGGTGTTTTGCCAGGTCAGCCCCGGAATCCGGGTCTGCGTGTGACCACCAACTGCGGAACCCGGGTGCGTCGGGCACAAGGGTCCGCCGACTCATAGCACCTGGCTACTGATCGCCGTGGTGAACCGCAGTAGAGTGGTGATCACTACCCTCTGGAGCGGGTGCCGTCCCCGGGCGATAGGCTGCAGCGCCGGTCACGGCTCCCAGAGGCTCGCGTTATGCTCTACCTCGCATTCGACCGTCACTAGGCGTAGCCGGAAAGAAGCGGGCCCGACGTGCTTGACCTCACGATCTTGATGACCGAGACGGATTCCGTCGCCGAGCGATTGGCGACGAAGGGGATCGAGAAGTCGCTGG
>JAAYAH010000216.1 GCA_012719445.1 Actinomycetales bacterium | reverse complement strand
TCATCCCGTTACCGATGTGGAAGCTGGGGTGCGGCGGCTGGTTGTAGGCGGTGTTCTGCCAGGCCAGTGCCACCCGGTACATCGGGTCGTGCAGCAGGGTCGGGATCCGGGTACTGGTCACGTTGGGCGTGGAGTAGATCCGCAGCGCCCGGTTGTCGCTGGTGCGCCAGATGACCTCCTCGCGCCAGTCACCGACGATGTCACCGGACAGCGCCGGGGTGGACTTGGTGCCGTTGTTCGACGCCACGCCCGAGCCGCTCAGTGGGGTCCCGCCGTTGTACTTGGTGATGCGGGTGCCGTCCAGCAGCTCCCGCACCGGGTCGCCGTCCCACCAGGACAGGAAGTTCGCCGAACCGGGCTTGCTGCCCGCCGAGCCGCCGGTGGGGTTGCGCATCGTGGACTCGGCTGACGACCAGGACTCGGCTCCGGGGGAGCCGGCGTAGATGTCGCCGGAGACCCCGCGCCCGTTGTCGCCGGCGGGGTTCGTACGCCAGATGATCGATCCGGTGCGCAGGTCGACGAACACCGAGCTCGGCTGGCTGCCGTTCTCGTTGACCTTGAACATCTCCAGGCCGGGACGGCTCGGGTCGAGGTCGCCGACGTGCATCGCGTCGCCGTGACCGACCCGGGTGTTCCACAGTCCGGTGCCGTTGTCGTCGATCGCCGCGGCACCGTAGATGATCTCGTCCCGGCCGTCACCGTCGGCGTCGGCAACCGACAGGTTGTGGTTGCCCTGCCCGGCATAGGAGGTGTTGCTGTTGGAGTCGAAGGTCCAGCGGTGCACCAACTGCCCGCCACGGAAGTCCCAGGCCGCGAGCACCGCGCGGGTGTAGTAGCCACGGCACATGACCAGCGACGGGTGCACGCCGTCCAGGTAGGCGGTCGCTGCGAGGAACCGGTCCACCCGGTTGCCGTAGCTGTCGCCCCACGAGGAGACGTTGCCCCGTGCCGGGATGTAGTCCACCGTGGACATGGCCGCACCGGTCTGCCCGTTGAACATGGTCAGGAACTCGGGACCGGACAGGATGTACCCGCTGGAGTTGCGGTAGTCGGCGTTCGCGTTTCCGATCACCCTGCCGGTGCCGTCGACGGTGCCGTCCGCGGTCTTGACCGCCATCTCGGCCTTGCCGTCGCCGTCGTAGTCGTAGACCTGGAACTGGGTGTAGTGCGCGCCGGCTCGGATGTTCCGCCCGAGGTCGATCCGCCACAGCCGGGTGCCGTTGAGCTTGTAGGCGTCCAGGTAGACGTTGCCCGTCGTCCCGGACTGGGCGTTGTCCTTCGCGTTCGTCGGATCCCACTTCAGGACGATCTCCAGCTGCCCGTCCCCGTCAAGGTCGCCGACGCTGGCGTCGTTCGCGACGTAGCTGCCGCTCGGCACCGAGATCGGCACGTCGAGGTACCCATTGGTGAACTGCAGGGCGGGGGGCGAGTCCTGCTGCTCGGAGCCGTTGACCACGGCTCGCACGGTGTACGAGGCCCCGGCCGACGCGCCGGAGTCCAGGTAGTTCGTGGCTCCGGTGATCGGCGAGGAGTTCGCCCTCGTCCCGCTCCGGTACACGTTGAAGGACACGTTCTGCGGGTCGGTGCCCAACAGGCGCCAGCTGACCAGGTTCGCCGACCCGGATCGCACGCTGACCACACCGCGGTCCAGCCGCTCGGCCTGTCTGGCGGAGGCTGCCTGCGCACCTCCGGCCGTGACCACGCCGGTCACGACCATCCCTGACACCGGAAGCATCAGAGCGGCCACGAGGGCCACGGCCGATGTCCGGCGACCGTTCACGAATGTTCGCATTGCGATCTCTCCAGAGATTCAGTGGGTTTCCCGGGTCGCCCGGACAACGATTGTCACCCGCGATCGATGATCATTGACCGTTGGCTGGACGACCCTAGGCCTACCATTCTGTGATGTCAATGGCTGGTTCAGAGGACCGGTTCAGCTGAAAGGCAGGAATTCACCGCGACAAGCTGATCGAATGATCGGCGTCACGGTTCGTCCCGCCGACTCGTCGCCGGGACGAGCCTTTCGGGACGCGAAGCCGCCCGGAGGCGATGCTGCCAGGGGCCGTCACGACGGGGCGCGAGGCAGTGGCCCCGGGCGGTCCCTGCCGTCGACCGAGGTCCTCGATCCGTCTGCTCCCACGTCTAGCGATCCTTGGTTGGCGCGGCTTTGACGGTTGAGCCAAGTTCTGGTGGGTTGAGATCATGCGGCGAGGGGTATCCGGGCTGCGGTGATGTAGTCGGTGACGGCGGTGTCGATGATCTTGAGGGCTTGTCGTAGTGGTGGCGGTGCGGGTGGGCGGTCCGCGGCGGTGAGTGGGACGAGGACCCGTTGGTAGATCTTCGTGTAGAAGATCGCGATGCGGAGACCGTCGGGGGTCAGGACGTAGGTGTTGGAGTTCGGCAGGCGGCGGATCAGGCCTTTGAGGCGCAGCCGGCGCAGGTCGTAGCTGGCCTGGTTCATCGAGTACGGCACGCCGAGCAGTCCGGCTACGAGCGGTCGGAGGCTTCGGTTGGTGAAGCCGGTGACGGTGTGCACGGTGATGGCCAGGGCGCCGGCCAGGGCCATGGCCCGAGGGTCGCCGAAGCGTAGGGCTGGGGCCCTCCGGCCCTCCTGGAGGGTGGGACGCGCGACCCGCTCAAAGGCTGGGCTCGCAAGGACACAGCCCTGACCGACGCGTTCAGCCTCCAGCAGTCGGTGGTTGATCGCGCGGGCGGTGTCGTGGAGTTCCTCCAGGTTGTGCAGTCTGCGGCCGATCCGCAGGTCGGTCGGTGAGTTGATGACGGTCTCGATCCGCAGGGCGCGTCCGTCCTTGAGGTACTGCTTGATCCGGGAGTGCTTGTAGAAGGCGTTGACGGTGACGTCGACCCCGCGGGTGACGACCTTGGTCTTGAACACCCCGGGAGTGGAGCGTGTGGGGCCGCTGCGGACCTGGCGACCGAAGATGACCTCGATGGTGTCCGGGCGGCCCAGGTCCAGGTTGTCGCTGATCAAGGCCTCCACGAAAGACCGGGCATGCCGGGGCGCGTCGAAGACCAGGGTGTGGGAGGCCTCGATTTGGCGCATGGAGAACTCCCACCAGTACCCGCCGGCCTCATCGACCTCGGTCAGCGGGGTCGGCACGGTGTTGAGCCAGCGGTCGGCGAAGGCCTGGATCTGGCGTGAGCCGAGCTGGTCACAGATGGCCTGTAACGCCTGGGGGTCGGTACAGGTGGCGAACCCGTTGGACAGTTCGGTGAAGGTGATCCCCGCGGACCTGGCCTGCTGCTTGGCCCACTCGTGGCCGTTGACCCACACCTTGACCGGGTAGGGGAAGTAGGAGCAGATCTTGATGAACCCGGGGCCGAAGTCGGTGTCCCAGACGTAGAAGTAGAAGCACGTCACCCGCCGGTTGACCTTGGCGAAGGTGAACTGCGGGACGTCGCTGCGGGACTCCCGCGGATACCCGGTCCACACCGGTGCGAACTCCTGGGCCACCCCGATCGCCGCGACTCCCGCCGTCCCCGTGGCGGCCAGACGCTGCTGGTAGGGGCGCATCACATCGACCTTGCGATCGTCCTTGCCGAACCGGACGACGGGGATCTGGCCGGCCTTGGCGAAGGCAGCGACCTGACGACGAAACCGGGTCCCGATCTGCTCGAACACCGCCGGTGAGGGGATCGGCTTGCCCAGATGCCGGGTCAGGAACGTCACCACCTGCCCGCCGACCTGCAGGTTCGGTACGTACCCGTTGAGGTAGATCCGGTCCAGACACTCGATGCTCAGCCCAAGATGTTCCTCCAGCACCTCATGCAACGTCACCACGGAACCGGCCATCGGACACCCCCAGCAGACGAGGTCGACACCAACAGCCTGACCCCCGACAGACCCACCCACCAGCAGCGATGCCACCACTCGGCGGTCCGAGGCAGAGCCTCACTGGGAGACGGTGCGCGCGGCCCGGGGATAACGGGATACCTGAACCGGTTACGCCCGGCCCCCGACCTGTCACGATCGGCGCATGACCGGGGAATGCGGCTGCCAGCCCACCGGACCGCTCAGCCTGCGGGCCGGATCTCCCCCGCAGCCCGTCCCTCCGCGTCACCAGTAGGGCGCGGCAGCACGACGAGCCGCAGCCGCCCTTCCGGGACAGGGGAGTCCGCGGGCACACCTGGCGGCACCGCCGCCCTGCCGATCACCTGGACCGGGGAGTCGGAGACGCCTGGCGGCACCGCCGCCCTGCCGATCACCTGGACCGGGGAGTCGGAGACGCCTGGCGGCACCGCAGCCCGACCGGCAGCCGGGCGGAGCTCGTCGAGACGCACCAGGGTGACCCCGGCCGCGATCAGCACCCCGCCGAGCAGTTGGACGGCGGCCGGCAGCTCACCGAGCACCAGCCAGGCGATGAGGACGGCGAACACGACCTCGCTGAGACCGACGAACGACGACACCCTGGCCCCGAGGACCCGCGCGGCACCGATGCCGGAGACGTAGGCCACGACGGCGGCGACGAGCGACAGTCCGGCGACGGGGACGAGCCAGCTCACCTGGTGACCGGCCAGGCTCACCTGACCCCGACCCGCGTGCAGCGGCAGGGCCCCCACCAGGCCGAGACCGGTCAGCACCACGGCGCCGACGGCCATGCCGCCGCTCGCGAGCACCACCGGGGGCAGGGCGTCGTCGCTGGTGGCGGAGAGCACGAAGAAGGCCGCGAGGCCGACGGCGGCACCGAGGCCCCAGAGGACGCCGACCGGATCCAGCCGTCCCGCTCCGCTGAGGTCGAGGACGAGGACCAGACCGGCGACGGCGACCACGGCACCGGTGACGGTCCGCCGACGTGGTCGCTGACGGTGGACCGCCCACATCCAGCCGACCACGAGGATGATGCCGAGGTACTCGAGCAGGAGCGCGACGCCGACCGGCAGGTGACGGACGGCGTTGAAGAAGCAGGTCTGCGGGACGGCGACCGCGAGGATCCCGAAGGTCCCGATCGCCGTGAGGTTGCGGCGCAGCACCGGCCGCCTCCCCCGCAGCGACCACAGCGCGGCCGGGGCGAGGACCAGGGCACCGATCCCTACCCGGGCCAGGACCGCTGCCTCCGCCGACCATCCCGTCACGACGAGCGACCGGGCGAAGGTGCCGGAGGTGGCGAAGGTGGCCGCCGACAACAGGGCCAGCGCCAGACCGGCGCCGACGAGACGCTGCCGGGGCACGCCAGCTCCCTTCACCCGCGCCGGTGTAATGACCAAACAGGTACTATGCACATGACCCTATGGTGGCGACTGACAGGAGTCAAGGTGTATTTCGCTCATGACACCGAGGAGACCCTGACCGCGGCCGCGGCGCTGGTGAACACCACCGGCGACGTCGACGCGTTGCCCGACGTGGCGTCGCTGGACGCGTTCTTCCAGCGATTCGGCTGGACCGGCAGGCACGACCGCACCGAGAGCGAACTGCGGTCGGTGCGCGAGCTCCGGCCCCGGCTGCGCCGGATCTGGGACGCGGACGAGCACGGGGTCGTGGAGATCGTCAACGGGCTGCTCCGCGAGTCGAACGCCCTTCCGCAACTCGTGCGGCACGCCGATGTGCCGTACCACCTGCACGCCACCTCGCCCGACGCCCCGCTGGCGGTCCGGATGGCCGTCGAGGTCGCGATGGCGGTCGCCGACGTGATCCGCGGCGGGGAGCTCGGCCGGCTGCGCCGCTGCGCCTATCCGGGCTGCGACAACGTCCTGGTCGACCTGTCGAAGAACCGGTCCCGGCGATTCTGCGACGCGGGCTGCGGCAACCGGGCCGCGGTCACCGCCTACCGGGCTCGCAAGGCCGCAGCCCGGCGGTGACCCGCCGTCCGGGCGTAGCCCGGTCTCCCTCCGACCGGCATCGGCCGCGCTCGACGGTGATGGTTCCGTCGGTGCCGGGTGTACGGGCCGTGGAGACCGGCGATGCGACCCTCGGGCGTCCCTAGCCTGACGCCATGCGGGTGACGATGATCCTTCCGGCGTTGACCGAGGCCACCAGTCCCTTCCTCCGACCGGTCAAGTACGCGCTGTTCCCTCCGCTGGGGCTGGCGACCCTGGCCGGGTACCTCCGCGCCGACGACGAGGTGCGTCTGCTGGACGAACACGTCCAGCGGCTCGACGTCGACCGGGACCGGCCGGACCTGGTGGTGATCCAGACCTACGTCACCTCGGCACGCCGCGCCTACCAACTCGCGGACGCCTACCGGGAACGCGGCACGCACGTCGCGATGGGTGGCCTGCACGTCACGTCGCTGCCCGACAAGGCCGCCGCCCACGCGGACACGGTGTTCGTCGGTCCGGGCGAGGACACCTGGCCGGTGTTCCTCGCCGACTTCCGGCGGGGCCGGCCACAGCCCCGGTACGTGTCCACCACCCGGAGCCTGCACGGGATGCCCCCGGTGCGTCGCGACCTCATCCAGCGGCAGCGGTACCTGGTCCCGAACTCGATCGTCGTGTCCCGTGGCTGCCCGCACCACTGCGACTTCTGCTACAAGGACGCCTTCTTCGCCGGCGGACGGTCGTTCTACACGCAGCGGGTCGACGCGGCCCTCGCGGAGATCGTCCGGCTGCCGGGCCGCCACCTGTACTTCCTGGACGACCACCTGTTCGGCGACCGGCGCTTCGCCAGGGAGCTGATGGCCGGGCTCCGCGGGATGGGACGGCTGTGGCAGGCCGCCGCCACGGTCGACACGGTCCTGACCCCCGGGCTGGTCGAGCAGGCAGCCCGGGTCGGGCTACGCAGCCTGTTCGTCGGGTTCGAGACCGTCAACGCGACGAACCTCCCCGGGCAGCGCAAGAGGCAGAACATCGGCACCAGCTACGAGGAGGTGGTCAGCCGGGCGCACGACGCCGGCGTCATGATCAACGCGAGCTTCGTGTTCGGCATGGACGACGACGGTCCGGACGTGTTCGACCGGACCGTCGAGTGGGCGCTGGCCCAGGGCGTCGAGACGGCGACCTTCCACATCCTCACCCCCTACCCCGGCACCGGGCTGCACCGCCGGATGACGGCGCAGGGCCGGATCCTGCACAGTGACTGGGACCGGTACGACACCCGGCACGCCGTGTTCACCCCCCGAGGCATGACCCGGGACCAGCTCGAGGACGGCTACCACCGGGCCTACCGGGACTTCTACCGCTGGAGTGCGATCTGGAGGGCAGCGGCGACCAAGCCCGTCCTGGCCGAACGGCTGCGCCACCTCGCGTTCACCGGGGCGTGGAAGAAGCTGGACCCCGCCTGGGACCTGCTCATCCGCACCCGCCGGGTGCTCGCAGCGCTCCCCCTGCTCGAGGCCACGCTGGACGGCTTCGGCGGTCGCCGCCAGGCACCGGAGCCTCCGGACGCCCCTGCCCACCGCTCCCCCGTCGCACCCGGCGCAGCCACGGAGTGCGCGGACCCCTGCGAGCCGACGTGCTCCCCCGCAGGCCCGCGTCCCGGGACGTAGCCGTCGCCGGCCCGGACGTCGGTGCCACCCGCCGGGAGACGTGAGGCCGGGTCGGGACGACGGCGCGATCACCCCGGCCGTTGCCCCAAGGGCTGCCCGGGGAGGCAGGTCCGCACGTCAGTGGCGAACTGCCGGGCCGAGGGCCGCCACCCGGACGAACCCGGAGCGCTCGCCACGAAATGCGGCGTCCCTCCTACCCGGGTAGTTTCCCCCCGAAGGTCAACATGCGGGACGAACGTCCCGAGTATTCGGCATGCGTCGGTCACTCCCCCGCCGGCAGGTGAGGGTGGGGTGGCCTTCGTGCCGCTCAACGGGGAATCGGGGGTTCTGATGACATGGACGGCAGGGGGCCGCTCGGAGCGTGACCCGAGCCGACGCGAGGGCCGAGTGGCCGAGCGACGACGGGATCCCCGGTGGCGGAAGCCGCCCCGGCGGATCGAACCCGCCGAGTGCATCGGCTGCGACACCTGCCTCCGGCACTGCCCGGAGGAGTTCGGCGCCATCGTCAACCACGGCCTCGACGTCGTGATCCTGCCGGAGCTGTGCTCCGGCTGCCCGAAGTGCGTCGCGGTCTGTCCGGTGGACTGCATCTACGTCGACGAGGACTGGATCCCGAGCCCGGAGCCGGTCTGGGACCTCGTCCACGGCACCGACCTCGCCCTGGCCAGGGGAGGTGCCGGTGTCCGTCCGTGACGAGACGGCGCGGTCCGCACCCGACTCCGGGAGACCCGCGGCACCCTCCCGCCGGGAGCGCTGGGAACGGGAGCGGGAGAGCCGCCGACCGAGCCGGGCCGGACGCCAGCCGGGCACCTCCCCGGTGGAGTACCGGCTGGACGGCGGGTTCCCCGTGCTGCTGGCCGATGCCCTTGCCCGTGCCCGAGCGGCCAGGACGCTGACCGAGGCGGTGCGGGAACTGCTCACCCTCGCCGGAACGGTCGAGGAACGCGTCGGACGGCGGGGCCTCACCGACGCCGAGCTCCTCGCCGTCGAGCTGCTGACCGAACGGGCCGAGGAGCCGACGGACCCGGTGCTGACCGGTGCCGTCGGGCTGAGCACCTCGGGGCGGCTCCTGGTCTCCCTGCCTGACCAGCGGGTGCCGTCGCGGCCCGAGGCCAGGGCCGGGGTCGCCCGCTGGGTGGGCTGGACCGCCGCGGACGTCGCCCGGTACCGGGAGCTGGCCGGAGCCGTCCGGGAACGGGACCGCGAGGACCTGGCCGCCTGCCGGGCCTGGCTGCGGGAACTCGACCAGCGGGACCTTGCGGCGGTCGTGGCCGACCTGCGGCGCGGCGCCCTGCGTACCGCCCCGTTCACGCTCTACCGCGGCGAGGCGGTCTTCACGAACTTCCGCGAGCGCAACAACCTGACCGGCAAGACGCTGGCCCCCGGACACCCCCAGTGCCTGCTGACCGGGCTGGAGGATCTCGACGTTGACCTCTGGTCCGACGACGAGGCCGAGCTCGTCGTCTGCCTGCACCTGCTGGTGGCCTCCGGCGGGTACCACCGGATCGAGGAGTGCAACGTCGCCCAGGTGCGGCTGCGGAGGATCGCGGAGTTCCTCGGCGACAAGGCCGCCGGTTACCGGGACGCCGGTGTCCTGCCGGCCGTCCCCGGAGAGCCCGACGGGGCGGCGGCGCCGGCCGACGGTGCGGAGCGCGTCCGGTCCCTCGCCGTGCTGGCGGAGCAGCTGCGGTCGGCCCGCGCCCGACTGATCGGGAACGACACGGTGGTGTACCGGCGGATCCAGGGTCCGCTGATGGTCAAGGACGAGTGCCTTGCCGCACCGCTCCCGTCGCCCGACGCCCTGGAGGCGGAGCTCTGCACCCTGCTCGGAGTGGCGTTGCCGACCGGCGCGGACAGCCTCGCCGGGATCGCCGAGGCCGTCCGGAGGGACCCGGCGTGGTTGGCCGAGCCCGTCGGCGGCTTCGGCACCGGGCTGGAACACCTGGTGCACGCCGTGGTCACCGCCGCGATCGGTGCCTTCGGCGCGGACTTCGCGATGAGCAGGGGGCTCCGGTCGATGCCCCGGCTGGTCGCAGCCCTGCGCGCCGAGGCGTGGGAGGAGATCACCGCCTGGGAACTGCCGGACTACTACTGCTGCGTGCTCACCTCGCCGGAGGCGCCGTCGCGCTTCGGGAGCAGGGAGCGCTGCGCCGACGCCGCCTGGGCGATGGCGGCGCGGATGCAGTACAACTCCTGGCACTTCCTGCCCGGAAACCTGCCCAGGGTCGCCGCGGTGGAGGCCCGCGACCACTACGTCCCCCCGGTGGTGCCGGACATCTCGCTGCTGTCCGACCAGCACCACCGCGGGCACGTCGCCGCCAGGGTCCGGTACTGCGTCCGCAGCCCCCAGCAGGTACGGGTGCTCGGTCGTCCCCTGGCCGGGTTCGTGGACCTGCGGCTGCTGCGCTGCGAGGGACCGGCCTTCACCGAACCCGACCTCGTCGTGGCCCACCGGCTGTCCGCCGTGGTGGCCGCCGGGGTCGAGGCCGTCGCCGCCCTGGTGGAGCAGGGGGCTTCCGTCGAGGTCGAGGCCTTCGACCACGGCTGGCACCGGCGGGTCCACCTGGGGACGACCGGAGCCGCCGGACAGGACTGACCCCTGGCGGGCCGCCGCCCGACGCGGAGGCCCGCCCCCGTCGTCTCCCCGGGTCCTCCCGGATCCCCGGAGACCCGCCCCGCAGGCCGCGGGACCGACACAGTGAGGAAGGGACACCATGGGTGCGCTCTACGAGGGCGCGACGCCGCAGGCGATCGACGCCGCGGTGGACGCCTTGTCGGGCTCCGGCGTCGTGCTGATGCCGGCGGACACCGTCTACGGCTTCTTCGGCAGGGCCGACGACCAGGAGGCCGTCGAGCGGGTCTACGGCATCAAGCAGCGTGACCGCGGCAAGCCGTTCGTGCTCTACACCGACGCCCGCTCGGTGGACCGCTGGGCCGAGGTCGGTCCGGTGGCCAAGGAGCTCGTCGACACCTTCTGGCCCGAGGCACTCGCCCTGGTGCTGCCGCGGCGGGACACGATCCCCGCCTGGTTCACCGCCGGAGGACCGACCGTCGCGGTGATGACCGCCGCCAACCACCTCATCAGCAGCGTGGTCTCGCTGGTGGACGGTCCCGTGTTCGGGACGACGGTGAACTACTCCGGCGAACCGTCCATCACGACGGGGGCGGACGCGATGCGGTTCCGGGACCGGGTCGACGTGATGATCGTCGACGATTCCATCCCGGTGTACAACGTGTCGTCGACCATCCTCGACTGCACCATCGACCCGCCGGTCGTGATCCGCGAGGAGGCCATCCCGCTGGAGCGGATCCACCAGCGGATCCCCGGGGTCCGCGTCGACCGCAGCCGGAGGAAGTGATGGCGAGCCGCCGCACCCCCTTCCACCTGCGTCACGAGCAGGCCGGAGCGGTCTTCTACCGCAAGGGCGACTGGATCAGGCCGCTGCGCTACGGCGACCCCGTCGAGGAGCACCTGCGCTGCCGCTCCGCCGGCGGGGTCTTCGACGTCCACTCCATGGGCAAGGTCGTGGTGCGCGGGCCGGGAGCGGTGGACCTGCTCGACCTGGCCCTCGCCGCGGACGTGCGCGGCCTGGAGGTCGGCGACGCCCGCTACGGCTGCCTGTGCGGGGAGGACGGCGGCATCCTGGACGACCTCATCGTGTACCGCACCGACGAGGCGCGGTACTACCTGATCACCAACACCTTCTCCCGGGAGCGGGTGCTCGGCATCCTCGACGGCCTCGCCGGTCCCGCCACCACGGTGGAGGACGTCACCTCCGCGATCGCCTACGTGGCGGTCCAGGGGCCCCGCAGCCGCCGACTGCTGGCCGACCTCGGGGTGTCCACCCGGCGCGGGGAGGAGGAGATCCCCTACTTCGGCTGCACCACCACCACCTGGGACGGCGTCCCGTTGCTGCTGGCCCGCACCGGGTACACCGGCGAGCTGGGCTACGAGCTCAACGTGCCCGCCGAGTACGCACTCGACGTGTGGGACTCGGTCTGCCGCGCCGGTGAACCGCACGGCGTCACCCCCTGCGGAGGGGAGGCGCTGATGTCTCTGCGCCTGGAGAAGGGGTACCGCTCCTACGGCAGCGACATCGACCCCTCGGTCTCCCCCGTCGAGGCCGGGCTGAGCTGGACGGTGGCGTGGCACAAGCCCGCCTTCACCGGCCGGGAGGCGCTGCTGGCCGCACGGGAGCACGGCCCGACGCGACGGGCGGTCTACCTGCTCGGCCTCGACGGCAGCGACTTCGGGCCGCAGGCCGTCCTCGGCGACGCCGACGGTCGCCCCGTCGGCGTGGTCACCAGCGGCCTGTACGGCCCCAGCGTCGAGGCCCACGTCGGCCTGGGCTATCTCGACTCCTCCGTCCGGGTCACCCCCGACACCGTCCTCACCCTCGCCGACGGGGGCCGCGTCCGACCGGCCACCCGTCCGTTCTTCGACCCCACCGGCGAAAGGCTCCGCGCGTGACAGCCCCCACGTCCCCCACCACCACCCCGGTCCGGCTCTTCGTCGGCTACCGGGTGGTCTCGCGGCTGTACTTCCACCTCTCGGTGCTCTACGTCATCCTGCTCACCTGGGACCACGGGCCGCTGGCCATCGCCGCCGTGCTCGCGGCGTACGGGGCGACCCTCAGCGTCGTCGGCCCGCTGACCGGACGCTGGGTGCGCACCCGGGGTGCCGGCTGGTCCCTGGTCGTCGGTGAGTCGCTCAAGGCCGCCGGGCTGCTGCTGATGGCCGTCGGCGGTCACCTGCTCGCCGTCGCCCTGCTGGCCCAGGTCCTCAACGGTGCCGGCTTCGGGCTGGCGATCACCGCCGACCCGGTGGCCGCCCGGAGCGTCGTGGGCGGCGACGTCGCCGCCATGGGCCAACTGCAGTCCTCCACCCAGAGCCTGATGTTCCTGTCCGTCCTGGTCTCCGGGGTGGCCGGTGGGTTCGCCTTCCTGGTCTCGGAACGGGTGCCGTTGCTCGCCGGCGCCGCGGCGGCCGCGGCCGCCGCCGGGATCGCCGCCCTGCTGGGCCGGCACCTGGCGTCCCCGGGTGCCGCGACCTCCGCCCCGGCGACCGCGGGGAGCGGTGCCACCGGAGGCGCTGCGGGAGGCACCGCGGGAAGCACGGTGGCAGGCGCGGCGACCGAGCGCTTCCGGCTGCTGCCGGTCGAGCGCACCTGGGTGACCTACTACGTGCTGACCCGGGGCTTCATGCTCGGGGCGTTCGTCGGGCTGCTCCCCTACCAGCTGTACCGGGTGGTCGAGGTGAGCGTGCAGGGGCTCGCCCTGGTGCTGGCCGCCTTCAGCCTCGCCGCCTTCGTCGCGGCGAGGTACGTCAACGCCGGCCTCACCCGCTGGGGCGAGCGACCGCTGGCCGTCGGCACGGTGGTCGTGCTGCTCGCGGCCTTCGCCACCTTCGCCCTCACCACCTCGCTGTGGGCGAGCACGGTGGCCATGGCCCTCATGGGTGCCGCCTCCGGCGGGGTGCGGCCCGCCGCCATCGCCCGGTTGTCCGCCGTCGCCAGGGACCACCGCGGCGGCGCCATCCCCGGAACGGTGATCGGCGGCATGGAACGGGCCTTCGGGATCTGCAACGCCGCCGTGATCCTCGTCGGCGGCGTGCTCATCGCGCTCGCCGACGTCCGTACCGCGCTGCTGGCCTGCTGCGTCGCCTACCTCGGCGCGCATACGGTCTCCGCAGCGCTCACCCGCTGGTCGGCGGGCACCGGCGTGCCCGCGAACGCCGTGGCAGGAGCCTCGGCCACCCGGTAAGGTCGCGACGGCCTGTCGCCTGGGTCACATCCCGTACCGCCGTTCGAAGGAGAAGTGCATGACCACCCGCCTCACCCTGGCCCCCCGGGTCGACGCCGTGTCCGCCTCGGCGACGCTGGCGGTGGACGGCAAGGCCAAGCGGATGCGGGCCGCGGGGATGGACGTCATCGGGTTCGGGGCGGGCGAGCCGGACTTCCCGACGCCCGAGCACATCGTCGAGGCCGCCAGGCAGGCCTGCGGTGAGTTGGCGATGCAGAAGTACGGCCCCACCGCCGGGCTGCCCGCCCTTCGCGAGGCGATCGCGGCCAAGACGCTCCGGGACTCCGGGTACGCCGTCACCGCCGAACAGGTCGTCGTCACCAACGGCGGCAAGCACGCGGTGTTCGCGGCACTGGCCGCGGTGGCGGGCGAGGGTGACGAGGTGCTCCTGCCCGCGCCGTACTGGAACACCTACGAGGAGGCCGCGAAGTACACCGGGGCGACCGTTGTCGTCGTCCCGGGCGCGGAGGAGAACGGCTTCCGGGTCACCGTCGAGCAGCTCGAGGCGGCTCTCACCCCCCGCACGAAGGTGCTCGCCTTCGTGTCGCCGTCCAACCCCACCGGGAGCGTCTACAGCCAGCAGGAGATCAAGGACATCGGCTCCTGGGCGCTGGCCAACGACCTGTGGGTGGTCACCGACGAGATCTACGAGCACCTGGTCTACGGGGAGACGGCCTTCCACTCGCTGCCGGTGGAGGTCCCCGAGCTCGCCGAGCGCACCATCGTGGTGAACGGGGTGGCCAAGTCCTTCAGCATGACCGGCTGGAGGGTCGGCTGGCTCATCGGCCCGCCGCGGGTCGCGGACGCCGCGGAGCGGCTGCAGTCGCACCTGACCTCCCACGTCGCCCACGTCTCGCAGCGGGCGGCACTGGCGGCGGTCTCCGGCGGCCTGGACGACACCCGGCGGATGCACGCGGCCTTCCAGCGGCGGCGGGACACCATCCACAGTCTGATGACCCAGGTCCCCGGGGTCACCTGCCGGCTGCCGGAGGGCGCCTTCTACGTGTTCCCGTCCTTCCGGTCGGTCATCGGACGCTCGTTCTTCGGTACCCGGGTGGAGTCCACGCTGCAACTGGCCGATCTCGTGCTCGACCGGGCCAGGGTGGCGTTCGTGCCCGGGGAGGCCTTCGGCGCCCCCGGCTACGGCCGTTTCTCCTATGCGCTGGCCGACGACCTCATGGTCGAGGGCGTGCAGCGGATCATCGACGCCTTCGGCCGCGGCCTGGAGTGACCGGAGGTCGGTCGCTCCGCCCGGCGGTCACATCGGGCGGGGCGACCGACCGGACGACGCCGCCGTCGCCCCGGCACGGATCCCTGCGGCAGGCGAGCCCCCGAGGGACATGCCGAGCCAGCTGACGACGGGGGTGAACGACCGCCCGGTCTCCAACCGGATCCGCCGGCCCGGCCTGCCGTCGGCGGCGCTGGGCAGGACGGTCACCGATCCGGTGTGCCGGGCGGAGATCACCTCGCCGGGAGCCCCCGCGACGACGTCGAGCCGCCGGTCGCCGTCGACGTCCACGAGGGTGATCGCGTAGGCGAACATGTCGCTCTTCTCGGCGAACCCCGGCACGCCGCGGGTGCTCTGGGTCACCCCGAAGGAACGGGTTCCGGTCACGCCGTGGGCCGAGGGACGCAGGACGGTATACGCCCCGCCGCCGTTGAGCGCACCGACCGACTCGTACGGGGCACCGACGACGAGCTCCGGCCTGCCGTCTCCGGTGAGGTCACCGACGGCCAGGGACATGCCCCAGGCGTCGCCGTCCTCGCAGACCCCGACGACCCGGGGCGAGGACTGGCTGCGGACCTGGGCCCTGGTCGCGCTGATCCCGGCCCGGCCTCCGCGCAGCACGGCCACCTTCCCGCACACCGACGTGCCGTCGACGACCGCGTAGGGCGCGCCGACGACGAGGTCGCCCCGGCCGTCACCGGTGAGATCACCGACGGCCAGCGCCGCGCCGAACTCGGGCCCCGTCCCGCCGTAGACGGCCCGGATCCCCAGCGCGGCCGCGGTGACCGCGGTGGCGCCCCTTCCGGTGGGCCCTCCCGACGATCCGGGCAGCACGTGCACCATGCCCCGCTGGTTCTCCCCCGGTGAGCTCACGGCCAGATCCAGCCGGCCGTCGCCGGTCACGTCCCCGATGGCCAGCGCGGCGCCGAACAGGTCCGACATCTCCGCTCCCCCGGGAACGCCGGGGGTGTTCTGGGTGAGTACCCGGGCCAGCCGCGGCCGCAACCCGCTGCGGCTGCCGGGGACGACGGTCACCGTTCCCGCCATCAGGGCCAGGCCGACGCCTTCCAGCGGAGCCCCGACGGCGAGGTCGTCGATCCCGTCACCGGTGAGGTCGCCCGCGGCGAGGCTGTCCCCGAAGGTGAACGCCGACTCCGCTGATCCGGGCATCCCGTGCATGCCCCTCCGCAGCCTGGTCACCGGAACGGCGCCGCTCCCGCCCAGGGTGCCGCGGGGACCACCCGCGTGCACCCACACCGAGCCGCCGTTGCCGTCGACGGCCCACGGCTCGCCAACGGCGACGTCGTCGTAGCCGTCGCCGTCGAAGTCGCCGACGGCTGTGACCCCGCCGAACCCGGTCCCGCGCCCGGGACTGGGCGCGGTGCGGACCCTCTTCGTCCCGTCCCCCTCCAGGACGGCGACGGCGTCGTCGGCGCCGACGACCAGGTCGGCCCGGCGGTCGCCGTCGATGTCGGGACCGGCGACGGGCGCCGCCGAGGCCGGAAGGGCCGGAACCAGCGTCGCGGTCAACAGACCGGCGACGGCCAGGGCCGGACCCCTGCTCCGCCTCCGCCGACGCCGGACCGGCTCTGCCCGGAACCGGAGGCTGCCGTGGACCGTGCCGGACGAGCGCACCATGGGGACCCCCTCGACGAGACGCGAGCTCGGGCCGGGCGGTCCGGCATCTGTAGCTCTCAGTGACGAGACGCTACCTTCTGCGCATTCCTTGGTGGGAGAGGCGCGTCGTCGCCGGCGCTCGCGACCGCTCGATCCCTGCCCGCGACCGCGAGCAGGGCCGCGACCGGCAGGTAGAGCAGGGCCAGTGCCGCGAACAGCCGACCGTGGCTGAGGACGGCGGACCCCGCCGCGTACAGCGCGTAGCTGCCGAGCGCGACGAGTTCCCTGCCGAATCCCGCGAGAGAGGTCACGGTGGCGCGCGCCGCGCCCTCGACGGCGTCCTGCAACCGGGCGTCCACCGCGATGCTCACCGCCTGGAACCCGGCGAAGGCCAGAGCCACCCCGAGGAAACCGGCCGGGACACCGGCCTCCCCCGCCAGCACCGCCCCGCCCGCGAGGACCGTCGCCGCCCCGGCCAGGACCAGCGCCTGCGACCGGGCGGCCGACCGGCTCGCGACGCCGCCGAGCAGGCCACCCACGGTCACCCCGACGTAGAGCAGGAGCAGCACCAGGGGGATGCGGTGCCGGGCCACGCCGCCTGCTGCGGCCAGCAACGGCACGTACTCGTCCAGGATGTGCCACAGGATCCCGACGGCGGGTACCAGGAGCAGGACCAGCCGCAGCCGTCCGTTCCCGCGTACCTGGGCGGCTCCGTCGCGGAGCACGGCGACGTAGGCCCGGAACCTCGCGGAGACACGATCGGAGGTCCGGTCCCCGGCACCCCGGCTCTCCCCCACCGCGCGGTTCTCGGGCAGGCGGGCGGCGACGAGGGCCGCGAGCAGGCAGGCCACCACGCTGATCGCGCCGACGGCCCGGAATCCTCCCCAGGCAAGGACCGGCGCGGCGACGGCGATCGCGAGGCCGGTGGTCACGGTGCCGACAGCGGCGGCCCGTCCCATGAGTGCCGCGTACCGGTCGGCGGAGCCGCTCCGGTCCAGCTCCTCGTAGACCAGGGCCTCCAGCGATCCCGATCGCAGGGCCCCGTGCGCCCCGAGGAGCACGAAGCCCGCCGCGAAGCTCGGGTAGGACGGCAGGCACGCCCAGAGCGCGAACCCCGCTGCGGCGAGCAGCGCCGCCAGCACCAGCAGGGCCCGGCGGGACCAGGTGTCGGCCCACGCCCCCGAGGGGATCTCCAGCACGAGGACGGAGAGGCTGGCGAGCACGAAGAGCGAGGAGATCTGGGAGACGCCCAGCCCCGCGTCGTCGAAGACCAGGGCGGCGAGGGGAAGGATCGGCAGGAAGCAGCACAGGCCGGTGAACGTGATCACCAACCCTGCCAGGCGTGTCTCGGGCGTGGTGGAGCGGAGCGTGATCGGCATGGGACCTGTTCCCTGGGGGTGAGCAGCCGGACGGCCTCGTGGATGTCGGGAGGTGCCGTGGCATCGCCGCCGATGTCAGGTCAGGCGTCAACGTCGCCAGTGCAGCCAGAGAGGGTAGCGATCAAGTCGCTCACCGCGCACCGGGTTTCCCGCGCACCGGGTTCCCGGCATGCCGCACTCCTGGCACGCCCCGGTTCCTCCGCCCCGGTTCCTCCGGCCCGGTTCCTCCGGCCCGAGCGAAATCCGGAGGTAAAACGTATTCATTAACGATAGGGACTTATCACCTCTACGCTCCCGCCCGTTCACCGTCGTCGCGGGGGGTGCGGCTCGCGCTGGCGAGGGCTCGGCCCCCGTCGATCGCCCAGACAGCACTCCCCGCTCGTCCCAGAGGAGTGCCCGTGCGTCACCGTCGTCCACAGACCGGATCCAGGGGCAGCGTCCCGGGGATGAGGCGGGTGCGCGATCGCGTGTCGCCCCTCCTCGTCGCGGCCCTGGTCCTGGTCGCGGTACCGTCCGCCGTGCCCGCGACCGCCGTGAGTGACGAGGCGACGCGGGAGGCGGGCCGGGCCGGGGGCTCCTGGACGGGTACCTGGGCCACCTCACCCACGAACGTCCCGGCGTCGGACAGGACCTCCTTCCAGGACCAGACGATCCGGCAGGTCGTTCATGCGAGCCTCGGCGGGGACACCCTGCGGGTCCGGCTCACCAACGAGTTCGGCGACCGGCCGCTGGTCGTCGGCGAGGCGCGGATCGCACGGCACGCCGAGGGGGCGCCGTCCACCGACATCGTCCCGGGCTCCGATCGCCGGTTGACCTTCAGCGGCAGGTCCTCGGTGACGATCCCGGCCGGGGCGCCGATGCTGAGCGACCCCGTACCGTTGCACCTGCCCGCCGGTGTCGACCTCACCGTGAGCATCTACCTGCCGGAGCGCACCCCGGGGTCCACCGTGCACGCCTTCTCGTTCCAGGAGAACGTCGTCGCCACCGGCAACGTCACCGCCGCCCGGACGGTGACCGCCGACTCGACCACCACCCGGTGGTACTTCCTGTCCGAGATCAGCGTGACCGGTGACCGGCGGGAGACGGCCGCGGTCGTGGCCCTCGGCGACTCCATCACCGACGGGGCCAACACCCAGGCCGACACCGACCAGCGCTGGCCGGACCTGCTCGCGGCTCGCCTGCGGGCGGGTCGGGGCACGAGGCACCTCGGGGTGCTCAACCAGGGGATCTGCGGTAACCGGCTGCTGCACGACCCCAACCCGCTCGCGGGCTCGGGGGCGGAGGAGTACGCGGCCTACTTCGGGCACAGCGCCCTGCGGCGGTTCGACCGTGACGTGCTCGCCCAGCCGGGTGCCCGGTACCTCGTCGTGCTCCTCGGCGTCAACGATCTCGGCCATCCCGGTACCGTCGCGCCGATGTCCGAGGTCGTCTCGGTGGACGACCTGATCGCAGCCCACCGCCAGCTCATCACCCGGGCCCACGACCGGGGGATGAAGGTCTTCGGCGGGACCATCACCCCGTTCGGTGGGGACACGCTCGGCTTCTCCAGCCCGGACCATGAGCGGGCACGGCAGGCGGTCAACCGGTGGGTCCGCACCAGCGGGGAGTTCGACGGGGTGGTCGACTTCGACGCCGCACTGCGCGACCCGGCACATCCCGACCGGGTCCTTCCCGGCTACGACAGCGGCGATCACCTGCACCCCAACGCAACCGGCATGCAGGCCCTCGCGGACGCCGTCCCCCTGGCGTTCTTCCGCTGACCGCACCGGGTGTCACGGGCGAGGTCGTGGGTCGCAGCGGCTCGGCCGCCGCGACCCACGACCCCAGGCCGCGTGGTGAGCTCAGGGGCCGCCGACGAGCTCGTACCCGGTGTACCGGTCGTCACCGGTCTCGAGGTAGACGACCATGGCGCAGGGCAGGCCGAGGTCCCGGCGCCGAGCGGCGGGAATCGGCTGGGCCAGGACCGGCCGACCCACGGCGGGCGGGATCCGGGTGACCGTCGCCAGCGGGTACGGCGCGTCGCCCGGCAGGCTGACCGACTGGGACTCGATCATCGCCCTGGTCACGGTCGGTCCGATGCCGCGGTGGTAGGTGCGACCGCACCAGGAGATGTTCCGCGGAGCCCGCCACCAGGCCCATGTCCCGTAGGCCTGCCGGTGGAACAGCCCCACCGCGAGGGGAGTGATCAGGGAGACGGCCAGCGCCCCGATGACGAGCCGACGCATCATCTCTCCCCCCCGCCCGTTGACCGTACCCGTGGTCGGTCGAGACACTCCCGAACTCTTTCCGACGCCCCCCACGATGTCATCACAGAACCGTCATACCAACCCTCTCCGAGGAGAGATCGGGGTAATATCCGAAATAAGTCCCAGTTGTGGGGGGGCGATGTCCACTCGGGTCTCTCGCGTGTTGCCGCTCGGACTGCGGCAGGCCGTCGTCGCTTCGATGCCTCCGCCGGTATGGGCCCGGGTCAGCGCCGTCCTTCACGGTGAGACCGGGTGGCAACGGGCGATGCGTCGGTCTCTCGACCAGCTCCGCGTACGCTCGGCACGGCGCAGGTTCAGGTCTGTGGACGTCGTCCCGGCCCGGGTGCTCGGGCGCGTCGTCCTTGCCCGCGTGGTGACCAGCGCCACCGCCGAGGAGTCGCTCAACGGCAATCTCGACGCGTGCGTGCGCGCCCTGGAGTCCGCAGGCGTCGGATACATGCTGGTCGCCGCACGCGCGGGGCAGCGCCGGATCGTCGGCGTTCCGCGGAGCTCGCGGTACGAGACTTTTACAGCCCTGTCCCGCGAGCTTGCGCAGCGGCCCGTCTACGTCGCAGGTCTCCGCCATCGCCGTCTGGTACGCGTGTCCCTCGCGGGTGACGTCCTGCGCCGCTCCGGCCTGGCCACGCTTGACGCCGTGCGGGTGTTCGAGGTGCTGGCGGCAGCGTACGGACACGTGCTCGCCGGCCCGGAGTTCAGCTGCGAGATCCAGTTCTGGCACGAGGTCGCCCCCGAGGAGACGAGTGCCGGACGGCCGACGGCGGAGGGGGACACCGAGGACGACCGGGAGGGCATGCAGGAGTCCGAACTGGCTCTCCCGGAACGGCCCGCGGGCGTCTCCGACGACACGGCGTGGACCCTGGTGGCACCGACCAGCAATCCGTATGCCGTGGAGATCCCTCCGGCATGCCAGGTTCCGGCCGTCCGCACGGTGGCGGGTCGCCCCTACCGGACGTTGGAGCCCTTCACCCGGTCGAACCCGTTCGACATCGACTTCCCTGTGGACGTCGTCTACACCTGGGTCGACGGCAGCGACCCGCTGTGGCGGGCGAGACAGCTGACCGCCCTGGCACGGGTGAGCCCGGGAGGGCTCAACGAACTGGCGACGAACGCATCGCGGTTCGTCTCCCGGGACGAACTGCGGTACTCCCTTCGCTCGCTGGACATGTACACCGGCTGGGTGCGCACGGTGTGGCTGGTGACGGACGACCAGACCCCCGAGTGGCTGAACACCGACCACCCCAGGCTGCGCATGGTCTCGCACCGACAGATCTTCGACGACGAGGAGTGCCTGCCCACCTTCAACTCCCACGCCATCGAGTCGCGCCTGCACCACGTCGAGGGACTCTCCGGCAGGTACCTCTACCTCAACGACGACGTGTTCTTCGGTCGTTGCGTCCCTCCGGAGCGGTTCTTCTTCGCCAACGGCGTCGCCAAGTTCTTCCTGAGCAAGGCCCACGTGGCACTCGGTGAGGCGAGCGTGGACGAACCACCGGTCATGAGTGCGGGGAAGAACAACCGGGCCCTGCTCGAACGGACGTTCGGCAAGACCATGGCGCAGAAGCTCAAACACGTTCCCCACTCCCAGATCCGTGACGTGCTGTTCGAGATGGAAGAGGTGTTCGCCGAGGACTTCAGGAAGACCTCACGCACCCGCTTCCGTCACCCCGACAACATCTCCATCACCTCGGCGCTCCATCACTACTACGCCTTCCTCACGGGCCGGTCCGTGCCCGGTGAGCTACGGTACTTCTACGCGGACATCGCCGCTCCCGAGACACCCGGGCGGCTTCGCACGATGCTCCGGGAGAGGAGCTTCGACGTCTTCTGCCTGAACGACCACGACGACTCGGGAAGTGACCCGGTCACGCAGGCGAGGATGATCCGCGAGTTCCTCGAGGCCTACTACCCCCTTCCCAGCTCCTTCGAGCGGTGAGTCCCTTCCGTACCGGCCGGTACCGGACCTGCTAGTGGCCGGTGGCTGCTGCTCTGCGGCGGGAGACGGCGTCGACGCTGGCTGCGAAGAGGAGGACCAGTCCGGTGATGATGAATTGGACTTCGGATTTCTGGGTGATCAGGGGGAGTCCGTTGCCGATCACGGCGATGACCAGGCCGCCGAGGATGGCGTCCATGACTCGGCCTTTGCCGCCGAACAGGGAGGTGCCGCCGATGACTGCGGCGCCGACGGCGTAGAGCAGGGTCTGGGCTCCTCCGGTGCTGGGTGAGACCGAGCGGTCGCGGGAGGCGAGCAGGATCCCGGCGACCGCGGCCAGGGTGGAGCCGATGATGAAGCAGGTGACCTTGATCCCGGCGACGTTGATGCCGGCGCGTCGGGCGGCTTCGGCGTTGCCGCCCACGGCGTAGACGTGGCGTCCGAACCGGGTCCGGTTGAGCAGGAGGGTCAG
>JAAYAH010000031.1 GCA_012719445.1 Actinomycetales bacterium | reverse complement strand
TGGCGTCGGGGCCGCCGGGGCCATGGCGACGGCGAGCATGCCCGGCCCGACGTGCGCTCCGACGACCGCGCCGACCTCGATGACGTTCAGCTCGCGCAGCCCCGGCAGGTGGCTCTCCAGCCGACCGGCCATCCGCTCGGCTCGCTCGGGCGCGTCGAGGTGGTGCACGGTGACGTCGACGGGTGCCGCACCGGCCTCCGCGACGACCAGCTCCTCGAGCCGGGTGAGCGCCCTCGAGGCCGTCCGCACCCGCTCCAGCAGCTCCAGCCGGCCGTCCACGAGCCCGAGCAGCGGCTTCACCGACAGGGCCGAGCCGAACAGCGTCTGCAGCGTGGAGACCCGGCCGCCCCGGCGCAGGTACTCGAGGGTGTCGACGTAGACCCACCCCCTGGTCGCGCCGGCGACCTCGGCGGCGACCCGGGCGACGGAGGCCAGGTCACCGCCCTCCGCGGCGGTGCGGGCCGCGGCGAGCACGGCGTAGCCCATGCCCATGGCCATCATCCGGGAGTCGACCACCTCGACCCGGGTGACGTCGGCGACCTCCTCCGCCGCCGTCCTGGCCGCCGAGACCGTCCCGGACAGCTCGCCCGACAGGTGCACGGAGACGATCCGGGTCGCACCCTGGGCTGCCAGCTTGCGGTAGGTCTCGGCGAACACCGCCGGCGCCGGTCGCGAGGTGGTCACCGGGGTCCAGCCGCGGAGCGCCTCGGCCACCGTCCGGCTGGAGACCTCGATCCCCTCGGCCCGTGCCCGTCCCCCGACCACCACCTGCAACGGCACGACGGTGAGGCCGTGTTCGGCGACCAGGTCCGGGGACAGGTAGGCCGTGGAGTCCGTGACCACGGCCACGGGCCCCGAACCGGAGGGGTCCGGGACGGATGCACCAGGCATGGCCGGAGGTTACCCGTTCCCCACCCGGTCGTCGCCTCTCCCCCCGGGCCGTTCCGCACCCGGCAGGACGCTCCCGTGGCCGCCGACGCTGTCAGCCGGGGACGACGTTGACGAGCCGCGGCGCCCGCACGACCACCGTGCGCACGCCCCGGTCACCGAGGGCCCTCTGCACCGCCGGGCTGGCCAGGGCCAGCTCCCGGAGCGCCTCCTCGCCGACGGAGGGCGGGACCTCCAGCCGGTCGCGGACCTTGCCTGCGACCTGGACGACGCAGGTCACCGTCTCCTCGACGAGCAGGAGCTCGTCGACGGCGGGCCAGCCGGCCAGGGCGACCCCGGGGGCGTGACCGAGCCGCGCCCACATGTCCTCGGCGGTGTAGGGGGCGAACAGCGAGAGCATGACGGCCACGGCCGCCACGGCCTCGCGGACCGCGGGGTCGGCTCCGCCGCAGCCGGTGTCGATGGCCTTGCGGGTGGTGTTGACCAGTTCCATCACCCTGGCGACGGCGACGTTGAAGCGGAAGCCCTCGATCAGGTCGGTGACCTCGTGCACGGTGCGGTGGGTCGCCGCCCGCAGCGCGGCGTCACCCGTCGCCACGTCGGCCCCCGGCGAGGAGGTCACGTCGCCGGCCAGCCGCCACGCCCTGGCCAGGAACCGGGCTGACCCGGCAGGCGACACGTCCGCCCAGTCGATGTCGTCCTCCGGCGGTCCCGCGAAGGCCATGGTCAGCCGGATCGCGTCGACGCCGTGCTCGGTCAGCTGGTCGCTCAGCCGCACCAGGTTGCCCCGCGACTTGCTCATCGCCGACCCGTTCATGATCACCATGCCCTGGTTCAGCAGGCGGGTGAACGGCTCGGTGAAGTCGACGAAGCCCAGGTCGTGCAGCACCTTGGTGAAGAACCTGCTGTAGAGCAGATGCAGGATCGCGTGGGTCACCCCACCGACGTACTGGTCGACGGGCATCCACCTGCGGGCCTGCTCGACGTCGAACGGCACGTCGTCCCGGTCCGGCGACAGGTACCGCAGGAAGTACCAGGACGAGTCGACGAAGGTGTCCATGGTGTCGGTGTCCCGCCGGGCCGGGCCGCCGCAGGTCGGGCACGTCGTCTCCACCCAGTCACCGGCCCCGCCCAGCGGTGATGTGCCCTTGGGCTTCAGCTCCAGTCCCTCGGCGGGGGGCAGCTCGACCGGCAGCCGGTCGTCCGGCACCCGGACCTCACCGCAGGTGTCGCAGTGGACGATGGGGATGGGGGTGCCCCAGTACCGCTGCCGGGAGATCAGCCAGTCCCGCAGCCGGTAGTTGACCTTGGCAGCGGCGCGCCCGTCCGCCGACAGGATCTCGATGATCCGTTCGATGGCCTCGGCCTTGCGCAGCCCGTCCAGCGGACCGGAGTTGACCAGGACGCCGTCCCCTGCCGTGGCGATCCCCGTGTCCGCCGGGTCGGGCAGGGGCTTGTCGTCCTCGTCGCGCACGTCGACGACGACCCGCACCGGCAGGTCGAAGGTCCGCGCGAAGTCCAGGTCCCGCTGGTCGTGCGCCGGGACGGCCATGATGGCGCCGTGGCCGTAGTCGGCCAGCACGTAGTCCGCGGCGTAGATCGGCAGCCGCTCCCCGTTCACCGGGTTGATCGCGTAGCGGTGCAGGAAGATGCCGCTCTTCTCGCGCTCCGTCGACAGGCGGTCGATCTCGCTGGTCGCCCGCACCAGTTCCAGGTACCGCGCGAACTGCGCCTGGACGTGCACCGGGGCGCGGGCCGCCAGTTCCGCGGCGAGGTCGCTGTCCGGAGCCACCACGAAGAACGTCGCACCGAACAGGGTGTCCGGGCGGGTGGTGTAGACGGTGACCGGCTCGGGCCTGTCCTCGATCGCGAACTCGACGTCGGCCCCGGTCGACCGCCCGATCCAGTTGCGCTGCATGGTCAGGACCTTGTCCGGCCAGGCGCCCTCCAGCTGCTTCATGTCCTCCAGCAGCCGGTCGGCGTAGTCGGTGATCCTGAAGTACCACTGGGTCAGCTTCTTCTTCGTGACCGGGGAGTCACAGCGCTCGCACAGCCCGGCGACCACCTGCTCGTTGGCCAGCACGGTCTGGCAGGACGGGCACCAGTTCACCTGGCTGGGCCTGCGGTAGGCCAGGCCCTTCTCGTGCAGGCGCAGGAACAGCCACTGGTTCCAGCGGTAGTACTCCGGGTCGCAGGTCCGCAGCAGCCGGTCCCAGTCGAAGGAGCACGCGTAGCGCCGCATGGACGCCTTCTGCTGGGCGATGTTCTCGTAGGTCCACTCCCGCGGGTCCAGGCCACGCTTGATCGCGGCATTCTCCGCCGGCAGCCCGAAGGCGTCCCACCCGATGGGGTGCAGGACGTTGTGACCGCGCTGCACCCAGTAGCGCGCGACGACGTCGCCGAGGGCGTAGGCCTCGGCGTGACCCATGTGCAGGTCGCCGGAGGGGTAGGGGAACATGTCGAGCACGTACCTGCGCGGGCGCGGGTCGTCCGGCCGCCCGCTGCGGAACGCGGCCAGCTCGTCCCAGACCGGCAGCCACCGTGCCTGGATGGCCTGCACGTCGTAGCGGTCGTCCTCGGGACGGTCCTCCCCCGGCCTGCCGGTGTCCGCTCCGGACCCGTCGGCCCGGACGCCGTCCCCTGCCTCGATCTGCTGCGTCATCGTCGTCCTCGTTCTCGTCGCCGCTCGACCGTTCACGCACTCGCCCCGACATGAGGAAGCCCCTCGCACACCGAGGGGCTGCCGCGCTGATGCGTCGTGGACGCCCTGTCAGCGCGGCCGCGCGAGGAGCTGCGAGATCCGCATGGACCCAGGGTAGCCGACCCGCAGCACCAGGCATGCGGACGGCACCGGACCCCGCCGATCGTGACCCTCCGTGCCGACCGGATGTCCACTCTGCAAGGAGATGACCTCACCGTGATGGGGTGGGCGGGAAAGCGGAGGTCACCGCCGCCAGCCGTCACTCTCCGGCAGCGACAAGGACGTTGGGGTTGTTGCGATTCAACGGTCCTCGCCATAGCATCCCTGCATTCGCGCACCTCGGGAGCCGGTTGCGCGTCACGGCCGACAGGTCTGAGACCTGCTCGCGGCAATGTCGGTGTTCCGTCCGGGCGACGTACACCCATCGTCATCCGTCGGCCGACGTCGTCCCCGTTCCCGCGCGGCACGGGGGCCTTGACCGTGCGATCTCGTCGTCCGGACGGGACGAGCAATCACGGATGGTGTGCCGGCGTCGCTCACTCACTCAGCGCCGCAGGTGCTCTGCGCCAGAGGTTGATCTCCCTGGTGATGTCGTCAAACGAGGAGAAGTCCGTAATGAATCTCAAGAAGCGGCGCAGGATCGCCACTCTGGCGATCTCCGCGATCGCCGTGAGCGGCGCAGCCGCTCTGCCGGCCATGCCGGCTCAGGCGGCTGTCGCCTGCAATGTCACCTACTCCGTCATGGGCCAGTGGCCCGGCGGCTTCCAGGGCGGCCTCACGATCACCAACACCGGTGACGCGTGGAGCAACTGGTCGCTGACCTTCACGTTCCCCAGCGGGCAGACCATCACCCAGGGCTGGGTGGGCAAGTTCAGCCAGTCCGGCTCCCGGGTGACCGTGACCAACGAGGCCTGGA
>JAAYAH010000215.1 GCA_012719445.1 Actinomycetales bacterium | reverse complement strand
CCGGCGACCCACCAGGTGCCGTCGTGGTGGACGTAGCCGGGGATGTGCGGGCACAGGGCCTGGGCCTGCCCGGCGGCCAGGAGGGCGCGCATGTGCTGGTGGCTGACCTGCAGGCCACCAGCGGAGGCGGGCTCGGGCGGGGGTGGTGTCCCAGCGGGGGAGCGGAGCGGTTCAGGGATCGCCTGGGCCCACTCCCGGCGCGGGTCCTCAGCGCCACTTCCCAGGGGGGCAGGGGGTTTGTGGCCGGCGCGACAGCGCACGGCGTAGTCGGCGGTGGCCGCGCGCAGCACATTGCGCAGTTCGCCGTGCCACGCGCGGGCGGAGCCGCCGTTGCCCCACACCGGGGCGGGCTGGCCGTCGGCATCCAGAGGTGGGGTGTAGATCTCGGCGCGCCAGGCCCGTAGGGCGGTGAGTTCCTGGACGAGGCCGGGGTGCTGGTGCCAGCACTCCGGTAGGCGGTGGTCGGTGGACAGTTCGTAGGTGTCGTGGAGCCAGGCCACCCAGTCCACGAGGTCGGCCCACCACGCGGCGCGTTGGTCAGGGGTTAGGTCGTGGTTTTCGTGGACCTGGGCGCGGGCGGGCTTGGTCGCCGGGACGGTGGCCGGTGGGACATGGGCCGGGGTGGGTCGCGGCCGTCGGGTGCGTGATCGGCGCAGTCGGCTGGCACGGCTGGGGCGGATCATCGTGATGCGCCCGGCCGCGACGGGCTCCTCCTCGATACCCGGTACGGGACGTCTCACCGTCTCTCCTTCCTCGCGCGCGTGGAGGCCCTGCGACGTGGGGGGACCCGGTCTGCCGCGTTCATGCAGCCCCCGCCTTCCCTGCCCTGCCCCGGGATGCCTCGTGGCCAGCGACCGGCTGCGGGCGGGTTTGCTCGACGGAGCGGGCGTGGTCGCCGGCGCGGGGGCTCTCGTAGTGGCGGACCATCCGGGTGATCACCGGGGGGGTGGTGGCGTGCAGCAGCAACCCCTGGCGCCGGGTGGGGTCGAGGGTGCGCACGGCCTCGGGGGTGAGGATCTGCCGGTCGGCCAGGGACGTGGCCACGGTGGGCCCGTGGGGAGTCCGGGAGGTGGTGGTCAGGCGCTCGCGGTAGGTGCCCACCAGGCGGGAGATGGTCTCGGGCTCGTCGCCGGTCAGACCGCCCAGGACCAGCTTGCAGGTGGCCGCGCCCCAGAGCATGTCCGCGCCGTCGCGGCCCCACCGCTGCCGTGCCTGTGCCAGGTCCTGCAGCACCGCAGCCACGAAGATCCCTGACCCCGCGGCGTAGGACATGAGGTCGGGGAGCTTGGGCAGGGGCGCGACGTTGGCGACCTCGTCCAGGAACAACCCCAGCGGCGGGTCAAGGCGCCCGGTGGGGGTGGTGGCGGCGATGGCGGTGGCAGTGCGCACGATCTCGTCGACGAACACCGAGACCAGCGGTGCGAGCTCGGCGGTGTGGGTCTCGGGGACGATCAGGTACACGCTCCCCGAGGCGCGTAGGAACTCGCTCGGGTTGAAGCCGGGGCCGGTGGGGCAGAACGCGGTGTGGGCGATGGGGGACAGCAGGGGGGCCAGGCCGGTCAGGACGGTGGTGAACAGGTTGGAGCGGGTTTCGGCCGGGGACCGGTAGAGGGCGTCGAGCATCCCGGCGACCCCGGGCGCGGCGCCGGTGTGGCGGCGCAGCAGGTCCACACAAGTGGTGTCGTGTTCGTCTAGGGCCCAGGTGAGGACCTCGCGCATTGAGCGGCCGGTGAGGGCGGCGGCGTGCATCCAGCCGGCGAGCAGGTTGGTGGCCGAGGTGCCGAAGAACACGGCGTTGGTTGCGTCGGAGTGTCCCTGCTTCCCCACGGTGATCATCAGGTCGGCGCGGCGTCGGGCGACGTCGAACTCCTGGCATCCGCTGGTGGGGGACCAGGCCAGGGGGTGGGGCCAGGTGGTGCCGGTCAGGTCCAGGACGGCGAGGTTCCCGGGGCGCAGGGCCGCGGTGGCGCGCAGGACGTCGGGGCGCACGGAGGTGACCACGGCCGGCCCGGGCCAGGAGGTGACCCAGGGGATGACGACCTGGCTGGTCTTGCCTTGGCGGGCGGCGGCCAGGACCAGCACGGAGTTCTCGATGCCCAGGCGCACCGGTTGGCTGGTGCCGTGGACGGTGGCGTCGGCGCGGCCGACGTCCACCGAGACCTCGTCCAGACCGACATCGTGAGCGCCGGGGGATCCACGATGGTCGATCAGCTGAGGGAGTCGGTGGATCCAGCGCGAGGCATGGGACTTCGTCGGAGGCTGCACGGTCGGGCGGAGGCGCTGGCCGGCGGCGCGGACCGCGGCGGGGGAGAAGACCCGGGTGATCTGGGTGGCCGACGCCATGCCTCGGCGGCGCCGGCTGCCTCCGATACGTCGCAGCACCACCACGGCGATCGTGGTGAGGAGGAGCAGGTCCAGCACGGTGGCGACGGCGAACCCCACGGGCCCGGGGAGGTGGGCTCGCGCCGAGGCCGGCCATGCGGCGGCGGGATCGGTCAGGTGCTGCGGCAGGCGGGTAGCCACCGCGAAGGTCTGGGTGAGGGAGACCGGTGCCCGTCCGCCGCCGGTGATCACCGCGGCGGTCTGCCCGATGAGCCACGTCAGGGTCGAGCCCACCGCGGCCACGGTCAGAACGGCGGCGAGGAGGTAGTCGCTGGGGCTGTCCAGCAGCGGCCGGTTGACGACGGTGTGGTCCCCGCCGACCCCACCCCCTCCCGAACCCTGCAGGCTCACCACGGCCCACCGCCTGGGTACGGGGAGGGTGCCTGCGGTGAGATGTTGTCGGGAGACTGCGACAGGGGATGCCCAGGCGCCGGGATGGACGCGAAGCCCGGGGTCGGCACGAACCCGGTGGCGACTGCTGCCCCGCATCCCGTGGGTTCCCGCAGACCCCGTAGACGGATCTCAGACCCTGTCGCAGGCCACGTACCGTGCATCGGACGTGACTCCTTGTCTGAGTGTCGGTCGGGATTCCTGACGGTTCCTCGGTATGTTCGACGTAATCGAGTTCTCGGTGAACGGAGTGCCTCGTGGGGTTGAAGCTGGTGAGCGCGCGGG
>JAAYAH010000214.1 GCA_012719445.1 Actinomycetales bacterium | reverse complement strand
CCGAGATCTCCACGAGCCCCCCGGTCCGCCGCACCCCGACCTGGACCCGGGTGTCCTCCGCGGAGTACGCGATGGCGTTGTCCACGAGGTTCCGCACCGCCGTCACCAGGAGGCTGTGGTCACCGAAGACCACGGCGCCGGGGTCCCCGCCGATGATGACATCGATGGACTTCGCCTGCGCGCCGAGCCGGCAGCGGTCCACGGCGTCCGCGACCACCTCGTCGATGACCACCGGCTCCGGCGGGTGCAGCGCATCGGCGACCTGGAGCCGGGACAGGTCGATGATCTCCTGAACCAGGGTGGCCAGCCGTTTCGACTCGTGCTCCATCCGGTCCGCGAAGTGGCGCACCGCGTCCGGGTCGTCCGCGGCGTCGTTGACCGCCTCCGCGAGCAGTCGCAGCGCGCCGACCGGCGTCTTCAACTCGTGGCTGACGTTGGCGACGAAGTCCCTGCGGATCTTCTCCAGGCGCCGGGCCTCCGTCCGGTCCTCCACCAGGACGAGGACGTGCTCCGTGCCGAGCGGGGCGACCCGGGCGTGGACGACGAGCCTGCCCCGGCCCAGCGGTCCCCGGGGCAGGTCCAGCTCCCGCTCCCGGACCAGGCCGAAGCGTCTCGCCTCACCGGCCATCGCCCGCAGCTCGGGGTGCACGAGGTCGTGTCCGCGCACCAGCCCGAAGGCGTAGGCCGCCGGGCTGGACTTGATCACGTCGTCGCCGAGGTCGAGGACGACGGCCGCCGACCGGAGCACCGACATGACCTCGATGACGCCGGGGGGCAGGTCCGGCTCGGTCGGCTCCGGCATGCCCATCTGCTCGCGCTCGCTGATCCGGACGGCCAGGACCGACAGCGCGCCGACCACGAGCCCGACGAACCCGGCGAGCACGGTGGTCCATGACGGGTTCACACCCTCAGGTTAGGCCGGGGCCGGGGAGCTGCGGGTGACCGGCGGGCCGCCCGCCCCGCCGCTCCCTCGGCATCGTCCGTCGTTCGTTCCGGCACACCGGCCTCCGGGTGGCCGGTCCCGGTCCGCGCCTCAGCGGCCCTGGTTGGCCACGGCGGCTGCGGCCTTCGCCGCGGCCTCCGGGTCGAGGTACTCGCCGCCGGCGACCATCGGCCGCAGGTCGGCGTCCAGCCGGTACACCAGCGGGATGCCGGTCGGGATGTTGAGGCCGGAGATGTCGGCGTCGCTGATCCCGTCGAGGTGCTTGACCAGGGCCCGCAGCGAGTTGCCGTGGGCGGCGAGCATGACGACCAGCCCGGCCCTCAGGTCGGGGACGACGTCGGACTCCCAGTACGGGAGCATCCTGGCCACGACGTCCTTGAGGCACTCCGACCGCGGCAGGTCGGCGCCGAGGTCGGCGTACCGCGGGTCGCCGACCTGGGAGAACTCGTCGTCCGCCGCGATCGGCGGCGGGGGGACGTCGTAGGAGCGGCGCCAGAGCATGAACTGCTCCTCGCCGTAGGTCTCCAGGGTCTGCTTCTTGTTCTTGCCCTGCAGGGCGCCGTAGTGCCGCTCGTTGAGCCGCCAGGAGCGCTTCACCGGGATCCAGTGCCGGTCCGCGGCGTCCAGCGCGAGGTTCGCGGTGCTGATGGCGCGCCGCTGCAGCGAGGTGTGCACGACGTCGGGGAGCACCTTCGCCTCCGCGAGCAGCCGCCCACCGGTCTCCGCCTCGACGCTCCCCTTGGGGGACAGCGGGACGTCGACCCAGCCGGTGAAGAGGTTCTTGGCATTCCATTCGCTCTCGCCGTGGCGGAGCAGCACGAGCGTGTAGGTCATGGCCGAAGGCTAGCCCGACGCCGGCAGGGGCCCGGACGCCACCCGTCAGGGAGCGACGGCGAACGCCGATCGAGGCTCCTTCCCCGCCGTCGTCGGAACCGGGCGGAACCGCCGGCGGCGGGAGGAGTGCGCGGCGGCCGCGGCGTACACCTCGAGCATCCGGTCGACGGTGACGTCCCAGGAGAAGCCGGCCGCGTGCCGGACCGCCGCTGCCTCCATCGCCCGGCGACGGCGCTCCTCGCCGAGCAACCGGCCGAGGACGTCCGCCCAGACCGCCGGGTCGTGCCCGGCGACGAGGACCCCCGTGACGCCGTCGATGACCGCCGTGCGCAGTCCCCCGACCGACGCGGCGACCACCGGCGTGCCGCACGCCTGGGCCTCCATGGCCACCAGCCCGAAGGACTCGCTGTGGGAGGGGACGACGGCCAGGTCCGCGGCCCGGTACCAGTCGGCGAGCACCTCGCGGGTGACCGGCGGGCGGAACCGCACCACGCCGTCGAGGCCGAGGCCGCGGGCAAGGCCCCGGAGCTCCTCGAGATCGCCGCTGCCGGCGCCGCTCCTGCCACCGAGCACGGCGACGACGAGCTGCCGGGACCGTTCCCCCCGTGCCCGCAGCAGGGCCGCCGCGCGGAGGAGCACGTCCGGGGCCTTGAGCGGTTGGATCCGCCCCACGAACAGCAGCACGTCGGCGTCGGTGGGGACGCCGAGCCGACGCCTTGCCGTCCGGCGACCGTCCGGCCCGCCCGGTCGGAAGACGTCGAGGTCGACGCCCGGGGGAACGACCTCGACCTGGGACGGGCGGGCCCGGTAGGCGTGCACCAGCTCCGCGGCCTCGGTCTCGGTGTTGGCGATGAGCCGGTCGGCCGCCTCGACGACCTGTTCCTCGCCGATCACCCTGACCGACGGTTCCGGGGCGTCGCCGTCGGCGAGAGCGGCGTTCTTCACCTTGGCCATGGTGTGCATGGTGTGCACCAGCGGCACGTCCCACCGGTCCGCGACCAGCCAGCCGACCTGCCCGGAGAGCCAGTAGTGGGAGTGGACGAGGTCGTAGAAGCCCGGCTCGTGCCGTGCCTCCACCCGGAGCAGCCCTGCGGCGAAGGCGCACAGCTGCCCCGGCAGGTCGTGCTTCGACAGGCCCTCGAACGGGCCGGCGGCCAGGTGCCGGACGGTGACGCCGGGCACCAGCTCGAGCAGTGGCGGGACCGCGCTGGAGGTGGCCCTGGTGACGATCTCGACCTCGGTCCCCCGTGCCGCGAGCCGCCTTGCGGTCTCCACCACGTAGACGTTGAGGCCGCCGGCGTCCCCGCTCCCCGGCTGCTCCAGCGGGGAGGTGTGCACCGAGAGCATCGCCACCCGGCGAGGGACGGCCGAGATGTCCGGTTCGCAGCTCCGGACACAGGCCCGCGTCATCATCCGCCCTCCTGTCCGGGCACGTCCCGCCGCCGGTGGGGGACCTGCCTCGTGGCTGCCAGGGATCACAACCCGGTGCCGGGGCGGGTTACTCCCGTACCAGGGAATCCTCGACGTGATCTATGTCGCCCCGGACCGGGGGAACCCCGAGGACCAGCCGCCCCGTCCGTCCTCCTGCCCGCCTATCCTCCAGGCGTGCGAGAGCGCCCCCGCAGGCCGGTCGGCGTGCCGACCCGGGGGACCACCAACCCGAACCGGCTGCGCCGGGTGGACCGCTGGCTGGTCGGCACCCAGGCCGACCGGCTGCGGCACGCCGCCGACCCGGTGGTGGTGGACCTCGGCTACGGGGAGAGCCCGGTCACCACCGTCGAACTGCGCTCCCGGCTGGGCGCCGTCCGGGACGACGTCGAGGTCGTCGGGATCGAGATCGACCCGGCCCGGGTGGCCGCGGCAGGGGCGCTCGCCGGGCCGGGGCTGTCCTTCGCGGTCGGCGGCTTCGAGCTCCCGCTGCCCGATGGCCGCCGTCCCGTCGTCGTCCGGGCGTTCAACGTGCTCCGCCAGTACCCGGTGGACGAGGTCGCCGCGGCCTGGCGGCTGGTGCGGGACCGGCTCGCCCCGGGAGGGCTGCTCGTCGACGGGACCTGCGACGAGATCGGCCGCCGGGCGACCTGGGTCACGGTCACCAGGGAACGCGGCCCGGTGTCGTTGACGCTGTCCCTCCGCCTCGCCGGGCTGAGCAGGCCGTCGGACGTCGCGGAACGGCTCCCGAAGGTCCTCATCCACCGGAACGTCCCCGGGCAGCCGGTGCACGAGTTCCTCCGCGCCCTCGACGACGCCTGGGACCGGGCCGCACCGGTGGCGTCCTTCGGGGCGAGGCAGCGCTGGACGGCGGCGGCCACCGCCCTCCGGGAGCGCGGAGTCCCCCTGCTGGACGCCCCCCGACGGTGGCGGCTCGGCGAGGTCACGGTCGCCTGGGACGCCGTGGCCCCCCGCTGACCGGGGTCGGCAGCCGCCGACCGGACCGGGTCACCGCGGGAGGACCACCGGGAGACGGTGCCGAGGCGCCTCAGCACACGCCGGAACCGACCGACCGGTCCCCCGTGGCGACCTCGGTGAACGCCCGGGCGGCGTCCGCACCGAAGGGCACCAGGCGCACCCGTTCGAGGCTCCCGGTGGTACCGCGACGTACCTCGGCCCGGATCTCGTCGAGCATGATCCGCGCGACGGTGGTCACGTCCCAGCCGTAGGCCCCGGCGCTGACGGCGGGGAAGGCGATCGACCGGGCGCCCAGCTCCGCAGCGGCCCGGATCGACTCCCGGACACAGGAGGCCAGCAGCTCCGGGTCCCGCTGGTCGCGATGCCAGTTCGGCCCGACGGTGTGCACGACCCAGCGAGCCTTCAGGTTCCCGCCTCCGGTCGCGACGGCCCGCCCCACGGGGAGACCGTCGGGGAACGATGCCTTCCGGACCCTCCGGCACTCCCGCAGCAGCCGGGGACCGGCCGCCCGGTGGATGGCCCCGTCGACCCCGCCGCCGCCGACCAGGGTCGGGTTGGCGGCGTTCACCACCACCTCGACGTCCTGTCTCGTGATGTCTCCCGGCACGATCTCTACCCGCACCGCCCCGCCTCCAGTCATGTGTTGCCACGCCGCACCGGTCACCGTCGACCGTGAACGGGCCGTGGTGAACTGGCCCCCGCCCCCTGCCGTCGCGGATGATGCCCGGGTGACCGACGAGCCTCGCGGAGAGTCCGACGTCGACGCGCTCCATCTGCGTTCGGCGATCGCATTGTCGCGCAACTGCACCCCGTCCGGCACGGCGTTCTCGGTAGGTGCTCTGGTCGTCGACGCGACGGGCGAGGTCATCGCCACCGGCTGGTCCCGGCGGTCCGACCCACGCGAGCACGCGGAGGAGGCGGCTCTGGCCGAGCTCCCGCCGGGGGACGGGCGGCTGGCGGGCGCGACCCTCTACAGCTCACTGGAGCCGTGCAGCACCCGCGCCTCCCGGGAACGCAGCTGCACCAGGCTGATCCTGGACGCCGGTGTCCGCCGGGTGGTCTTCGCCTGGCGGGAACCCGCGGTCTTCGTGGACTGCCGGGGCGCGGAACTGCTGCGGGACGCCGGGGTCGAGGTGGTGGAGCTCGCGGAGTTGGCCTGCGCCGTCCGCGAGGTCAACGCCCACCTGTCGACGAGTCCAGGACGAGGGTGACCGGACCGTCGTTGACCAGCTCGACCGCCATGTCGGCGCCGAACCGTCCGGTGACGACCTCGAGTCCGCGCTCCCGCAGCGCATCGGCGACAGCGGTGACCAGGGGCTCGGCGACCGGTCCCGGTGCCGCGGCGTTCCAGCTCGGTCGCCGCCCCTTGCGGATGTCGGCGTACAGGGTGAACTGGCTCACCACGAGTACCGGGGCGCCGACGTCGACGGCGCTCTCCTCCCCGCGGAGGATCCGCAGCTCCGCCACCTTGCGGGCGATCCAGGCGACCTGCTCCGGCCCGTCGCCGACGGCGACCCCGACCAGCACGAGCAGGCCCGGCTCGTCGATCGCCGCGACGACCTCGCCCGCCACCACCACCCGCGCCGACGTGACCCGCTGCAGGACCGCTCGCACATCGTCTCCCCGGCCGACTCGTCCCCGGGAGGGACGGTCCCGGGCACCGGCGTCCTCGCCACCGGCCCGGCACGAACCTAGGCCTGGTCGGCCAGGCTCACCTCGCCGACACGGTACCGGCGGGCGATCTCGTCGGTGAACGTGTCGATGACGGCCTGGACCTTCCTGCGAGAGCGGCTGACCCTGGCCTCGATGGCGGAGAGGGCGTCCAACGCCTCGGCGAGGGCCGCGTCGGTGCTGGCGGTCAGATCGGAACCGCCCACGTCGGCGACCGCCCGCTCGGCCTCCCGGCGATGCTCGCCGACCCGGGACGGCTCGCCGTGGCAGCGGTGCCCGGACGGTCCCCCCTCGTGCTGCTCGTCGCAGAGGATCACCTTGAGCGCGGCGACGATCTCCTCGTCGGTATGCGGCTGGGACACCAGCGGTCCGGTGCCCTGTCTGCGGGCCTGCTCGGCCCGGAGCAGGTCGATGCGCCCCTGGAGCAGGCGCCGGGCATAGGAGAGGTCGACCTCCTCCTGCTGGGCCTCGGCCCTGCGGGCACGAACCGCCTCGATGCCGAGGCCCGACAGCCCATCCAGGTACTCCGGCGCGAGGACCCTGTCGATCCTGCGACGTCCACCGGCCACGAACTCGGTCATCGACGCTCCGTCTCCCGCCACCCGTCCCTGGCCCCGCGGCCCGGGTCTCGCCAACCCCAATGGTGGTGAGCCGAGACTAGCCGCCGACGCACCGCTGTGAGTAGTCGGGGATGAACGGAACGCACATATGAGGCAGGGGTCGCCCACCGCGACGCCGTGGCTCGGCCGCCGGGGCACGGCTCGTCCGGTGGGGCACGGGACACCCGGCGCCCAGCGAGGCACCGGGGCACCAGGCACGCACCAGGGCACGGCACGCAGCGGGTCGGCCGCCCGCGACGTCCGGGATCAGCGGGACCCGCAGCGCTCCGTCACCAGGAGCCGTACGAGCTCTGGCCGGTGCCGCCGCGGACGGCGGGCCGCACGTCGGCCAGGTAGACCCCCGCGATGACGACCGCGACGATGTTGAGGAGGTTCAGCGGGCCGAGGGGACCGCCCGGCAGGCTGGCGAACCCGACCGCAGCCGCGATGACCAGCAGGATCACCCACAACCGCTTGGTCTGCTTGCCCGCGGCGGGGAAGGCGTCCCGCCGCTGCCGCAGCGCGTCGAAGAGGGCGAACAGCTGAAGGACGAACGCCGCCAGCGCGAGAGCGAGGACGACCAGGCCCTGGAGGGTGCCGAGGCTGGTACTCACCCGGCCAGGGTACGAGACCGGCCGGTGACCTCGCGAGGAGACCACCGGCCGGTCCGTTCGACGTCATCCCTCCGGGCTCACTCCGCCCGGCCCTTCCCGGCCCCGTCGCCCGAGGTGGCGGTGCCCTTCTCCGTCGCCCCGGCGCTCCCCCTCACCGGGGTCTCCGGAGCCTTCGGGGCCGTCGCACCCTTCGACGTCGGCGTGGTCTTCGACGTGCTGGGGGTCTTCGGAGCCTTGGCGGCCTTCGACGTGCTGGGGGTCTTCGGGGTCGCCGGAGCCTTGGCAGCCTGCGGGGTCTTCGCGGACGTGGCGGCCTTCCCGGTGGTGACCGCCCCTGGCCTCGCGGGCGTCTTCGTCGACGACGTCCGGGTCCTCGGCACCCTCGCGGCGCGCGGCGGCGGGCCGCCCGCGACCTGGTCCGGCCCCGGCGAACCGGCCGGGGCGTCCGGAGCCCCCGTGCCGCCGGTGTCGCCGGTACCCGAGGGGTGCGAGCGCGTCCCCCGCAACGCGGTGCTGATCGTCCCGCCCACGACCCGGCTCCGCTCGGCGACCGCGGACCGGGCGGTGGTGAGCCGGTCGCGGCTGCGGGCGACGAACTCGCGGGTGGACTCCCGCTCGACGGTCTGCCGGCCCCGCGCCGCGAGGTCCTCGTACCGCGACCCGGCCCTCGCCGCGGCCTCGACGGTACGGGCCACGACGACGGTGGGCACCCGCTCGACCCCGGCCTGCAGCGTCTGCCGGTCGAGCCGGGTGCGCATCTCGCCGAACCGGGTGCGTGCCCCCTCGCGCAGCGCGACCGGGTCGACCCCGGACAGGACCTCCCGGAGACCGGTGCCGGCCCGCAGCAGCCCCGCCTCGATGGCGGCGGGGGCCCGGTCGGCCTCGGCGACCGCGGCCCGGACCCGTTCGACCGCCAGGTCGGTCGCGCCGACGACGGCGAGCAACGGCTTGCTCTCGGTGACGTTCTTCCGGAGCCCTCTGGACAGAACCATGGCGTCCTCCTCAGGACTGCTCATCCGGGGGTGAGGTGTCGCGGGTCCCCGGCTCCCCCCGCGTCGGTGCCGTGCCTCCCTCGGCGTCCACCGGCGCAACTGCCGGCTCGCCCTGCTGGTCCGCCGTCCTGACGTTCTCGGCCCGGAAGGAGGCGTAGATGTCGAGGAGCACCCGCCGCTGCCGGGAGGTGAGCCCCGGGTCGGCGTTGATCGCGATCTCTACCTGGGGGCGTTCCTCGCTGTCGAGGATCCCCGCCCTCAGGTAGAGCGCCTCGGCGGAGATCCGCAGGCCCTTCGCGATCTGCTGCAGCACCTCGGCGGACGGCTTGCGCAGGCCACGCTCGATCTGGCTGAGGTAGGGGTTGCTGACCCCGGCGAGCGCGGCCAACTGGCGCAGCGACAGCTTGGCGTGCTCGCGCTGCTCGCGCAGGTACCCCCCGAGGTCGCCGACCCGATCAGAGATGCTAGCCACGACAACGATTCTGCTTGCTATTGCAAGCAGTGGCAAGCCGACACCCGGATCCGGTCAGGGGGCGACGACGACCTCCTGGGCCGCCGGGACCCCGTCCGCGAGCAGGACGGCGTCCACCGGGGTTTTTCGGCGCAGCACGGCGAGCGCGATCGGGCCCAGCTCGTGGTGGCGGACCGGGGTGGTCACCCGGCCGACGGGCCGTTCGTCCAGGGTGACCTCGGCTCCGTGCGCCGGCAGGGCGTGATCGGACCCGTCGAGGTGCAGCATGACCAGCCGCCGGGGAGGGCGGCCGAGGTTGTGCACCCGGGCGATGGTCTCCTGCCCCCGGTAGCAGCCCTTGCGGAGGTGGACGGCGGTGCGCAGCCAGTCCAGCTCGTGCGGGATGGTGCGGTGGTCGGTCTCCGATCCCAGCCGGGGGCGCCAGGCCGCCACCCGCAGCGCCTCGGCCGCCCACGTCCCGGCCAGTGTCGCGGGGTCGACCAGCTCGACGAACCGCTCCCGCGGCAGCAGCACCTCCCACCAGGACCGGATCTCCCCCGGGTGGTCGCCGTCGGCGACGGCCGCGTAGGAGGGGGACTCCGGTCCCCGCCGCGGCCACGGGTCCGCCCAGGTGAGCGGCCCGGCGGGACCGGCCTCGCGGGGCCGGGTGTCCGCGACGACGGCCCAGTCGGCGGTGACGTCGTCGATCTCCACGTCGCGGAGGAACCGCATCCCGCGCAACCAGGCGACCAGGGCGGCCGCCGTCCCCGGCTCCACGGTCAGCCAGGTGGCCTCACCGTCGTCGACGACGTGCAGGGCGTGCTCGACGTGCCCGTGCGGGTCGAGCACCAGTGCCTCGGTCGAGGTCAGCGGCGGCAGCTCGGCGAGATCCTGGGTGGTCAGCGCGTGCAGCCAGGACAGCCGGTCCGGCCCGCCGACCCGGACCACGCCGCGGTGGGAGAGGTCCACGACCCCGGCGCCCGCCTCCAGCCGACGCGCCTCGGCCACCGGGTCGCCGTAGTGCCAGGCGACCCCGGCGTCCCGTCCCTCCGCCGGGACGGCGCCCGGTAGGTCGAGCAGCGGGCTGCGGTCGGCCGGGTCCCGGGACACCGGCGGGGAGGAGCCGGCGGGGCTCGCGTCGGGCGGGACCGGGCCGGAGGGGGCCGTGCCGGAGGGGGGTCTGGTGTCCACGGCGGTGCTAGCGCCGGGAGGCGGCCGATGCTTCCCGGACACCCGCGCAGCCGGCGCACAGCCCGTGCAGGGAGAGGTGGGCCGGGTCCAGCACGAAGCCGTTGTCCCCGGTGATCCGCTCGGTGAACTCCGCGGCGAGCCGGACGTCCGCCTCGTCGATGTGGCCGCACCGGGTGCAGACCAGGTGGATGTGGTCCGCGTGGTCGGCCGGGTGGTACGTGGGCGCCCCGTGCCCGAGGTGGGTGTGCGAGACGACGCCCAGCTCCTCGAGCAGTTCCAGGGTCCGGTACACGGTGGACAGGCTGACCGTCGGCGCGACCTCCTGGACCCGGAGACACACCTGCTCCGGGGTGGCGTGCCCGAGGACGACGACGGCATCGTTGATCAGCCGGCGCTGCGGGGTCGCGCGCAACCCCCTGGACCGCAGGGCCAGGTCGAGGGCCGACGGCGTCGGGACGCGTGGTCTCTCCACCCCGTCAGGATAGAGAGATCCCCCTCACATCCTCCTGAGCCGGGCCGAGGCGTGCGACTGCAACGGCTGCCCCATCGCCGCCATGTCCATCACCCACAGCAGGTCGCCGTCGACCAGTCCGTACATCCGGGTGGCCGCGGTGTACGCCTTGGCCGTCGAGGTCCTGGCGACGAGGTCGGTCTCCAGGTCGACCCGGGCGCCGTGCACCCGGCCGACGTAGATCTCCACGTACCCCGTCGGGTGGGCGAGCAGCACCTCCAGCGAGGTCCCGCCCTGTTCGGCCGGCCCGGCCGGACGCCAGTACCCGGTCTCCGACGCCAGCGGGCGCACCTGGTTGCCGTCGTCGTCGAGCAGCCAGCTCCTGGACCGGTAGCCGAGGAACCCGCGGCCGTCGTGGGTCAGCTCGAGCTCCTGCCCGAAGCGGCTCTCGGAGACGGTGGGGTACCCGACCACCCCGGCTCCGGCCCAGCGCCCGACCAGCCAGGCGAGCGGGACCAGCTCCGGTGGCAGGTCGGGATCGAGATTGATCGGCACGACGGACCCCCAGGGCGTTCGACGGGGAGGATGTGCGGACGCCGGACGGGACTCAGCGTTGGCCGCGGAAGAGACCGTAGACGACGTACAGGGCGAACCACGAGATCGTCAGCGTCGCCATGACCAGCAGGGTGACGAACACGCCTTCGAGCACGGCGCGATCCTAACCGCCCCCCGTCACCCCTGTCGCCGCCAGCCGACGTCACCCGACGATGAGCCGGGCAGCGGCGTAGGCCGCCGTCCCGGACGCCGCGAGGGGTGCCAGGCCCGCGGCGAGGGCACCCCAGGTGCGCCGCAGGTTCGGCTCCTGGGCCAGCATCCTGGAGAGCACGGCGAACACGCTGGCGATGGCGGCGCCGACCGCGGCGGCCCTGCCCAGCTCCAGGTCGATCACCCAGGTGGCCATCGCGACCCCGGCCCCCGCCCCGGCGGCCAGCGCGACCCAACCGGCCACCCGCAACGGCCAGGGCACCGCGATCGCCGCGCCGGCAGCCCCCACGGCCACCGCCGCGAGCAGCACTCCCTTGTCGCCGAGCCGGGTCGCCGGGAGGAGCACCCAGGCGCTGCCGAGGACGGCGATGAACTGGCCGACGAAGGTCCCCGTCACCGACTCCACGAGATCCGACCGCCCGTCCCGCCGCACCAGCTCGTGGGCGAAGGCCAGCAGGACGGAGAAGGCGAGCAGGACGGAGAAGGCGAAGAGGGGCCGTTGCTCGGTCCTCCCGTTGTGGACGACGACGAGCCCGGCACCGCCGGAGAGGATGATGGTGAGGGCCGATCCCCTCGGATCGGGGAGGTCGAGCAGGGTCCCCCACCCCGCGGCGAGACCGAGGATCACCAGGGCGCACGCGGCGAGGAGCACCGGGAGGCCTGCGTACCCGGAGACCCCGAGCAGGGCGGCCATGGCGATCGAGACGACGGCTGGGACGGCGCTGATCACCCCGGCATCCTGGCACGGTGTGCCCCCGGACGACACCCACACCGGTCGGAACGGGGACGACACCGGGACGGCCCGGACGGACCGAGACCTACCTCACGAGAGACGGCGAAGGGGCTCCGGGTCTCCTATGCTGGCGAGATCAACGTCCCGCAAAGGCGCGGCAGGCGGCTCATCCCGGTCCCGCAAAGGAGCGGTCGGCGATGCTCGGCTCCAGCCGGACGGCGACCCGACCACGAATCGGTACCCTCCGGCCACGCGGGAGGACACCGCATGGCACAGATCCTGCTCCTGACCAACGCCCTTGCCCCGTCCGCCGAGGTGCTCCCCGCCCTCGGCCTGCTCACCCACCAGGTCCGGGTGCTCCCGGCCGAGGCCGCCGTCCTCGTCGACGCACCCCCGGCGGACGCCGTCGTCGTCGACGGCCGCCGGGACCTGGTCAGCACCCGTTCCCTGTGCCGGCTGCTCCGCGCGACCGGCCTGTCGTCCCCGCTGCTGCTGGTGCTCACCGAGGGCGGGCTCGCCGCGGTGGCGGCCGACTGGGGGGCCGACGACATCCTGCTCGACTCGTCCGGACCGGCGGAGGTGGACGCCCGGCTGCGGCTGGCGGCGGGCCGCAACCAGCTCGCCTCAGCCCCCGAGGAGACCGTGGAGATCAGGGCTGGGGACGTCGTGGTCGACGAGGCCACCTACAGCGCGAGGGTCCGGGGCCGGTCGCTCGACCTCACCTACAAGGAGTTCGAGCTGCTGAAGTTCCTCGCCCAGCACCCCGGCCGGGTGTTCACGCGGGCCCAGCTGCTCCAGGAGGTCTGGGGGTACGACTACTTCGGCGGGACCAGGACCATCGACGTCCACGTGCGCCGGCTGCGGGCCAAGCTGGGACCGGAGCACGAGGCCCTCATCGGCACCGTGCGCAACGTCGGCTACCGCTTCGTCCCCCCGCGGCGGGACCGCACCCCGGCCGAGGAGAGCGTGGACGCCTGATCCCGGGCGACCCCGGAGCCCGTCGCCGGTGCCCGGGCCCCCTCCGGTACGGGTCCCTCCGGGTTCGGGTCACACCTCCGGGTTCGGGTCATCCCTCCGGGTGCGGGTGGTCCCTTCATCCGGCGCCCGGCCGGACCCCGGCCTAGGTTTGACGGCGTGACGGGTATGACGGCACCGACGCGGGACCACGGTGACACCTGGGGGATCGCACCGGTCGCCACGCTGTCCCCCGGGGAGGTCGCCGAGGTCAACGCCCTCTGCGACGCCGCGACCGACGAGGACGGTGTGCGGCCGCTCAGCGAGCACGTGACCCTCCACCTGCGCCACGGCGGCGAGGGGCTCGATCGGCACCTGCTCCTCCGCGACCCGGACGCCGTGCTCGTCGGCTACGCCCACCTCGACCCGACGGACGTCGTCGCCGGGCCGGTGGCCGAGGTCGTCGTCCACCCGTCGCACCGGCGCCACGGGTACGGTCGCGAGCTGGTCACGGCGGCCCTTGCCGCCGTGGGGGACGGCCGGCTCCGGCTCTGGGCGCACGGGGACCACCCCGGTGCCCGGGCTCTCGCCGCGACGACGGGGTTCCGGGAGACCCGGCAGCTGTGGCAGATGCGCCGCTCGCTGTGGGCCCCGCTGCCCGCCCCGTCCCTGCCCGGACACCTCCGGCTGCGCTCCTTCCGGCCGGGCGACGACGAGGCCGACTGGCTGCGGGTCAACGCCAGGGCGTTCGCCGACCACCCGGAGCAGGGCTCCTGGACCCTCACCGACCTGCAGGCCAGGATGGAGGAGTCCTGGTTCGACCCGGAGGGCTTCCTCGTCGCCGAGGACGGCTCCGGGGAGATGGCGGCCTTCCACTGGACGAAGGTGCACGGGGAGGAATCGGGCGATCTGCACGGGCACGGACCCATCGGCGAGCTGTACGTGGTCGGTGTGGACCCCTCCGCCCAGGGGCAGGGCCTCGGCAGGGCGATGACGGTGGCGGGACTGCGCTGGCTGCGCAGCCGCGGACTCGCCCAGGCCATGCTCTACGTCGACGCGGACAACGCCCCGGCCCTCGCCCTGTACCGCAGCCTCGGCTTCGTGCGCTGGGACACCGACGTCATGTTCCGTAGGGCGAGCACGCCGCCCGGGACGTGACCGCCCGGAGCACGACCGGTCACCCCGCCCCGACGATCCCCTCCCACCGACCGACACGTCACCCCGGAAGGGTGTCGTCCCGGCCACCCTCGGGTGAGAGCATGCCTGCATGACCAGCCCCGCCACGATCGAGCCGGCCTCGGGGAGACCGGCGCGGTCGCGTCGCCAGCCGGCCCGTGCCCTTCCCACCCGTACCGCGCACCGCCCGCAGGCCGGTACCGGCCCGGACGGCCTCGACGAACGGACGCCCGACCGCTTCCTGGACCGGGAGCTGTCCTGGCTGACCTTCAACGAGCGGGTGCTGGCCCTCGCCGAGGATCCGACCCTCCCGCTGCTGGAGCGGTGCCGTTTCCTGGCGATCTTCGCCAGCAATCTCGACGAGTTCTTCATGGTCCGGGTCGCCGGGCTCAAGCGCCGGATCGCGACCGGCCTTGCCGTCACCGGCCCGAGCGGACTGGCCCCGCGGGAGGTCCTGGAACGGATCGGCATGCGGGCGCACGAGCTGCAGACCCGCCACGCCGAGGTCTTCCGCGACGAGGTGTCGGCCGTCCTCGAGGACTACGGGATCCGGATCCTGCACTGGAACCAGCTCATCGACGAGGAGCAGGACCGGCTGCACACGTTCTTCCGCGAGCAGGTGTTCCCCGTGCTCACCCCGCTCGCGGTCGACCCGGCCCACCCCTTCCCCTACATCTCCGGGCTGTCCCTGAACCTCGCGGTCATCCTGCGCAATCCGGTGACCGAGAAGGAGCACTTCGCCCGGGTCAAGGTGCCACCGCTGCTGCCCCGGTTCGTCGCGGTCGACCCGGAGCCGACGTCGCCCATGCAACGGACCCCGCGGGACCGGTTCGTCCCGCTGGAGGAGGTCATCGCGGTCCACCTCGACCAGCTGTTCCCCGGCATGCAGGTGCTCCACCACCACGCCTTCCGGGTGACCCGCAACGAGGACCTGGAGGTCGAGGAGGACGACGCGGAGAACCTGCTCCAGGCGCTGGAGAAGGAGCTGCTGCGACGCAGGTTCGGTCCCCCGGTCCGGTTGGAGATCGCGGCGGACATGGACGAGAAGGTCCGCAAGATGCTCGTCCGCGAGCTGGGCATCCGCGAGGCCGAGGTGTTCGAGCTGCCCGAGCCGCTGGACCTGCGCGGGCTGAACGTCATCGCCGACATCGACCGCCCCGAGCTGCACTACGCCCGGTTCGTGCCCAAGACGCACCGGCACCTCGCGGAGGTCGAGAGCGCCAAGCCCAGCGACGTCTTCGCCGCCATCTCGGTGCGGGACATCCTGCTCCACCACCCCTACGACTCCTTCTCCACCAGCGTGCAGGCCTTCCTCGAGCAGGCAGCCGCCGATCCCCGGGTGCTGGCGATCAAGCAGACCCTCTACCGCACCAGCGGTGACTCGCCGATCATCGACGCCCTCATCGACGCCGCCGAGGCGGGGAAGCAGGTCCTCGCCCTCGTCGAGATCAAGGCCCGTTTCGACGAGCAGGCCAACATCACCTGGGCGCGCAAGCTGGAGCAGGCCGGAGTGCACGTCGTCTACGGCATCGTCGGGCTGAAGACCCACGCCAAGCTCAGCCTCGTGGTGCGGCAGGAGCCCGACGGGCTGCGCCGGTACTGCCACGTCGGAACCGGCAACTACAACCCGAAGACCGCCCGGCTCTACGAGGACCTCGGGGTGCTCACCTGCCACCCCCAGGTGACCGAGGACGTGGCCAGGCTGTTCAACCAGCTCTCCGGGTACGCGCCGAGGACCGCCTACCGGCGCCTGCTGGTGGCCCCGCGCTCGCTGCGCAGCGGCATCGTCGACCGGATCGACCGGGAGATCGCCCACCACGAGGCGGGCAGACCGGCCTCCATCCGGATGAAGATGAACTCCATCGTCGACGAGGTGATCATCGACGCGCTCTACCGGGCCTCCCAGGCCGGGGTCGCAGTGGACATGGTGGTCCGCGGCATCTGCGCCATCCGGCCGGGAGTGCCGGGGCTCAGCGAGAACATCCGGGTCCGGAGCATCCTGGGCCGGTTCCTGGAGCACTCGCGGATCATCTGGTTCGCCAACGGCGGGGAGCCCGTCGTCTACATCGGCAGCGCGGACATGATGCACCGCAACCTCGACCGGCGGGTCGAGGCCATGATCCGACTGGGGGATCCCGACCACGTCGCGGAGCTCGGCGACCTCCTCTCCCTCGCCACCGACCCGGCCACCGCCTCCTGGCACCTGGAGCAGGACGGCACCTGGACCCGGCACGCCGCCGACGACAACGGCGTGCCGCTGCGTGACCTCCAGGCCCACCTCATCGCGAACCGCCCGAGACGGCGCGGGACCCGACGACGGTGACCCCCCCGCAGAGCACCGGCGTCCCGGAGCGGGACGGCGTGCCCGGCGAGAGGGCCGAGCACGCGATGGGCCCCGTGACCGGGGCCGGGGCTGAGACCGCCAGGACCGCCGGCTGCGTGTGCTGGCGCCCGGCGAGGGAGTTCATCTCACCGGTCCCGCAGGTCATGCTGGTGCGAACCGGCGGGGAGGAGCCCGGCCGGGCACGCGCCGGGCGCGCGGCGAGGGGACGGCGTGCCGACGGCGCCGGCGACGCCTGGACCTGGCCGGTCGGAGCGACCGGCGCCGGGGAGACCCTTCCCGAGTGCGCGGCCCGGTACGGCAGCGAGGCGGCGGGCAGGCAGGCCCTGCTCGGGGTGCCGCTGACCGCCCCGGCGTCCTCCGCCGGCGAGCAGCCCGCGCAGCCGGTCTTCTGGGCGGCGCGGGTGGCCAGGACGGGTCGGCGGGCCAACGCCTCCGACGACGTCCGCTGGGTCGACGCCGTCGAGGCGCGGGACCTGCTCACCGACCCGCACGACCTCGCCCCGCTGGACGCGCTGCTGGCGCGGGTCGACGAGGGCACCCTCGACACCCGGCCCGTGATCGTGCTGAGGCATGCGCGGGCCCGCCCCAGGGACTCGTGGAGCCGGGCGGACGGCGACCGCCCGCTGGTGAGCGCCGGCCGCCGCCAGGCACTGGCGCTGGCCCCCCTGCTCTGCTGCTGGCGGCCGGAGCACCTGCTCTGCTCGCCGTGGCGACGCTGCACGGAGACCCTCGCGCCCTACGCCGCCGCCAGCGACACCCGGGTCCGGGTCAAGGGCGGCCTGAGCGAGGACGGCCACGCGAGGGACCCGGACAAGGCCGCGCGGCATCTGCTGAAGGTCCTGGGTCGGGACGACGGCAGCCTGATCTGCACGCACCGGAAGGTGCTCGCCGACCTGCTGCCGATCGTCGCGGCCCTGACGGACCCGCAGCGGCCGGAGCTCGCGGCCGCCGTCCCCGCCGACGACCCCTACCTCGCGCCGGCCGAGGCGCTCGTCCTCCAGGTGGCCCGGATCCCCGGCGGCGGGGACGACGAGGTCCGCGTCGTCTCCGTCGAGCACCATCTCCCCGTCTGACGGTCCACCCGCCTGACGGTCCACCCGCTCGGCGGTCCTCAGGAGCACCGGACCGCTGCCACCCCGTCACCCGGTGACGAGCGTGCCCAGCAGGTAGCACGCCGCGGCGACGATCCCGGCCGCGGGCACGGTGACCACCCAGGCCGTGAGGATCGGGCGCAGCACCCGCCAGCGCACCGCGCGCAGGCCGGTGACCGACGCGCCGGCGCCCGCGACGGACGCGGTGATCGTGTGGGTGCTCGACACCGGCGCGTCGAACACGTACGCCGAGGTGTAGAGCAGCCCCGAGGAGACGGTCTCCGCGGTGAACCCGGTCACCGGGTCCACGTGGACGATCCGCCAGCCCAGGGTCCTGATCAGCCGCCAGCCGCCGATGTAGGTCCCCACGCCGAGGGCGGCCGCCACGGCGATCCGTACCCACAGCGGGACCGTCCCCGGGCTCCCCTCCCCCGCCGCGGCCAGGGCCAGCACCGTGACCCCCATGATCTTCTGCCCGTCCTGGAGTCCGTGGCCGAGGGCCATGGCCGATGCCGATACGGTCTGCGCGATCCGGAACCTGCCGATGGCCCGCCCGTAGGTCGCGTCCCGGAACAGCCGGTAGAGGGCGGCCATGAGCAGCCAGGCGAGCAGGATGGCGACCAGCGGGGAGAGCAGCATCGGCAGCAGCACCTGGGTGAGGAGGACCTCCACGTCGACGGTGACCGCCGCGACCAGTCCCGCCCCGGTGAACCCGCCGAGGAGCGCGTGCGACGACGAGGACGGCAGCCCCCGCCACCAGGTGAACAGGTCCCAGGCGAGGGCGCCGAGCAGCGCGGAGAGGACCAGACCGAGACCGGGTCCGGCGACCGGGACGGCGAGCAGGCGGGAGCCGACGGTGCGCGCGACCCCGTCGCCCAGCAGGGCGCCGAGGACGTTGAGCACGGCGACGAGCCCCAGTCCGACCCGCGACGTCAGCGCCCTCGTCGACAGCGAGGTCGCGACGGCGTTGGCGGCGTCGTGGACGCCGTTGACCACGGCCAGGGTCAGGACCGTCAGCAGGACGACGGCGAGCAGCACGGCCTCGGCGGACACGACGCGGCTCAGCTCTCCTTGACCACGATCTGGGCCAGGACGTGCGCGACGTCCTCGAAGGCCCGGACCACCTCGTCGAGGGCCTGCGCGACGGTGACCAGCCGGATGATGCTGCCCACCTCACCGCCCTCCCTGGTGAGGTCGGCGAGCACCCGGTGATTGGCCTCCCGTGACTGGGTGCGCACCAGGGTGAGCTCGTCCCATGCCTCGGAGAGCGCCCGGGTCCTGCCCAGCAACGGCATGGCCTCCCTGGTGAGGTCGGCGGCCCGGACGATGTTGCGGATCTGCTCGGTCATGCCCGACGGAAGGGCCTCCAGGTCATAGACGATCATGAGGTCGACCACGGAGTCCATCCGGCGGGAGCACGAGCGCATGCTCCAGGCCAGCCGGTACACGTCGACCCGGTCGAAGGGGGTGACGAACGCCGCGGCCAGCGTCCTGAGGATGCCGTGCGTCGCGCCGACGACCTCCTGGTCGAGCTCCTGCATCCGGTCGGCCAGGTCCTGCCGCCGGGCCCGGTCACTGCCCAGCAGTTCGGCCAGTAGTTGGGCACCGTCGGCGAGGTGGACCGCGATGGCCGTGAACTGGGCACGGAAACGCACCTCGCGGGAGCGGAGCCGAAAGGCCACTGCGCCTCCT
>JAAYAH010000213.1 GCA_012719445.1 Actinomycetales bacterium | reverse complement strand
GCTGGTCGCACTGGCGCCGCCACCACCAAGCCCGCGCCCGCAGCTGCCACCAAGCCTGGAACGCCTACGCCGACAATGTCGCCTGATCACAAACGGAGTGATCACAACGAACTACAACTGCCGTGTCTGTGCAGACTCCGTGCCGCACGTCGCCCGGCCTCTCCCTCGTCCTCGGTGCGTTATCGCACCCGTCCGACGGTGTCGGAGAATCGATCGATCGGGCGCGCGGTGACGTGCGGACGGCGTCTTTCGCCGTTCCTGGGCAATGTCGACCGATGATGGAGGAAGAATGCGCCTGCGACGAGTCGCGGCAATGGCGTTGTGTGTCGGCGTCCTGCCGACCGTCGGGTTCCTGGTGTCCACAGCTCCCGGGGCCGTCGCGTCCGGTTGCCCGGACGTCCCGTCGTTGTCCCTGAAGGACGCCCCGTACACCGAGGTCGGCGACTTCGCCACCGCCGCCAGGATCCGCTCCGGTCCGTCCACCTCCTGTCCGGTCGTCGGCACGGGGTATCCGGATCACTACGCCGTCTTCGCCTGCTACCGGCGCACGGGCTACCAGGAGACGTGGACCTACCTGACCGACCGGAGCACCGGGATCACGGGGTGGACGAGGGACGACCTCCTCACGGGCAACGGCAGCGGACACGTCTGCCCGGCGTGACCCGACCGGACCGTTGCGAGCACGCGGAGGTCCTGGTGGGACGGCGATCAGCCAGATCGGCGGTGTCACCAGGACCTCCGCGTGCTGGTCCGTCCCTCGGGCTGACCGTGTCCACCCGCGCTGACCGTGTCCACCCGCACCGATCGACGTGTCCCAGGTGTCACGTCCCCTGCGCCCGCCTGCGGGTCGGTCAACCGACGGCCCTCGGTCCCGGCGTGCCCGCTGGTCCCGGCGTGCTCCTCGGGCGCCGCCGACGGTGACGGCGGGTGAGTATGGGTTGCCGGCCTAACGGGACGATCCGATATGGTCGGGAGATTCCGGGTGAAGGGATCCGCGATGACACAGGACGCGTCGACGTCGCACCCCGAGGAGCGCTGGGAGTCGTTGGTCGAGGAGGGGTGGGTCCCCCGAGGCATCGACCCGACCACCCCCAACGTCGCCCGGATGTACGACTACTACCTCGACGGCAAGGATCACTACCCCGCCGATCGTGAGGCCGCGGAGCGGGTCCTCGCCCGGTTCCCGGAGATGCGCGACATCGCACTCGCCAACCGTGAGTTCCACATCCAGGTGGTGCGACTACTCGCCGAAGCGGGGATCCGGCAGTTCCTCGATATCGGATCCGGGCTTCCCACCCGGCGCAACGTCCACGAGGCCGCGCGGGAGGTCGTCTCCGACGCACGAGTGGTGTATGTGGACAACGACCCGGTCGTGGTCCGGCACGCCCAGGCGCTACTGCCGGGAGAGCAGGGCCGCACCGCGGTGCTGGAGGCCGACCTGCGCGACACCGACGCCATCCTCGACCACCCGAGCACCCGCGAACTCATCGACTTCGACCAGCCCATGGCGGTGCTGATGGCCGCCGTGCTGCACTTCGTCCCAGACAGCGACGATCCTCACGACCTCGTCTCACGGTACGTCTCGAGGATGGCGCCTGGGAGCTATCTGATGGTCTCCCACGCCGGGGGGGACCGGATGCCCGACAAGGGTCGCCAGGCTTCCCGGGAGTATGACCGGGCGAGCGCCCAGATGATCTTCCGCACCCGCCCCGAGATCGAGCGGTTCTTCGACGGTCTGGAAATCCTCGATCCCGGCGTCGTCCCCGTCGGCACGTGGCGCGTCTCCCCCGAGGAACACACCGAGGTCGTCAAGCGCATCTCCCTGACCGGTCTGGTCGGGGTCGGTCGCAAGCCCTGAGCCCGCGCACCCGGCCGGCCCGACGGCCGACCCAGCCCGCACACCCGTCGTCCCCTGGTTCCACCACGGCCGCGGTGAAGCTCCCCGGCCGGCCTGTGGGTACCCCGGAACCGCGATCGGGCACCTCCCGAGCCGAAGTCACCTCGACGATGCCGGGACGGCGCACGGGAGGACTCCCGTGCGCCGTCCCGGTCCGGAGGCACCTGCCGGTAGTGCCGTCTACCAGTAGTGCCGTCGTCCGCCGATGGGACGCCCGACCGCTCCCAGCACGTAGAGCACGACACCGACCAGCAGCAGGATGAGGCCGAGTGTCTGCAGGATTCCCACACTGAGCAGGTATCCCAGCAAAAGCAGAATGATGCCCAGAACGATCACAGCGCTCCCCTTTCCTCGACAGCCTGATCCGGCGACGACCGTGTCGGAATCGTCGCCGGATGGGGCTGCGGTACCCCGCGCCTCCTGCCGCAAACCACGGGCGGCTCCCGCCGGATCAGCGGGACGGGAACACCCTGGAATCGGCGGGACGCCCTGGGCCGGCAGGGACGGGAACGCCCTCATCGGCGGGGGGACGTCTCACTCGACCGTACGGAGGATCTGCTCGATGGCCGCCGTGCGCGCCCTCAGCTCGGCCACGTCCGCGGCCACCCGTTGCTGGGCGTCGAGAGTGCCTCCGGCGAGCTGCTCGTAGCGGTTGACGAGCTGCCGCAGGTCATCCAGTTGGTGATCCGCGATCTTGGCCTTGCGGAACTCGGTGAGCGCCGCCATCGCCCCGCCGACGAGGAACAGGACCGTGAGCAGGGCGCCGAGGGAGAGGACGGTCTCGGGCCAGGTCAGAGCCGTTGTCGCGGACATGCTGTGGTACATCAGGTCTCCTCGGGTACGGGCTCCCGGTGGGGGGCTGGGGTGCTCAGGGTCGCCGCGGCCTCGGCCACCGACGAGGCGGTCAGGCGCAGGTCGAAGTCGGTGACCTCGTAGAACTTCATGGCCTTGCCGTCCTCCGACAGTTCGAGAGTCCCGGTGATCACACCGGCAGCCTCGAGCCGTTGCAGGTGCATGTGGAGGAGAGGCCGGCTGATGCCGATCTCGCGGGCCAGATGGCTGACGTAGTCGCGGCCGCCGGCCAGCGTGGCGACGATGCGCAGCCGCAGCGGGTTGGCCAGGGCAGCGAGCATCTCGACCAGGCGGTCACCGGTCGGCGGAGGGGACGTCACTTCTCTCCTTCATGTGTCAGTGATCTCTTACAGGTAAAAGTAACGCCTATGGGGGGCTGGCGTCAACGAGGTACCCGACGAACAGGCGGCGACCGGGGTCCGTCCCGTTCGCCGGGATCAGCAGCCCTCCGGCGTCGTGAGCGGCGTCCGCCCGGTCGCCCGGAGCGGCAGCCTCCCCGCCCTCGGAAGCGATGGGCTCCCCGCCGTG
>JAAYAH010000212.1 GCA_012719445.1 Actinomycetales bacterium | reverse complement strand
GCCGCCGGCACAGCGCCTGCGGCGGACTGGCACCCGTCGACTACGAACACCTGATCACGACCACCGCGGCCTGGCAGGAGACTCAGGCCGCATAGGGCACGTCTCCACGCTCCGAGGGGATTGACAGTTGGTGGCACCACCACTCGATGGCTCGTCGCTGGTGGTCGATGGGCATGCCTCGGTGACGGCGCAGCATCTCGCGTAGGCAGGCGTTGACCCCGCCTTCGATCTTGTTGGTGGTCGCGTCCAGGCCGGTCAGGTCGGGGTCGAGGTGGGTGAACAGCACCTGGTCGCGGGCCAGGCGTTCCAGGAGTCGGTAGGCCTTGCGGAGCCGGTGGTGGGTGTACCACCAGGCTTGGCCGGGGCGGACCCAGCCGGGCACGAACGGGGTCTGGGTGCGGTAGGTGCGTTCCCGAACGAGGTGGCCGTGGGTGGTGTGCCAGTCGTTGAGGCGGGTCAGCCAGGCCGTGGCCGCGTCGAGAGTGTCGACCTTGGTCAATGCCCTGGTCAGGGCCCACAGGGCGCGTCCGGCCTGGGTGCGCGGGCGGGTGGTGAGGTGGCGGCGGACGTCGCGGGCGACGTGGACCAGGCAGCGTTGCACGCCGGGTGTCAGGCCAGCAGGTGCGTAGGGCCGCGAGCAGGCCGGGGCCGCCGTCGACCACGACCGCGTCGGGGGCGGGGACCTTCTCCAACAGGGCCTTCCACGCGGCGGTCTTCTCGGTGTCGTATCACTGCCAGGCCAAGACCCCGGCCGGTCCCAGGGCGATCAGCGCGCACCAGCCACCGGACAGGTGGATCCCGTCAAGCTGGACCCACGGATGCACCACCCCGGTGGGCTCGATCACGGGCTCGACCTTCCAGCACCACCCGTGATGACGGCGCAACGAACGGCCCGTTCCCCCGCTGAGGTCTCGCTGGGACGCCGAGCCCATCAGGTAGGCCACGAACGTCTCGAGGTCGCTCCTGCGGGTCAGATCGGGGCGGGACTTCACCCTCGATGCCCCGCACCCGGTGCACCGCCACCGCGTCCGTCCCGCACTGGTCGTGCGGTTGCGCTTCAACCGCGCCCCGCACAGCACACACGCACCCGGATGTCCACCACCCCCGCCAGTCATACCCCCAAGGCAATGACCAGGCCACGAAACGCCGCCACGACCAGGTACGACACCCCATCAGCAGACACACATTTTGGCCGCTAACCCAATGGCCGCTGTATGCCTACTTCGGTAACCGGGACGGCATGCTCTCGTTCAGCATCGAGCTCTGCGTCCGCTGGATGACCACGACACTGGACACCTACGGACCGACCGAGGCTGGCGGCGATGCCGGTTCGCGAGGCCCTGCTCGCCTACGTGACCGGCGGCGTCGCGTGGGGGCAGACCATCCCCGGACTTTCCGCCTTCTTCGCCCGGGGTGCCTACCAGGGCGACGCCGAGATCCTGGACCGACTCGTGCGACCCGTCGCCGACGCGCTGCGCAACACGGTCGGCCTGATCCTGACCGCCGCTACGGACCGGGGTGAGCTGCGGCCGGACCTCGGTCTGGCCGCGGTGACGAGGACCATCCACGCCCTGACTATCACCGTCGGCGATGTGCAGCTGCTTCCCTACCTGAACGTCTACCTGCAGGTGCAGGATGACGCCGTGCCTGCGGAGCGCACGCTGGAGGCGGCGATCGACCTGGTGCTCAACGGGATCCGCTCGAACGAAAGGCCCTGACAATGTCCGACACACCCACTGAAGAACCATCCGGTCGGCAGCGGAACGCGGACTACCAACAGCTCGCGACCAACTTCAAGGTCGTGAACAGGTACGTGCTCTGGCTGTGGCGGCTGCACCTGGGGTGGTGCATGAGTGCCTGCCCGCCGCTGCTCGGTCGGGTCATGCTGATCAGCCACACCGGCCGCAAGTCGGGGATCGTACGGCAGACGCCGGTGAACTACCGGGTGATCGACAGAAGTGTCTGGCTGATGGCCATGCCGGAGGCAGCCTGGTGGCGGAACGTCCAGGCGGATCCGCGTGTCCAGGTTCGCCTGCCGTTCAGCCGTTGGCGTGGTGTGGCTGAGGAGATCCCGATCGACGGCGACCACCTCTCCCAGATCCGCGCTGTCATGACCTCAGGTGGCTGGATCGCCGCGACGCTGGACAGGTTCCATCCGCGAAAGGCATCTGACGCCGAGATCTTGGAGCACGTCTGCGGCATGCACCTGATCCGCGTCGGCGACCTCGAGCGGATCCGCCGACGGGGATAGCCTCCACCACAGTCCTGGATCCGCTGCCGAAGTGCAGAAGAGCGGCGGTCTGCGGCAGTCGCGATGCCCCGTCGTCGGCTTTATCGGTGTGGGAATCCTCTGCAGGTGTGGTGGATGTGTAGAGGTTCTCCTCATGGTGAGGGTGGTGGCGAGGGGAGGGGTCTCCGAGGGCCTGTCGGTGGTGTTCCGGTTCTCCGAGGCGTTGGCGGCTGGGGTGCCGGAGGGGCTACTGCGACGGTGCGGGCCACGGCCTGCCTGGTCAGCGCGCTGGTGGAGCACGAGTTGGTCGATGACACCCCGGGGTGGCTGGACGTGGCCCTGCCGCGGGGGCAGTGGCGGCCGCAGGTGGCCTCGGTGGTGCGCTGGCACTCCGTTGCGGTGGACACCTTCGACGTCGGTCGTCGCAAGACTCCGGTGGGTGGGGGAGGGGTGATCGGGTTGTACGAGCCGCGGCGCTGTCTCGTCGACGTCTTCCCGCTCGATGACGGTCTGGTGTTCGACCCCGCTGCGGCCCAGGCCGTCTCGATCCGGGACGACGACCAGTACAGCTGGCGCCGGATGACGTTGCCGTGCAGCTTGGCCTCGGCGGATCCGGTTCCACGTCGACGTCAACGTCGGGGACCCGATCCGACCGGCGCCCTCGACGGTCGGGGTACCCCGGCTGCTGGGTGGGGTCATCGCGGTGCAGGGTTACCCGCTGGCGATGGTGTACGCGGAGAAGACCGCGACAGCGGTCGAGCGTGGCCTGGCCGACACCCGGTGGCGGGACCTCGCCGACGTGTACCTGCTGTCACGGATCCACGACCAGGACGATGCCGAAGTCGTCGCCGCGATCACCACCGTCGCGGGTCACCGGGGCGTGGCCCTGGATCGGTTGTCGGCTCTGACAGTGACTCGTGGCGCGAGCGGGGCGGCAACCGATCATCGTGCTGGCTGGCCGTCCGCGCCGTGCTCAGTGGGTAGTCCGAACTGACAGGGGTCAGCGGCACTCAGCGTCGTCCTTACCGTCGGGGTGGGGTTTGACGCCGGAGTAGTGGACGCGCCAGTTCTCCCGCCAGCCGCCGAAGGCGTCGGGGGTGAGGCGGTGGCGGCCCTTGCCGAGGAGGTTGCGGCGGCGTTCGACGGTGTCGAAGCCGGTGTCGAGGCAGCGGAGGTCGGCGAAGAGGAAGCGGAGGGCGTCGGGGGTGAAGCGCCAGTAGTCGATGGGACAGGGGTGGTAGCGCCAGGCGAACAGGGTGCTGTGGTAGGTGACGCCGCCGGGGCGGAGCAGGCGGGTGATCTCGGTGGCGGCCGACCAGGGGCGGTCGACGTGTTCGAGGAGGTCCACGCTGATGACGGCGTCGAAGCCGGCGCTGGGGATGTGGGGGCAGTCGGTGATGTCGCCGAGGAGGACGTCGGGGGAGGTGGGGGAGAGATCGAGGTTGGTGTAGTCGAAGGCGGGGAAGCGGGCGGCGTGGGTGTTGTCGCGGGCGCCGATCTCCAGCATCCGGCCCTCGGTGACGCCGGCGCGGGTGAGGGCCTCGGCGATCTGGGTGGCGATGCGGTCGTTGCGGTCGGGGAAGCGGAGGTGGTCCTGCTCGGATGCCCGCATCGCGTCGCACAGTCGCTCGGCCAGCTCGCGCTTGTCCGCCTTCCGGTCGCGCCACGGCAGGCCCCTGCGTCCGAACGCCATCGTTCCCCCAGCTTGGGATTACGCAGCTTCAAGGAATCCGACCGCTTCCAGCGGAACGTCGCGGTGCGCGGTAGTTACCTCTGTGTCGAGCGAAGCTTACTCTAGGTAAGGACTGTCAGGAGCCTTGTGTGGCGATTGGGGTCTTATGGGGGGAAAGGGCGGCACTGGGTACGTGTGTGACACCGGGGAGCGTCTCCGTGTCGTCGCGATGGCATCTCCGGCGCGGCGGGGCGTGGGAGGTGTCGCCGGACCGGCACCGAGGGGGTGGACCCAGATCGCCCGGTCACGCCGTCGGCCGTTGCCGGTGCAGGATCGCGGCCAATTCGACCGGTCGACTGAACATCGGCCAGTGCCAGGTGGGCAGCTCCTCGTAGTGCCAGATGTCGCCGGCCATGTGCCGGCACAGCGGCACCGTCTCAGCCAGGTCGCAGGCCTGGGCCGCGGTGAAGGTCGACAGCACGCCGAGCCGGGGAAGTGACTGCCACGCCCCGGTCAGCCGGGCCGGGCTGGTGGCGCTCGCCCACGGCTGGGCGACCGACAGCGCGCACAACCGGGCGACGGTCGTGTCGTCCACACCGGTTACCTCTGCGGCCAGCTGCGCCCACGGAGGGGGTGGCAGTCGCCAGCCCTCACCGTGCTCGGTCACCAGCGCTGCGTTGCGCTCACGGTCGTCGGGTGGGGTGAACTCGACCTGGGCGACCCCGTCGGGCAGCGGGCCGGTGTCGAGGTAGACGAGCTGGGCGACGCGGTCGGGCATCCGGTCGGCGGCAGCGGTGATGACGATGCCGGCGTAGCTGTGCCCGACGAGAACCACGTCGTGGAGGTCCTCGTAGCGCAGCAGGTTGAGGACGTCGGTGACGTGAACGTCGAGGTCGGTGTCCGGGCGGGCCAGGTGGGCGCGTTCGCCGAGGCCGGTCAGGCTGACCGGGTACACGTCGTGGCCCTGGTTGCGCAGGTGAGCGGTGACCGTCTGCCATGCCCAGGCGCCGAGCCAGAAGCCTGGCACCAATACGTAGGTCGTCATGGCAGGCACGCTACGGTCAATACCGGTCAGTTTCCGCCCGGTTCAAGGAGGGTTCTTGACCAAACCCACCCGTCGTGTCCTGACCCTGCTGGAGATCCTGCAACAGGGTGGCTGGATGACTGTCTCGGACCTGGCCCGCCGGGTCGGCGTGGACGAACGCACCGTGCGCCGGTACGCAGCCCACCTGACCGACATCGGCATCCCGGTCGAGTCCCGACGCGGCCGGTACGGCGGTTACCGCCTCGCCCCCGGGTACAAGCTGCCGCCGCTCATGCTCACCGACGACGAGGCCGTCGCCGTCGTCCTCGGCCTGGCCGCCGGACGCCGCGCCGGGCTGAGCCCCGCCGACGGCGCCGCCGTCGACAGCGTCACCGCCAAACTGCGCCGGGTGCTGCCGGCGGCCCTCGCTCGCCGCACCGACGCCCTGCTGGCCACTGTCGACTTCACCGACCCCGCCCGGCAGTCGGTGCCTCCCGACACCCGGGTTCTGCTGGTCCTGGCCGAGGCAGCCCGCCACCGGCGCCCCGTCCGCCTGACCTACACCAGTTGGCACGGCCGCGTCAGCGAACGCGGCCTCGACCCGTACGGACTGGTCTTCCACACCGGCCGCTGGTACGTCACCGGCCACGATCACCTCAGCCGGCAGGTGCGGACGTTCCGACTCGACCGCATCGGCGTCGCTCACCCCGCCGAGGGGACGTTCGAGGCACCGACCGACTTCGACCCCACCGCGCACGTCGTCGCCGGTCTCGCCGCGGTGCCCTACACCCACGACATCTCGGTCCGGCTGCACACCGACCTCGCCGAGGCACGGCGACGGATCCCACCGACCGTCGGCACACTCACCGAGGTCACCGACGGGGTACGCCTGACAGCACGGGTCGAACGCCTCGCCGGTGCCGCGCAGATGCTCGCCGGCCTCGGGTGGCCCTTCACCATCGAACGACCCGACGAACTACGGGACCAGGTACGGCTTCTCGCCACCCGCCTGCTCACCCACATCGACACCGGCGATCACCACAGCCATCGGGACCGCCCCGGAGCCTGACCCCGGGCTGCCGGGTGACGCCGGCGGCCGGACGGCGAGTCCGGCCCCGGAGGTGCGCCGTGCCGTGCCCGGCCTGCACGCCCCTGGGGTCGGGCTCTTCCCCGGGCTCAGCCCTGTGTCGTGGACAGCTCGTTGCCGGTGTGGTCAGCGGCGTCGCGGCCGGGGTCCGGATTCGCGCTGCGGGGACCCGGGATGCGGGCGGCGACGGAGATGCGGTCGCGGCCGAGGCTCTTCGCCAGGTAGAGGGCGCCGTCCGCGGCCTCGACGAAGGTCTCGAGCTGCAGTCCGCTCGTCGGCTGGACCACCGCGAGACCGATGCTGGCCGTCACGACGGTCGAGACCGTGGACGTCGCGTGCGGGATCGCCTCCTCGGCCAGCCGGGCGCGTAGGCGCCGGGCCACCATCATGGCCTCCTTGACGCCCGCGTCGGGCAGGATGATCGCGAACTCCTCCCCGCCGTACCGGCAGGCGAGGTCGCCGTGCTGTCGCACCGACTCCCTCAGGCACCGAGCGACGGTCTGCAGCGCCCTGTCGCCGGTGACGTGGCCGTAGTGGTCGTTGTACTTCTTGAACAGGTCCACGTCGACCATCAACAGAGCCAGTTCACGGCCCGTGTCGGCCAGGTCCCGCAACTGGCGGTCCAGGTGCTCCTGGAAGGCCACCCGGTTCGCGATCCGGGTCAGACCGTCCAGCAACAGGGACCGCTGCAGCTCGGCGTTGGCCCGGTGCAGCTCCTCCTCGGCCAGGCGCCGTCCGGTCACCTCGGCCAACAGCTCTCGGGTCCTGGCCTCGACGAGCAGCTCCAGGTTCGCCGCGTGCTGCTCGAGCTTCTGGGTGTTGATCACCGCCTCGAGGGTCCGGCTGAGATCCATGTGCACGCCGTGAAGGACGAGATCTCGGACGCTGACCCGTTCGAGAATGATGCACGCGAGCTCCCTCGGGCCGGACATGACCGGGAGCACCGCCAGGATCCCCTTGGCCAGCTCCCCGGAGAGCTCGTCCGGGAGCAACTGGTGCACAGGGAACCAGGCGGGAGGGGGCGGGAAGGTCCTGCCCTCGCGGTAGTCCATCACCAACCGGGTGCGGGTGGCGGTCACGTCCACCCCGGCGCCCGCGGACTCGGTGGGATCCTCGTGCAGAGCGACGAAGCAGCGGTCGATGCCGAACGCGGTCAGCTTCTCGGACAGGGAAGTGATCACCTGGTCGACGGTGTGGCACGGCAGCATGGCCCGGTTCAGGCCCACCAGGGCGTCCTGCCACGTGGCTCGCTTCCGAGCCTCCCGGCCGTTCGCGATGGCGGCCGCGCGCTCGTCGATCCCGAGCCGGCGGAACGTCATGGTCGACCCGCGGACCACCAGCCGGGAGGGGACGACGGTCTCGTCGGGGACCGGCCGCCCGTCCAGTTTCGCGAGCAGGGCGGCCACCGCGACGCTGCCCTGCCCCTCCAGGTCCGGGTTCACCGTGGTGAGTCCCGGCCAGGTCGAGGCCGCTGCCGGTTCGTCGTCGTAACCGGTGACCAGCACCTGCCCCGGGACCTCGAGCCCCTCGTCCCCCAGTGCATCGAGGACTCCCAGCGCCATCTGGTCGTTGAAGGCGATGACGGCGTCCACGTCCCGACGCCGGGACAGGATCTGCCGGACCTGCTGGTACGCGATGTCGCTGCGGAACCTCCCGTCGACGACGAGATCCTCGTCGACGGGGACCCCGTGGGCGGCCATCGCCTCGCGGATCGCCGTCTCCCGGGCGAGCGAGTCCGGCTGGTGCGCGAGACCCCGCACCAGCAGGGGACAGTGCATTCCGGCGTCCTCGACGAGATGGGTCACCAGGGCCGTCATGCCGGTCTCGTTGTCCCCGCGGATACAGGTGGCTCCCGGGATCACCTTGCCGATCCGTACCGTCGGCAGTCCCAGTTCCGTCAACAACCGGTCCAATTCCTCCTCGTCCTGAGCCAGCGAGACAGGGGTTGCGATCACTCCGCGCAGCTGCCCGGTCCGCAGCAGGGCGATGAGGGAAGGAGGCAGCCCGGGGGAGTACGGGGTGTTGACGTACAGGATGAGGGACAGGTCATGTTCGGCCAGGGACGGGCGCATTCGCGCCATCAGGTCCGCCTGGTAGGAGTTGATGCCGCTCGAGACGAGGGCGACGAGGCCTTTCGATGTCCCGGTCACGGTTTCTGCTACTCCCGGCCTGCATGCGATGGCCCTCGACCCTCTCCGCTTCGTCGGGCGATCGCCTCGGTCACTTGAGGTCGGCAGCAGGAATATCGGTGTGACCTGCGGGAACTGAGACAGACCGACCGGAACGACCAGCGCGCTCAGGCCGGGACCAGCAGGCTCTCCCTCCGGCACAGGGGGGCGAACATGGTGCTGCACCAGCGGTCGACGGTCTCGGGGAACCAGTCCCACCGGGGGCTCTGGTTGTGCTGGCAGGCGACGAACAGGAGCACCTGCATCGCGTAGAACGGTTCGACGCTGGTGAGGTCGACGCGGTGTCCGCTGGCGGTCTCGTACCCGTCGATGATGGCGGCCCGCTCCTCGGCCAGGGTGAACTGGGCGAGCAGCGATCCCAGATCCATGAGGTGGTGGCTGTACCCGGACAACGAGAAGTCGATCGGGACGACCTGCGTCCCCGTCCAGACCAGGTTCGACGGCGACAGGTCGGAGTGCACGAGACAGGTCGAGTCGGGGACGCGGTCCAGGGCGTCCATCCGGTGGCCGATCTCGATCAGCGCGTCGACCATGCACAGCAGTTGGTCGCCGGTGATCTGCCCCTGGCGCTCGGCGTCCCGGACCTCACCGATCATTCCGAGCAACAATTGCTGGTCGTAGGCGTACCTCCGGAACGGCGGGTGCCGCTCGCGTCCCAGCGCGCGGAAGGCGCTGTGCATCCGGGCGGTGGTCTCGCCGATGGTCCAGGCCAGTTCGGGGGTGCACTGCACGTCCTCGACGGGCATGCCGTCCACCCACTCGAGCAGGGTCACCGGAGTCCCGTCGGCGAGGAAGGTGACGTCCTCGCCGTCCTCGGAGGGCACCGGGACCTGAACGGGGATGCCCGTCGTCTCTCTCAGGTAGCGCAGGACCCCGAGCTCACCGTGCAGGTAGTCCGCTGCCGGGCGGCTCCCCTGCAGGATGTCCAGCGTGTAGCCGGGTACGCGGCGGTGCACCCGCAGCAGGTGGACCCGGTCGCTGTCGACGACCCGGTAGGTCAGGTTCTCGTTCTGCCTGATCACCTGAGCTCTCGGGTCGTGCAGGGGATACCGGGCCAAGGCCTCGTCGATCATTTCGGACCGCCCTCCCAGCACCGTGGTTTCATGCGTGAACAGCGCTCTTTGCTACCACAAATCCGACATGTGGTCTTCGTGAGTGTCCTGTGATGTGGGCGACGCTGCGGTTCAGCGAGGAGCGCGGGCGTGCACGCGTTCGATCATTCCCAGCGTCAGGCGCTCGCTGGTCACCACGTCCACCCCGAGCGAGCGGAGGAGGGTGAGCGGCCGTCGGGTGTAGTACTCGCCCTGGAGCGGGACGCTGACCACCTCCACCAGGTGCTGGAGAGCACGCAACGGCCAGAACGAGGCGGCGACGTGGTCCGCCAGCAGCAGCTCACCGTGGGGGCGGAGCACGCGGATCGCCTCGGTCAGGGCGGACCGCTGGTCCGGAACGCAGCAGAGCGAGAACGTGCAGACGACGGTGTCGAAGCACCGGGAGGGGAACGGCAGCGCCGTCGCGTCGGCCCGCCGCAGGTCGACGGGCCGGTGCGCCTGCGCGGCCCGGCGGTCCGCAACCCGGAGCATCTGCTCGCTCCAGTCGACGCCGGTCAGGCGGACGCCGCCGGGGTAGTGCGGGAGGTTGGCCCCGGTGCCGATCGCGATCTCCAGCGTGTCGCCACGAGCCCTGCCACAGACCCAACGGCGGCTGTCGGCGAGCCATCTCCGCTCGGCATCGTTCGTCCTCGTGTCGTAGGTCGACGCCCGGCGGTCCCAGTAGCGGATGAGCGCTTCGATCGAGCGGGCGATGTCAGTCTCCTGTCGCTGGGCGCGGTGGATGCCCGGCGCCTCCCGGGCCGGCGCCTCCCGGGCCGGCGCCTCCCACGAACCGTCGGGTCATCGTGATCGTCGAGCGTTCGCCGTTCGTTCGCCCGTCCTCGACCACCGGGCAAAGCTAGCGAACCTCCGATACCTCGGCGAGGGCTCTGTCGTGCCCGGGGACGTCGGTCAGCGGAGCGGCAGCACCCGCGCGATCCGGATCGAGGTACCGGTGCCTCCGGCCGCGGGGTAGGCGACGCTGCCGTCGGGGTAGGCCTTGAACGCCTGGTAGTCGTGGTCCCTCACCTTGATCGTGAACTGGCCACCGACGGCCCTGCCGGTGCCGGAGTCGTACGCCCTGGCGGCCATCGCCGAACCCGACTCCCAGGCCAGCAGCATCCGCCCTGTCCCGTAGCTGACCAGGTGCGGATGGCTCGACCTGGCGGAGGTCGAGACGGTCCGGTCCGACGCGCCGGTGGTGAAGTGCTCGAGTCGTACCCGCCCGCCCTGGCTCCACGCCGTCCAGTAGCCCCTCGGCCTGGCCAGCACGAGGTCGCCGCCGAACAGGGTTCCGTCGCAGGTGCCGGAGACCACGGTGCGGTACGGGTCCGGTCGGGCGATGCGGCAGGCGTTGTCGGTGGCGCAGACCATCACGTAGTGCCGGGTGCGCGGGTCCCAGACGATGCGCGACGTCCAACTGTGGCTGCAGCCCACCGCGAAGCTGTCGCGGTGCCCGGACACGAGCGAGCCACCGGCGTCGACCACCTGCATGCGGTCGCCCTCGTGGATGTCCACGCAGCTGCCGTTCCGCACGGTGATGGCGGTGCCGAAGTAGGCCGCGACGGTGGTGCCGTCCGAGGCGAGCCGGCCGTGGTGCTGGTACCACCAGACGAACCGCGCGCCGTCGTCGTAGCCCTGGCGGCTGCCGGTCAGGTTGGTGACCTGGCGGGACCAGACCTGGCGGCCCGAGGTGTCGAAGCGGATCAGATGCATGGTCCGGCACGGGCTGGAGCTCCCGCCGCAGAGTGGCCCGCCGCCACAGAAACCCTTGCGGGTCAGCAGCAGGACACCGCCGGTGCGATCGGCGAGCACGTCCTGGAGATCGACGCCGGCGAAGCTGGTGGGCTTGCCGACCAGCCGGTCGTCACAGTTCAGCCTGCCCAGGTGGACCCGGCCGTCCGTGCCCAGCCAGGCCAGCCAGGAACCACCGGACGGCGTGGCCGCGATCGCCATGGGCAGCGGCTCGGTGTCACCCTCCCGGCCGTAGCCGGTGACCCGGACCCCCACCTCGACCGTGGTCACCCTCACCGACGGCGAGGTACCGGCCCGCCTCTGGCACGCGGTGCTCTTTGACCTCGTGGTCGAGGTGGCACCGGTGGTCGGGGTCGAGGTCGCGGCCGCGATCGCCCCCGGGGTCCCGGTGACGGCTGGCACCGTCCCCACGGCTGCCGCGCCGTCCCGTTCGCCCCAGGGCAGCCAGCCCGGCCAGGACCCGCTCGCGGTGACCGACAGGACGGCGACGGCGACAGCCGCCGCTGCGGTGGTGGCTGCGGCGACAACGACACGTCGGCGACCGGACCGGCGGGCCGCGCGGCGCCTGGTCGGGGGAGGCGGTGGGGTGCTCATGCCGACCAGTCGTCGGGGAGGCGGCCGGGGTTGCCGTTCACGGGGTCGATTGTGACCGACCGACCCCCGTCTCCACGAGGCCCGACCGACCCCCGTCTCCACGAGGTCCGACCGGAACCGGTCGAGGGCGGCGGACCACGGAACCCGGTGCGGAGACGGAGCGGCTGCCCGGGTGCGGAGAAGGGACGGCTGCCCGGGTGCGGAGACGGAGCGGGTGCTCGACCCGGCCTGGGTCAGGGGGTGGAGTACCAGGTGCGCAACCCGTAGGTCATGAGCCCGTCCCGCACCGTCGGGTCCTGCTGCGATCCCAGCGGGGGCCCGGCCCCAGGAACGCGACGGTGTACACGGTGATCTCCACGTCGTGGACGGTGACAGGGCGACTCGGGGCGACGGTGGTGTTCCGGTGATCCCCGTGGCGGCTCTCTCGGTTCCCGGTCCGCGGCGTGCTCCGTCTGTGATGATGCGCGGATGTTCGCGCGATGGTCGCGCCGCCGGGGTCCGTCCGAGGCCGAGAGCCTGCCCGGGAAGGCCGTCGGGCACCCGCCCCGGCGACCCTTCGCGCCGGTGCTGAGGGCCGCGTGCGGCGGTCGGCCCGACCGGGAGCCCGAGGAGGTCGAGGAGTTCGAGACGGTTCTCGACGGGCGCCGGTTCCGGGTGGTGCTGTCCGGCCTGGACCGGGCGATGATGTTCGCCGGGTGCGGGGCCGAACCGGCGGGGGCGATGACCCTGCTGCGAGAGCTCGCCGTGCTCACCCCGCTCACCCCCGCGCCCGCCCTGGACCGGGCCGCTATCCAGCGCACCCTCGACGGGCTGGCCCGCGCCGGCGACCAGCCGTGGCAGGCCGCCGGGTGGCAGGGGTGGCGCGCCCACGGCGGCGTGCTCGGTCCCGTGCCGGGCGCACCGTGGGATCAGGGGAAGACTCACTGAGAGAAAGGACGCCACTACTCTTCGTGCTATCCGGCGGGAGGAGGGGGCGTGGGGATCGGGTGGCGGGCAGGAGTTCGCGGTGTCCCGACGGGACCGGCGGCCCGCCGGGCCGTCCGGCTGGCGGGCGTGGTCCTGACCCTGGCCACCACCGGCACCCTCCTGGTCCACGTGCCCGGATATCCCCCGGCCCGGATCCGCGAGATCCCCGGTCAGATGTGGCTGGCGTCCTCCGCTGTCGGCCAGGTCGCCCTGGTGGACGGCTCGACGGGTGAGGTCTCCGCCAGGGTCGCTCTCCGGGCAGGGGAACGACGGGCGGGGCACGGCGACCTGGTCGTGGCCCAGTCCGGCGGGGACGCGCTGGTCGCCGACCGCGCCTCCGGGACGCTGACCAGGATCCACGGAGCAACCCACCGGGAGGTCGGGGACCCGGTGCGGCCGTTGCCGGACGCCGGCCCGGGGCTCGTGGTGGTCGCCGGCGCGGGGGCGGCCTTCGCCGTGGACGCCGAGCGGGGGGCGGCGGTGGCCCTGGACCCGATCACCCTCAGCTCGTTGGGGCCGGTGCAGTCGGCAGCGCTCACACCGGACCCCGCGGGCGGGACGGCCGGGGGAGCCGCCGTGGACCACTCCGGTCGGCTGTGGGTCGTGGACGCCGGGAACGGCGACCTCGTCCGGGTGGACGGCGCCGGGCGGCGTACCTGGTCCCGGGACGGGGCACGGGACGGGGCACCGGGCGACGCGGGGACGATCCTGCTCACGCTGGTCGACGATCGCCCGGTCCTGGTCGACCTCCGCCGTCGCACGGTCGTCGTCCGGGACCCCGAGACCGGCGACGTCCGGGACCGGTCCTGCCTCGGCACCCGGGGTGACGAGCGGTCGGTCGCCCTCGCCGGGGCGACGACCGGCGGCACGGTGCTGGCCGCCTCCGGTGCCAGGGGAGCCCTGTTGGTGAGCGACGTCCGCAGCGGGGGCTGCACCCTGATGATCCCGTTGACCCGCCCCGGCTCGTCCCTCGGCAACCCGGTCCAGATCGGCGGGACGGCGTTCGTCCCCGACTACGGGGCCGGGCGGGTCCACGTCGTCGACCTCACCCGCGGCAGGGTGATCGCCGCGCCGACGGTGCTGCCGCCCGGCCTGCCCTCGTTCGAGCTGCTGGCCTGCAACGGCGTCGCGGTGTACAACGACCCCCGCAGCCAGCGGGCAGGGGTGGTCCGGCTGGACGGTACCCGCCGCCCGATCCGCAAGTACGACCCCGCGGACCCGGAGTCCGGGCTCCCGAGGACCCGGGTCGCCCCGGTCGTGGCCCACGGCGCGGACCCGGCGGACGGGGCGGGTGGCACCCCCGGTGCGCGGCCGACGACGTCGGCACCGCGGCCGCAGGACCCCGCCCACCGTCGGGCGGAGCAGGACCGGTCCGCCGAGGAGCCCTCCCTGCGGGTGACCGTCTCCGAGGTCCCGGCCCGTGCCGGGATCCCGCTCGGCCTGCGCGTCGACAGCAGGGACGGCGCCGTGCTCGCCGGGGCCACCTGGACCTTCGGCGACGCGTCCGGCCCGGAGGAGGGGCTGACCACGACGCACACCTGGCTGGCCCCCGGGCGATACCGGGTGAGCGTGACGGCCAGGACCGTCGGCGGGAGGGACGCCGTCACGACCGTCACGGTCACCGTGGAGCCCCGGGCGGCCCACCGGCCGCCGGGGGACGAGTCCGGTGACCCGGCCCCGACCGGCAGCCCCGCGCCGACGCCCACGACGTCCCCCACCGCGCCACCCCCGACCTCCACGTCCTTCACGTCCACGGCACCGACCACCACGACCACCGTGCAGACGACCCCGACCATCACGACCCCGCCGACGGGGGATGTCGCGCTGTCCCTCCTGGTGGCGGGGCAGGGCACGGTCTCCGTCGACCCCGCCTCACCCCTGGGCGGCACCTGCGGCCCCGAGGCCACCTGCGTCTGGCCCTTCCCCCGGGGTCGGCGGGTGACCCTGCGCGCCCCCGATCAGTCGGCCCAGGGGTCGGCGCACTTCGCCGGTTGGGACGGCTGCCCCGAGCAGGGCCAGGGAGGCGAGCAGCACTGGTGCGCGGTAACCCTCACCGGAGCGACCTCGATCACCGCCCGGTTCGTTCCCGATCCCGCCACCGCGACCGTGCGGGTGCGCGCGGGGGAGGGCGGCGGCGTCACCGGAACCGACGGGTCGTCGTCCCGGAGCTGCGCCCCCGAGTGCACCTTCGTCGTCCCCGTCGGCACCACGGTGCGCCTGAGCGCGAGCCCGGCCGAGGGCTACGCCTTCGACGGCTGGACCGGCGCCTCCTGCCCGCCCGGTGCCCTCGGCTGCGAGCTGATCCCGGCGCAGCCCGGCGTCATCGAGGTCGTGGCAGCCTTCCGGCCGTTGCCGCCGGTGACGCTCACCGTCGACCTCTCCGGCGGTGACGGCAGCGGCCGGGTGCACGACGACCTGGGCGTGCTGAGCTGCTCCGGCAGCAGCTGTTCCGGCTCCTACCCGCAGGGGACCCGGGTGACCCTCGGCCGCGACGCGACCGCGGGTGCGCGATGGGTCGGCTGGTCCGGCTGTGCCTCCGCCGAGGGGGAGAGCTGTGTTGTCGACCTCGGCTCCGGAGGTGCCAGGGTCACCGCGACCTTCCGCGACCCGATCCACACCCTGACTCTGCGCACCCTGAGCTGTTCCCGTACGGAGGACTGGACCGGTGCCGACGAGGCGTACCTGACGGTCGACGGCCGACGGGTGTGGGGGCCGGTGGCCATCAACGACGGCCAGTCCCGGTACGTGGGGTACTCGATGACCCTCACCGGGTCCGCGACCGTGGTCCTCTGGGACGACGACAGCCCCGACGGTGACGACAACCTGGGCGGTGTGACGGTCACCCCGGGGATGTCCTCACCGCTGACGTTCACCGGTGACGATGCGCGGTACACCCTTGGTTTCGACATCGAATCCTGGTGAGAAATACCTGACGAAGCGATGGACGGACTGTTCTCCCAGCCTTTCTGACCCGGTGTAGTCAACCGGTTTCTTTTCCGGTCTTGCGGTGGATCTCATCGAAGGTGTACAAGTCACGCTGAACGCTCGGGATGAATGTCGTGCCGGGCGTCCGCCGTATCTGCCGCACATCGGTGTGCATGGTCCCACCGCGTGGCCTTCGGCTGCCGTCCTGGCGCGAACGGCAGCGAGTCACCCGGTCACCCGGTGGGTCCGGTCGTCCGGTCCGACCCAGCGGACCCGTCCAGAGGAGCCATGAGTTCATGAAGGTAAGCACGGCGTTCAGGTCGCTGCTCTGCGTCCTGTCCCTGACCGCGGCGGCCCTCGTCCTCCCGGCCGCGCCGGCGCCGGCCGCCGCGTCGACGCTGAGGGAGATCACGAATTTCGGTGCCAACCCCAGCGCGCTGCGGATGTACCTCTACGTCCCCACCACCGTCACCGCGAATCCCGCGGTGGTGGTGGCCGTGCACTACTGCCACGGTGACGGTGTCGCATTCTTCAACGGGAGCCAGTTCGCGACCCTCGCCGATCGGTACGGATTCATCGTCGTCTACCCGTCGGTGACCCAGGCCAGCGACCAGTGCTTCGACGTCTCGACCAGCGCGTCGCTGACCCACGGCGCGGGCAGCGACTCGCAGGGGATCGTCTCGATGGTCAACTGGGTCAAGGCCAACTACAGCGCCGACGCCGGCCGGGTGTACGCGACCGGGGTCTCCTCCGGCGCGATGATGACCGAGGTCCTGCTCGGCGCCTACCCCGACGTGTTCGCGGCGGGGTCCGCCTTCGCTGGTGTCCCGTTCGGCTGCTTCGCGGTCAATCCCGACGCGCTCCGTTGGAGCGACGACTGCGCCAAGGGCCGGGTCACCCGCACCCCCCAGGAGTGGGGCGACACCATGCGCGCCGCCTACTCCGGGTACAACGGCCCTCGGCCGCGGATCCAGCTCTGGCACGGGACGAACGACGAGATCCTCAACTACGTCAACTTCGGTGAGGCGATCGAGCAGTGGACGAACGTCCACGGGATCAGCCAGACCCCGACCTCGACCGACACCCCTGCCAGCGGCCAGACCCGCACCCGGTACACGGACGGCTCCGGGACCGTGAGGGTCGAGGCGTACAGCCTCGCCGGGACCCCGCACAACCTCCCGGTGGACGCCGCGGCCGCCGTCCACTTCTTCGGCCTGGACGGGACGACCCCCACGACCACGACGACCACCACCCGGACGACAACGACCACCACGACGACGCGGTCGACGACCACCACGACGACCACGACCAGGACGACTCCGACGACGATCACCACGACTCCGACGACGACCACCACGACCACGTCGCAGGGGTCGGGCGGGTGCACCGCGGCCTACTCGGTGCAGAGCCAGTGGCCGGGCGGGTTCGTTGCCAACGTCAACGTGACCGCGGGCAGCTCGGCGATCGACGGCTGGCGGGTCAGCATGACCCTGCCCTCGGGGGCTGTCCTGACCAACATCTGGAACGGGGTCAACTCCGGCACCAGCGGAACCGTGACCGTGGCCAACCAGAGCTACAACGGTCGGCTCGGCGCCGGGCAGACCGCGAGCTTCGGCTTCCAGGGCACCGGTACCGGAGCCGGAGCCACCGTCTCCTGCACCGCCGCCTGATCCACCCCACCCACCCTGCGTCGCGCCGACCGGTGGCCAAACGGGCCTATTTCTGAGTTTTAGGCCCGATTGGCCACCGGTCGGCGCGAGAGGCCGTGCCCGGCTCGGTCAGCAGGGGGAGGTCACAGGCCCATGTCCTGGCGCAGTGCCACCACCATCCGGCAGTGGTTGACCAGGTCAGCCGACGAGGACACCTCGCTGGTGTAGTTCAGGCCGTAGGGCCAGAAGTGCTGCCGGTCGCCGTGCACGGCGGCGGACGGGTCACCGGTGATCGCCCTGAGCTGGTTGGTCGCGGCGCTGCCGGTCCACACCCCGTTCGACAGTCGCGGTGCCCAGGCGGAGCTGGTGCCGACGCCGAGGGTGTGCGAGATCTCGTGCATCGCCGTGATCTGCTGCATGGAGGCACGGCTGCCGAACCGGATGGAGCCGTTGATGTTCCCGTCCGCGGTGGCCACCGACGGGTTGTAGGTCACGTAGAGCTGCTTGGTGATGTTCGTGTGGCAGTTGTAGACGGCCACCGCCTGGTCCATCGCGGAGGTGATGAGCCGGTACGCCTCGAGCGCGTCGGCACTGCTGGCGTCCCGGGCCAGCGTGTAGGTGATCCGTCCGGACGCCGGGCAGTTCGTCGACGGCGACACCGTGGTGGTCGTGGTGGTCGTCGACCGCGTCGTCGTGGTGGTCGTTGTCGTCCGGGTGGTCGTTGCTCGGGTCGTGGAGGTCTGCCCGCCACCCGTGCAGGCGGCACCGTTGACCGAGAAGCCGGTCGGGCTGGGGTTGGCCCCGTTGTGCGCGCCGACGAAGCCGAGGGTGATCGACTGGTTGGTGGCGACGGACGAGTTCCAGCCCAGGCCGGACGCCGTCACCTGCGCCCCGGTCTGGCTCCAGCTCGCGGACCAGCCCTGGGAGACCCGCTGTCCCTGGTCGGGGAAGGTGAAACCGAGGGTCCACGACGTCCAGGCCGATCCCGTGTTCACCAGGGTCACGGAGGCCTGGAACCCGGTGGACCACTGGCTGACGACGGCGTAGTCGACCCGGCAGGAGTCGGCGGCGGTGGCGGGCGAAGCCGGCAGGACGGATGACCCGCAGGCGGCGAGGCCTGCGGCGAGTAGCGCGATGCGGCGTGACATGTGCTCCTCCGAGGTCGTGGTGGGCGCCCCGGCGCGGGCGCCCGAGCCTGTGCACGGGCCACCTCTCGCACCGTGACCCGGAGCGGGTGCTGGAGACGGGACGGCCCGTGGCCGGCGTCGTCGGATGGGGACGACGAGGCGTCCGGCGTGCGGGGATCGAACGTGGCCCGTTCCGTCGCCTGGCTCCCGATGGACGTGGACGGCGCAGCACGCGGTCGGAGGCTACCTCGGAAACGAACGATCCGGACAGCCTCCGACGAGGATCGGACCAGCGGCACGGCCGGGGGCATCGCCGGACGATGGCACGGTCCGGCGCGGGGACCGCCGGACGACGGAGCGGGTCGGTGCGGGGACCGTCAGCCGACGGCGTGGGCCGGCAGCACCGAACCCGCACCGTTCTTGATCCGTTCCCGGAACGGGCTGGCCCGGTACACCCCGAGGATCCGGTACTCGGCGAAGAAGGCCAACTCCTCGAAGGCCTGCCCGACTCCCGGGTCGTCCGGGTGTCCCTCGATGTCGGCGAGGAACTGGGTCGCGAAGAACTGCCCGCGGACCATGTAGCTCTCGAGTTTCGTCATGTTGACGCCGTTGGTCGCGAAGCCGCCCATGGCCTTGTAGAGCGCGGCGGGCACGTTGCGCACCTTGAACAGGAAGGTGGTGACGATGGGGCCGATCCCCGGCGCGGCGCGCAGGTCCTCGGGGGACAGGATGACGAACCGCGTCGTGTTGTGGTTGCGGTCCTCGACGTCCGTCCTCAGCACCTCGAGACCGTAGGCCTCGGCGGCGAGCCGGGAGGCGAGGGCGCCTCGGGACGGGTCCTTCGCCTCGGCGACCTCTCTCGCGCATCCCGCGGTGTCCAGCCCGACGACGGCGATCAGACCGAGGCCGCGCAGCGTCTCGCGGCACTGGTCGAGGGCCTGGGGATGGCTGTGCACGGTCTTGAGGTCCTCGACGGCGGTGCCGGGGAGGGCCAGCAACTGGTGGTGGATCGGGAGGAAGTACTCCCCGATGATGTGCAGGTCGGACTGCGGGAGCAGGTGGTGGATGTCGGCGACCCGGCCGGCGATCGAGTTCTCCACCGGGATCATCGCCAGGTCGACCGCGCCCTGCTCCAGGGAGGAGAAGCACTCCTCGAAGGTCCGGAACGGTACCGCCTCGTAGTCGGGATAGACGTCGCGGCAGGCGATGTGGGAGTTCGCCCCCGGTTCGCCCTGGAACGCGATCTTCTTGCGGCCCGTCATCGGTCGAGTTCTTCCTTCGTCGTGTCGGCGGCCCGGTCACCGGAGCCGTTCGGGCTGGCGCGCCCCGGGGCCGTCAGGGTGACCGGCGGGGGCTGGACGCGGAAGCCCAGGTGATGATACGGCGCGACGGGTGATCGGGGTGCGGGGTGGTGCGGGCCTGCGGCCCCGCCCACCCCGCACCGGACGTCATCGACTCGGAACGACCTGCGGATCCTGGGGGACCCGCCCGGGGGACACCGTCACAGGGCCGGCCACTTGTCGCACGCGGACGACGGCCACTTGACGAGGGACATGCCGGAGGAGGACCAGGAGCTTGCGGTGAGCAGGCCGGGCTGTGCGGACGAGACCACGGCAGCACCGGCCGGGGCGGCGGTCGCGAGCAGAGCGGCGAGACCGAGGGTGATGATCCCTGCGATGGCAAGAGTTCGCGTACTCATGAAACCGGAACCTACGCCATCTTCGTGTCAGGTGTTACCCATACGCCGTGAATCGGGGGAAACTCCTCAGACTGGTCAGTGATGGAAATATCTCTCACCCTGACCGTCCCCGCTGCCTCCGGTGCGGGACCGGTTCAGCAGCCCTGGTCATCACGGCGTCAGCCAGGTGTCACCGCGTCAGCCATGGTCACGGCCTCCTCGCGGCCGCTCCGGGCCGAGCGCACGGCGGCGAGGGCGACCGACGTCGCCGCGTAGCCGTCCCAGGCCGTCGGTCCGTCGGGTGCTCCGCGGCGGAGGCCACCGACCCAGGCCCTGAGCTGGTCGCGGTAGGCGACGGCGAACCGGTCCCGCCAGTCACGGCTCACCGGGGCGGGGGACAGCCGGTGCACCCCCCGCTCGCCGACGAGTTCGCAGCGGACGTCGTAGCCGTACCCGGCGTTGACGAAGACCTCGACGTCGACGAGGACGCCGGATGCCGTCCGCAGCAGCAGCAGCCGCGGGTCGACGACCCCCGCCGGGGCCCGGCGGGAGGCCCGGCCGGTCCGGACCGAGACCGCGACGATCTCCTCGCGGAGCAGCCACCGCACGATGTCGATCTCGTGGGTGGCCGAACTGGTGAGCAGCATGTCGGAGGTGAAGGCCGGGGTGCTGGCGGCGTTGCGGTGCCGGCAGTGCAGCAGCAGCGGGGCGCCGAGGTCGCCGGAGTCCAGGGCCCGGCGCATCGCGAGGTACCCCGGGTCGTGGCGGCGCATGAAGCCCACCCGGACGAGCCTCCGCCCGGACGCCGCCTCGGCCCGGACGATCCGCAGCGCCGTCTCGGCGTCCGGGGCGAGCGGCTTCTCGCAGAGCACCGGTTTGCCCGCGGCGAGGCAGGCCAGGACGAGCGCCTCGTGGGTGTCGTCCGGGGAGGCGACCAGGACGGCGTCCACCCCGGGATCGCCGAGGAGGGCGTCGGCGTCGACGGCGACCCGGCAGCCCGTCGCCGCGGCGACCTCTGCGGCCCGGTCGGGGTCCGGATCGGTGACCGTCACCAGAGCGGCACCGGGCACCGAGCGGGCCAGGGTCATCGCATGATCGCGGCCCATCACCCCGGCGCCGACCAGCCCCACCCGCACCGGCGGCCCGCCCGGCACGTCGCCGGACCCGTCGCCCGGCCTGTCGCCGGACCCGTCGCCCGGCCTGTCGCCGGACCCGTCGCCCGGCCCGTCGGCGGGAGCGTCGCCCGGCACGTCGGCGGGGGAGGCGGGCACATCGGCGGGGGAGGCGGGGACGGGAGTCACCGGACCAGCATGCAGGAGACCGATCCGGGGGCGCTGCCGCCCGGGTGCCGGTGACCGCGACGGCGGAACGAGTGATTCGCTGTGATCGAGAACATTCCGGAGGCCGTCCCCGTCATAGGGATACCCCGGACGGGGGACCGGCGTCGGGACCGTGCCGCGCCGCCCGAACACGACCACCCGAGGACAACGGGTCCGGTCGGGAGTGCTGACGAAGGGACGGAGCACTGATGGACGAAGGGACGGAGCACTGATGAAGGGAACGGTCCACCTGCTCAGTCGCAGGCAGGTGCTCGTCGATCTCGGCAGGGGCGCGATCGCGGTCGCGGTGCTCGGATCGGCGGCGGCGTGCACGGGTGAGGACTCCCCGCCCCCGGCCGGTGCCGGGTCGCCGACCTCGGGAACCTCACCGGTCCCCAGCATGACCGAGCCGGTGCCGGAGGACCCGGTCACCTGGAAGCGCGCCGGGTTCGCCGACGTGTCGGCCTACGTGCTGCTCCGCGGGTCCCAGGCCGTCGTCGTGGACACCGGGGAGAGCGAGGACGCCGTCGGCGAGATCGAGAAGGCGCTCACCACGGCCGGTGGGAGCTGGGACGCCGTCCGGCACGTGATCCTCACCCACCAGCACCCCGACCACGTCGGCGGCCTCGACGCCGTGCTGGCCCGGGCGACGAGGGCGGTCCCGGCCGTCGGCGAGGCGGATCTCTCCGGCGTCCTCTCCTCCCGGCCGCTGACCCCGCTGCACGACGGTGACGAGCTCTTCGGCCTGCGGATCATCGGCACCCCGGGGCACACGCCGGGCCACATCAGCGTGCACGACCCCGACACCGGTCTGGTCGTCGTCGGCGACGCCATGGTGAACCTGGGCGGGCTCTCCGGTTCGATGCCGCAGTACACCGCCGACCCCGAGCAGGCGGCGGCGTCGGTTCGGGTGGTGGCGAAGCTGAGGCCGCGGACGCTGCTGTTCGGGCACGGCGACCCGATGACCCGGGGGACGGCGAAGCAGCTCGATCAGCTCGTGGCGTCCCTGTGAACCGACCCCGGCGGGTGCCACGGGCGACCGGGCGTGGTCGCGGAGGGGAGGACGACGTGGTCGCGGTGGCGCGACTCACGCGCCGAGGCAGGTCGAGCGGGGTGACCGGCCGGTAGCCTCGCGATATGGCCGGGTCTCGGGTACAGGGGGCTGTCGAGGCCGCCGACGTCCGCGGCCGCATCGCAGCGGCGGCACGCGACCTGTTCGCCGACCGCGGATACGACAACACCACGGTCGACGCCATCGCCGAGCGTGCCGGGATCGCCCGTCGCACCTTCTTCCGGTACTTCCGCTCGAAGGACGACGTGATCCTTCCCGATCACGATCGCATCTCCAGGGCCGTCATCGCCCACCTCGGTTCCGCCGGGCACCTCGCCCCCGTGGAGGCGGTGTGCGCCGCGGCGCGGATCGTGTTCAGCGAGTACGTCGTGAACCGGCAGGTATCGGTGCAGCGGTACCTGGTGAGTCGGTCCGTTCCCGCCCTGCGGGACCGGGAGAGCGCCAACGTCTCCCGGTACTGCCGCCTCTTCGGCCGGTACCTGCGGGAGCGGTACGGACCCGCTCCGGACGCCGCACTGCGGGCGGAGGTGGGCGCGTCGGCGGTGATCGCGGCCCACAACCAGGTGCTCCGGGAGTGGCTCCAGGGGCGGGGGGAGGGCGACCCCATGCCCGCTCTCGACGCGGCGCTCGCCTGGGTGTGCGCGACGTTCGACCACGGGTCCGCCCAACACGACGGGAACGTCGCCGTCGCAGCCCCCGGGAACGGGATGGTCCACGGACCCGCCGTCCCGTGCGACGCCGTCATCGGGGGCTCACCCATCGGTGCCGGTGCCGGGCGCCGGGCGGGGGTGGTCGACCCGGTGCCGGTCGGCGACGGGGAGGTCCGGGCGGGGCAGACGATCGCGGACGGCGAGCAGGGGCGGCGTCCCGGGGAGCAGGCCGACGTCGTGGTGGCGGTTTTCCGGTCCGACCAGTCCATCGAGGACGTGCTCCGGCACATCTCGGGTTCGCTGCGTCCGTAGACCGTGCGCGTCGCCCCATCGACGCCCGGTGACGTCCGTTCCGGGAGGCGACACCGGGCCCATAGTCCTAAATGCCCCAATCCAGGGGAAATGACCATGGCGTTCGGGCCGTTCGTCCCGCCGAGGGGGCACGCCGTGTCGACATGATGGCACCCGGTGTCGCACTGGCGTTATCCCGCCAAGACCGACATCTTCGACCGCGTCGCCTCCGGAGAGGAACGACTCATGACGCGCTCCGCCGCTCTGCGGCAGGGACCGTCCGGTACACGGCGGGGGGTACCGGTCAGGGCCACAGCCAACCGGCCTGTCGTCGCCGCCGGTACACCCGGAGGTGCCGTGCCGGGTGGTAACCGGACGCAGTACCTCGTCGTCGCCATGCACAAGGTCCGGGACCGCTCGACCGGCGTCCCGATGCGCTGGCTCCCCTACGGCGTCGAGCACGCGTGGGAGCCGGGCAGGAGGCTGACCCTCTGCGGGCAGTGGATGGGTGACTGGCCGGTGTTCTGGGAGCGGTCCTTCGTGGTCACGTCGGCCCAGGCCTGCCCCGACTGCGTCGAGGCGACGCTGCCCCCCGACTCGCGCAGCCGGCTCGACCCCCGGCAGCCCTCGGCCCGCCCGGCCTGACCCGGCTCGCCCGCGTCGAGCCGTCAGCGCCGGGCCGTCCAGGCGTCGTCCGGGCCGAGCAGGCTCGTCACCCGGTCCGGCAGGGTCCCGGAGGCGAGGTCGGCGATGGTGACCGTCTCCAGCACGGACCGCATGGTGGCCCGCAACGCCACCCACACGTCCCGCAACACCGTCGCGGCTCCCTCGTACACCATGTCCTCGGGCCGCGACCCGGCGATGTTGGCCAACGGGCCGTCGACGGCCCGGATGATGTCGGCGACGCTCACCGTCTCCGGCGGGCGGGCGAAGCGATACCCGCCCTCGACCCCGCGCCTGCTCTGCACCAGTCCCGCGGTCCGCAGCTCGGCGAAGATGTTGAGCAGGAACGGCAGCGGGATGCCCTGGGCGGAGGCGACGGCCTCCGTCTTCACCCACGTCTGGTCGGCCCGAGCGGCGAGCTCCGCCGTCGCCCGCAGCGCGTAGTCCGTCTTCGCCGAGATTCGCACGGCCCCATGATGCCTGCTCGTCCCGCTCGCCTGATCGCGATGCCGGGGAGTGTTCAGTCGGAGGCGCCGGAGAGCATGGCCAGCACGTCGGCGTGGAGGAGGCCGTTCGTGGCCACCGCGCTGCCGCCGAAGGGCCCGTCCTGTCCGGCCAGGGAGGTGAACCGCCCGCCCGCCTCGACGACGATGGGGACCAGGGCCGCCATGTCGTGGAGCGCGAGCTCGGGCTCGGCCGCGATGTCGACGGCGCCCTCGGCGAGCAGCATGTAGGACCAGAAGTCCCCGTAGGCCCTGGTGCGCCACACCGCCCGCATGAGCGCGAGGAAGGCGTCGAGCCGGTGGGTCTCCTCCCAACCGCTCAGGGAGGAGTAGGACAGCGAGGCGTCGGTCAGCTGGGCGATGTCCGAGACCTGCAGCCGCCGGGCGGAGGACAGGCTGCGGCCCGTCCACGCCCCCGTCCCCGTCGCGGCCCACCACCGCCTGCCGAGGACCGGGGCGGAGACCACCCCGACCACGGGACGGTCCTCGTCCACGAGGGCGATGAGCGACGCCCAGACCGGGACCCCCCTGACGAAGTTCTTCGTGCCGTCGATCGGGTCGATCACCCAACGGCGGGCGCCGTGGCCGGTCGGCTCGAACTCCTCGCCGGTCACGGCGTCCCGGGGGCGGGTACGCCGCAGTTGCGCTCGGATGGTCTCCTCCGCCGCGCGATCCGCGTCGCTCACCGGGGTGAGGTCGGGCTTGGTCTCCACTCGGAGATCCGTCGCAGTGAACCGGGACCTCGTCACGGCGTCGACCTGGTCGGCGATCACGTGCGCGAGGCGCAGGTCGTCGTCGTAGCGTCCCACGGGCCGGAGGCTACCGCGCCGAGGCCGGGGAACGGGGTTCTTGGCGCAGGATTGGGCGAGCGTGATCCGCAGGGGTGCGGAGAGAGGCGGGGTGCCGGGACCGGAGGCCCTGGTGAGGGAGGTCGATGCGGGTAGCGTCTCGTCGCGTGGAACAGGTGCCGCTCACCGAGGCGCTGAAGCGTCGGGATGCCGTGCTGGGGGCGTTCCTGTGTGAGGACGGCCGGCTGCGGTCGATCCCGGTGACGCACGCGCAGCGGCTCGTCGTCCTGGATCTCGTGGCCCAGGCCTTCGAGCCGGGGGAGAGGTACCAGGAGACCGAGGTGGACCACCGGCTGCGCGGCTTCCACGACAACGTCACCGCGCTGCGCCGGTGCCTCGTCGAGGAGGGTTTCCTCGACCGGGACTCGGGGGTCTACTGGCGCATCGGCGGCACCGTCGACGCGTTCTGACGTCAGCAGGCGGGCCCGCCGGTGGTCTCCCCTGCCGGGCCGGTCGTCCTGCGGCGCGGGGGTGTCCCGCAGGTGGCAGCGGGTCTCCCCTGTGTTGACGGCTCCTGTGGAATGCGTACTCCCCGTACCCGTAATCTCACCCGGTGAATTATTAGAAAAATACGTCTCGACAAGCTCTGGACCTCGTTCTGATTCCGGACTAACGTCGCGACCCACGGCGACCGAGGTGTCGGTCGGGCGGTTGTTCAGGGGCCGTCGGAACCGGGTTGTCGAGCGATGCCGTTGTGCTCACGACCCGTGCCCGTCGGGCATTCGCCGAAAAGGAGTCGAGAAGTGATTCCCTTCCCTTCCTCCCGAAAACGGGGGAGCGGGGCGCACGGGTGCGCCGGCGCCGTCCCGGACGGGTGCCGCAGGAGACGTCGTGGTCCGGCCACCAGCAGGGCGGGGGTGACCCTGGGGGTGGTCGTGGCCGTGACAGGTGTCCTGCTCAGCGCCCCGGCGTCCTCCGCGGCCTACTGGGAAACCGTTATCAATACCGACTCCTTCAACAGCTACGGGCAACTGGAATCGGAGTGGAACTACCTGTACCCGTGGGGTTCCGACCACAACGGGTCCGCGCGGATGTACGGCAGCAGCAGTGACCACAACCATGTCTACGTCTCCGGCGGAATACTCACTCTCAAGGCCTCCCGCATCAACTGGGACGAGGGGGTCAGCAGCTCCAACCCGCATCCGGCGATCCACTATCACTCCGGTGCGATTCATGCGAGGGAACAGGTCCTCGTCAACGACACCTACCCCAACTACGAGGTGCGGGGTGAGTTCCAGGCGCCCGCCGTGAGGGGGAGCTGGCCTGCCTTCTGGCTCACCGGGGCGTGGAGCTGGCCGCCGGAGAGCGATGTCCTCGAGTTCAAGGGCGACAACCGGAACTGGTTCAACACCTTCCGCACCTCGTCCGACGTGTCCAGCTCGGTCGTCGCGGTGGGCTCGCCCGGCTCGTGGCACAGCTACCGGATCTGGATGACGAAGGTCAGCTCCACCAACGTCGACATCCACTACTACCTGGACGGGGTCTGGAAGGCCAAGCACACCGCGAACTTCGTCGGCAAGCCCATGTGGCTGATCGTGAACCTGCAGATGGAGGGCTCCTCCGGGTCGCCGGGGCCGGGCGGCGACACCTACTACCGGGCCCGCAACATCTACGTCGGTCGCAGCCACTCCTGAGGGAGGTGGCGCCCGACGAGGGACCGTGACCACGCCTGACCCGTGATCACGATCCCGATCCCGGGACCGGCTCCCCCGGCAGGCATCCGCCAGTGCCGCCGGGGCGGGCCGGTCCCGGCCGCTCGTCGGGGGTCGCCACCGCCCGTCAGGGCCGCTCGTCCGCCGGGCTCTCCAGCACGGAGTCCCCGGTCACGGAGCCCCCGACGGGGTGACCCTCGACGAGGCGGCCGTCGGAGAGGTGCAGCACCCGGTCGGCGAGCTCCATCATCACCGGATCGTGCGTGGACACGATCGCGGTCATTCCCTCCGACCGCACCACGGCGCGGAGCAGGCGCATGATCGACTGGCCGGTCTCGCTGTCCAGCGCCCCCGTCGGCTCGTCGGCGATGAGGAGCCGGGGAGAGTTGGCGAGCGCCCGGGCGATGGCCACCCGCTGCTGCTGACCGCCGGACAGCTCACCGGGGCGCTGCCGGGCGTGGTCGGAGAGCCCGACGAGGGCCAGGAGCAGTTCCACCCGGGCCTCGCGCTCCGCCGTCCGTGCCCGGCGCAGGCGCAGCGGCAGCCCGACGTTCTCCGCCGCCGAGAGCACCGGCACCAGCCCGAAGGTCTGGAAGACGAAGGCGACCACGTCCCGTCGCAGGGCGACCAGGCCCTTCTCGGAGAGCTCGGTGACCACCCGGTCGCTGACGACGACCCGGCCGGCGTCCGGTCGGTCCAGCCCTCCGATGCAGTTGAGGAGGGTGGTCTTGCCTGATCCGGACCGGCCGACGAGGGCCACCAGTTGGCCGGGGGCGACGCTGAAGGAGACGTCCCTGACCGCGTGCACCGCCCTGGCCCCGGAGCCGTAGGTCCTGCTCACGCCCTCGACCAGGACCGCGGGGGGTGCGGCCCGGCCGCCCGCCGGATCGCCCCTTCCGGTCCGGGTGATCGCCGGAGTCGTCATGACTGTCCCTCCGTCCGCTCCGCCTCGGTCGCCGGCCACGCCCTGGTGGCCCTGCCGTCCCCGGTGGCCCTGTCGTGCCCGGGCGCCGTGTCGTCCCCGGGCGCCGTGTCGTGCCCGGGCGCCGTGTCGTGCCCGGGCGCCGTGTCGTGCCCGGGCGCCGTGTCGTGCCCGGGCGCCGTGTCGTCCCCGGTGGCCGGCGCGTCTCCTGCCGGCTGCCGGCCGTTGGGCCAGACGCCGACGTGGTCGCTCTCCAGCGCCAGCCGGACCCGGTCCCGCATCCCCAGCACCTCGCGGTACTCCCGCGGGATCTGCAGCCTGCCCGCCCGGTCGAGGACCGCGTACTCCTCCGCGATCACCTCGGACCGGCCGTGCTCGTCCACCTCGGTCCGGCGCAGCACCTCGGAGCTGGTCCGCCCGTCCCGGATCGCGATGGTGCGCTGCACCTGCTCGGAGACCCCCTCGTCGTGGGTGACGATGACGACGGTCGCGCCGAGGTCGGTGTTGGCAGCGCGCAACGCGGTGAACACGTCGTCCGCCGTCGCCGAGTCGAGCTCGCCGGTCGGCTCATCGGCGAAGAGCACCCTGGGCGCGTTGGCGAGCGCGACGGCGATGGCCGCCCGCTGCTGCTCGCCGCCGGACATCTGGCCGGGGCGCTTGTCCGCGCAGTGGGTGATCCCCAGGGCGCCGAGGAGCTCGGTGACCCGGGCCCGCCGCTTCCGTCGGGGTGCCCCGGCGAAGGCCATCGGCAGCCGGATGTTGTCCTTCACGGTCAGGTAGGGCATGAGGTTCCGGCCGGACTGCTGCCAGACGAAGCCGACGACCGCGCGCCGGTAGGCGACCCGGTCGGCGTGGGACATCCGCAGCAGGTCCCAGCCGCAGACCCTTGCCTGTCCCGCCGTCGGGACGTCGAGCCCGGACAGCACGTTGAGCAGGGTCGACTTCCCCGAGCCGGACGCGCCGACGACCGCGACCATCTCGTGCGGGTCGACCAGCAGATCGAGTCCCTGAAGGGCCTGGACCTCGATCTGCTCGGCCTGGTAGATGCGGACCAGGTTGTCACAGACGATCATGGCGTTGGCGCCGTACTCGGGGCGGTGAGCTCCCGCGTCCGCCTCCAACCGCGACAGTTCCGACACCGGCGCGCTGCCCATGGCACCGCCTCTCATCGCAGATCTCCCAACCGGAGCACGTCGGCCAGCCGATTCCGTCGGTTGGCCGCGAGCTCCACGAGGACGGACAGCACGAGCAGGGCACCGATCCCCGCCACGAGCGTCAGGACGAACCGGGGCTCGACCCGCAGGTGCGGCTCGGTCAACCCCCCGGTGAGCTCGACCAGGCCCAGTGCCGGGCCGAGCAGGTAGAGGATCGCCACCCCCGTGGTCACCCCCGCGAGGACGGCGGTCAGGACGAGCGGGACGAGCTCGCCGAACGCGGTCCACCGGCCCTGGCGCGTGGTCATCCCCAGGGTGCGCAGGGTGGACAGGACCTGCCCGCGTTCCCTCGCCCCGCTGACCACGGTGGCGATCAGGGCGACGGCTCCCAGCAGGGCGACGGTGAGCACGGTGAGCCACAGCAGGTCCAGCACGCCGAGGAGCAGGGGCGCCGTCCGGAGGCTGTCCAGCCAGCTCACCCGCGAGACCGTGGTGACGTGGTCGAGACCGGGAAGCCGGGCCACCGCCTCGTGGGCGCCGGGCCCGGAGACCCAGACGAGGTCACGGGGGACCGACGTGCCCATGGCCCGGTCGAGGACGCCGAGGTCGACGACGGCGACGGGGCCCGTCGTCCCGGCGACCGGCGGGACCGACAGCGGGGCGGCGACGGTGACCGCCTGCTGGACCGAGCCCAGGTGCACCGAGATCTCCTTCCCCCCGGCGAGGCGCGCGATGTCCGCGGTGGCGGCGATCGGTGCGCTGCGGCCGGGGTACGCCTCGTCGAGCAGCGTCTGCTCGCCGCGGTATCCCAGCGGTGTCTCGGCGAGGACGGCGTCGTACTCCGCGCTGTCCACGCCGATAAGGGTGAACCGGTCGTAACGGTCGCCGTACCGGACCGGGGTCTGCCCGAGCATCGACCCGGCCGCGACGTGGGTCACCCCCGGCTGCTCCCTGAGCCTCCGCAGGTCGTCCTCGTCGACGGCGCCCTCGATCCGGACCTGCGCACCGACCTGCTCCCACGCCGCCAGCTCCTGGGCCTCGTCGACGGTTCCCCGGATCAGGCCGGCCGCGATCCCGAGGCCGACGGCGAGGGCCAGCGCGAGCAGCGGGACGATCGCCATGGCCCGGCCGGCCCGGGCGGTCGCGAGCAGGGGGACCACCCCGCGGCGGCGGACGGCGAGCGCTGCGAGTGCCCGGACCGGCAGCGGGTGGATCCGGAGCAGCACCACGGTGATGGCGAGGGCGAGCAGCAGCGGGGCCGCGGCGAGGAGCGGGTCGATGCCGTCGGTGCGGGTCTGGAGGATCCCCCTGGTCCGGATCGCGAGCACCGCCGACGTCGCCAGCGCGAGCACGAAGACCTCGACGACGACCCGGCGCAGGCCACGCTGCAGGCGCTGTCGCCCCCGCGCCCTGCGGTCGGTCGCCCTCGCCCGGTGGGCCAGCGCCCTGGTCGCCGTGCACGCCCCCAGCACCGGCGCGGCGAGCAGGCCGGTGCCGGCCACGAGGGCCAACGGCAGCCAGTCGAGGCCGGTGAGACCGGTGAGGCCGGTCCCCGCGTCCGCGGTGCCGCCGGGGCCGCCGACGAGGGCGAGGGCGGCGAGCGTGCCGGCCAGGCAGCCGAGCCCGGTGACGACCGCGGACTCCAGCAGCAGCCGGAGCGCGATCGAGGTGGAGGACGCGCCCCGGGCGTGCTCCAGCACGAGCAGCCCTCGCCGCCGGGTCACCAGCAGGCGGGCGCCGAGCAGCAGCACGACGGCGACCACCCCGACGATCCCGGCGAGCCAGACCGAGGCCTGTGCGGAGGCGGCCCGGGCCCGGTCCAGGTGGCCGGTCAGCACGTCGGCCAGCGAACTGCGCACCGACACGGTCCCGCCGACCACGTCGGCGATCTCCCGGGGATTGGCGGTCAGCCGGCTCACGTCGGTGCGGAGCCGGGGCGCTGACGCCGCGGCGAACCGTTCCGGGCGCACCTCCAGGCGCGCCAGTGCCCGCATGGTGCCGAGCGTCGTCTGGGCGGCGGGCAGCTCGGTGGAGGGCACCAGCACCGTGCCGTTGATCTGCCCGAGCCCGTCGGCGCTCGCCGGCACGTCCTCGGGGCGCAGCGCCGTCGGCAGCAGGTCCCAGCCGGGCGCCTCGGGGTCGACGGGCTCCACGATCCCGCTCACCTGGAGCTCGACGGGCTGCTCGAGGACGGTCCTGGTGGAGATCCGGTCGCCGGGGCCGATCCGCAGCAGGGAGGCGACCTCCCGCGGAACGGCGACCCGGACCGGTCCGTCGGCCCCGGCGTCCGCGTCCCGCGGTGCCGGTGCCCTGCCCTCGACGTAGCGGTAGCCGGCGTCGGCCCGGCCGGTGCTGCCCTTCTCGGCGAGCACCCCGAGCCGCAGGGTCGCCTGGGTCCTCGCCCGCAGGGGCCGGGCGCGGTTCCGGTCGGCTCCCGAGGTGCGGATCCCGGAGACGGTGAGCGGGTCACTGGTGGCTGCGGTGGTGGGCTGTCCGGTGACCGCGGCGAGGGTCGGCGGCAGCGCGGTGACCAGTCGGGTGGTGACGTCCGGGATCTCGGCGAGGGAGACCCCGCCTCCCACCGGGAACTCGACCTGGAGGTCCACCGCGTCGCCGGCCTGCCGGACGGCGTCCCGGACCCCCTCGTCGAGCACGTCGCCGGTGGCCCTGGGCACCGCCACCGCGAGGAACGCGCCCCCCGCGACGAGGACCAGCAGGGAGAGCAGCAGCCAGCGGTCCCGCCAGCCACGGTGCCTGGTGATCGCGACGCTCATCGCGGTGGCGCCCCGGATGCCCCGGACGCTCGGGGCCGGCAGGCGCCGGCTGCCGCGTTGGCCGCCGCGCGAGGCGTCGCGCCGGGCGGTGACGTCGGTTCTCATCGTTCGTCCCCCAACCGGAGTACGGAGCCGAGCACGGATCGCCGCAGCACCCGGGTGACCACGAACACCACCACGGCGAGCAGGGCGCACACCTCCAGGGCGAGCAGGCCGATCTGCTGCCACGGCAGGTGGACGATCACCCCGGGCACCGGCGTCGATCCCTCGGCCGTCAGCGCGACCAGGGGCCCGACCAGCCAGCCGAGCAACGCCCCCAGCGCCACCCCGAACAGGACGCCGAGCCCGCACAGCAGCAGGTTCTCGGCCGCGACAACGGTCGTCAGCGCCCTCCGGGACACCCCGAGCGCCCTGAGCTGGGAGAACTCGACCCGGCGCAGCCGGATCGCCACGGTGGCGTGCATCGCGAAGCCCGCCGCGGCGAAGGCGGCTGCCGCGGCGACCATGAGCCACAGTGCGCCCTGGATCCCGATCCGCAGCGGCTGCTCCGCCAGTTCGCGGCCGTAGGCCAGCCGGGCTGTGGCGATCCCGACCTGCCCAGAGCCGATCGCGGCGACGTAGTCGTCCGCGCGGTCCTCGGGCACGGCGGCCCACCACTCGTCGACGAGCCAGCCGGCCTCACCCCGTTCCAGCAGGGCGAGGGACAGCGCCGTGTGGTCGGCGAACGCCGCGGGGGAGGCGGGTTCGGTCGTCGGGAGGTAGGGCACGGTCGCCACGATCCGGACCGGGACGGCCGAGGCCGCGAAGCCGAGGGCGGCCGTGTCGCCGACCGCGACACCCAGCGAGGAGAGGAGGGAGTCGGTGACGACGACCGGGACCTCGCCGACCGTCGTCCAGGTGGTGAAGCTGATCCCCAGCGGCTGGAGCACGTACGGGCCGATCGGCAGGCTGATCCTCGCGTCGAGCGCGGTCGCCGTGGTCGCCGTCGCGGCGATGTCGACGGGCGGTGCCTCGTCGGCGGGGCCGAACAGGGCCGGGATCCCCTTCCAGCGGAACCCCTTCGGCAGGGTCACCTTCGTCCGCGGCCCGTCGCCCTCGCGGACCTCGAGCCGGTCGATCCGCAGTGTGTTGGTGATCCGGGTGTCGTCGATCCGGGTGGACTGCTGGCTGGGGACCCAGGTCGCCTGGACGCCGACCAGCCGGAGGCCGGGCAGCGGGCGGATGCGGCGGGGCTTGGCTCCCGGGCCGTTCCCGGGGACCGCGTCGACGAGGTCGGCCGAGGCGGTGCGCGCCCTGCCGTCGGCGGGGAACACGCCCAGCTCGCGGACCTCCCGGACGCCCTGGGGGTCCTCGAACGCGAGCCTCACGATGACGTCGACGTCCTCCAGCGCCTTCGGCGGCTTCCCGACCCGGATCCTGGCGGACACCCGGGTCGGGGTGCCCGGCAGCGTCACCCCACGGTCCTCGGCCGTCGTCCGCAGCTTGGGCAGTGCCCGGCTCAGCTCGGCGCTCTCGCCGCCGGCCTCGACGACCCGCCCGCGGGCCACCTCGGGCAGGGCGTCGGCGTCGACGGCGACCAGTTGGACGGGGGTGCCGCCGTCCTGGTAGTAGTCCTGGAGGTCCTGGACCGAGCCGGTGCCGATCACCGTCCGGTTGAGCACCGGGGTCACCGTCGTCGCGCCGGGGACGGCGGAGACGGCGCGGGACTGGCCCAGTGCCGAGCCGGTGAGCTGCTGGATCCGGACGTCGGTGCCGATCGTGAAGTCCGCCTGGTCCTGCTGGGAGGCGCGCCAGGTGGCCAGGTAGGACAACCCGAAGGTGCCGGACGACAGGGCCAGGGTCAGCAGCAGCACCGCGCCGGTCGCCCGCGCCGGTCGCCGCCCGATCTCCCAGGCGGCCAGGGGCAGGACGACGGCCCGGCCCCGCGCCGCCGTCCGCTCGGCGAGCCGGGACAGCAGGGGGACGAACCGCATGGCGAGCAGGGCACCCGCGAGCAGGCACAGCGCGGGTCCGGTCACCAGCACCGGGTCGAGCCGCAGTTCGCCGTCGGCGGCCAGCAGTGGCGAGTGGTAGGTCCGGAGCTGCCAGTAGGCCACCCCGGCGAGGACCACGAGGGCGAGGTCGAGGCCGGACCGCTGCAGCAGGCCACGTCGGTCCTGGCGGCTCCGCTCCTGCTCGTGCTCGACGAAGGTGGTGGACCGGCGCAGCAACGGGGTGAGCAGGACCAGCAGGAAGAGCACGGACGTCGCGGCGGCGACGACCCGGGCGACGCCGGGGACGCCGGGGTCGTGGTCGAGGCCGGCTGCGGCGAAGGCCGGGCGGCCGGCGATGACCAGGTAGAGCAGCCGCGCCAGCGGGGGAGCGGCCAGCGCGGTGCCCACGGCGAGGATCGCGCCCTCCAGTGCCGCGAGCCGGAGCAGCTGCCTGCCCGAGGCACCGCGTGCTCGCATCAGCGCCTGCTCCGTCGTCCGCCGCTCGGCCAGCAGCCGGGCCGCGAGCAGCAGTGCCGCCGTCGACAGGACGAGCAGCAGGAGCGCGGTCACCACCACTCCGCTCCTGGTCACGAACAGGTAGCGGTTGATCCGGTCGAGGGTGTCGCCGAGGGACGTGACCACCTGGGGGGATGTCGAGACCGAGTCGAGCTCGATCGAGAGGGACTTCTCCGCTGCCCTCGCCCGCTCGAGCAGGGTGCCCAGTTGGTCGTGCGGGAGCCGGGCGAGGTCGGGAACGGCGCGGGTCTGCGCCTCGGTCGGCAGGATCAGCTCGGTGAAGGCCGAGCGGTCGACCACCACCGGGCCGTAGGCGTCGGCCGACAGCCCGGGCAGGCCGGGAACGGGCCAGTCCTCGGCGTGCCCCGTGCCGCTCAGCGTGTCGAAGTCCCAGAAGCCCTGCTGCGTCGCCGCGTCGGGATCCGTGCCCGCCGTGCCGGTCGCCGCGGCCGGGGTCGTGGTGTAGACGCCGACGACAACCCCGCGGGTCGGCTCGTTGCTCTCGACGTCCTCGGAGGTGAGGGTGTCCCCGACGTCGAGGTGCAGGTGTTTGGCGAGCTGGCGGGGGACGGCGACCGGGATCCGCCCGCCGCCGGCCGCGGCCCTCGCCGTCGCGGCGGCCGTCGGCCAGCGTCCCTTGACCAGCCGGGCCTGGGTGGCCATCCCGTCGTAGGCCCCGTAGTACATGAGCCGTTCGAGGTTCGTCCCACGCACCGGTTCGACCTCGGAGGCGACCTGGCGGGTGGTCCGGACCGGGACGGACCCGAAGAGCCCGGTGAGACCGTCCCTCACCGCGGTGTCGGCCGGTCCCAGCGGCTCACCCCACAGGTTCAGCCCGATGCACACCTCGGTGGACGACGCGGGGGCTTCGGTGAGCGCCTCGGTCACCGCGAACCGCTCCGACGCCGTCGCCAGCACGGCGAGGCCGGAGAGCAGCGTGCAGGAGAAGAGCGCGACGAGCGTGACCACGGCGAGGATGGACGCCTGGGCACGCGCTCGCTTCATCACGGTTCTCAGCGGGAAGACCCCCTCGTCCAGGTTCGAGCTCACCTGCGGTGCGCCCGGGGCCGGGCCGGCGCGGTGACGCCGGTCCGGAGTCTCGCGGTGATCGAGAACTCGATCAAACCGTTTGGGTACCGACTCCTTGATGCCGGACACCCGCGGATCCTTGCGTCGTCGTCCGTCGGGTGCGGATCACTGTCTAGCGGCCGGTCCTGTGACGTGCCTGGGAACTCGCCGGGATCCTCCCGGACGAGGTGGCAGAGCATCCCGGGAGGCGAGGTGGCAGAGCATCCCGGGAGGGATGGGGGCGGATCAGCCGGACGGTGACCGGTCGGAGGGTCGGGAGCCGTCCTCTCCCGCGCCGGACCGGGACCGGAGCAGTCGGCGCAGCGACTCCAGCCGGGCGACCCCCGCGGCACCGGCTCCGCCCGCGCGCACGAACGCGTCGAGCCCGCACTCCTCCTCGTCGTGGGTGCAGCCCCGCGGGCACTCGTCGGTGCCGCGGAGCAGGTCGGGGAAGTGCCGCACGATCCGGTCCGGCACGACGTGGGCGAGCCCGAACGAGCGGACGCCGGGCGTGTCCACAACCCACCCCCCGCCGGGCAGCGGGACGGCGACGGCCGAGGTCGACACGTGCCGGCCCCGGCCGGTGACCTCGTTGACCGCTCCGGTGGCCCGCGCGGTCCCCGGCACGAGGGCGTTGACGAGGGTGGACTTGCCGACCCCCGAGTGCCCGACGAGCACCGTGACCCGGTCGCGCATCCGGTTCCGTACCGCGTCCAGCCCCTGGACCCCGGCTCCGGACCGGGAGGTCACCACGTGGGGGACGTCGAGCGGGGCGTAGCTGGAGAGGAAGGGCCCGGCGTCGCGCAGGTCGGCCTTGGTGAGGACGAGCAGGGGGTCGAGCCCGGCGTCGTAGGCGGCGACGAGGCACCGGTCCACCATCCGGGGGCGCGGCTCGGGGTCGGCGAGCGCGGTGACGATCGCGAGCTGGTCGGCGTTGGCGACGATCACCCGCTCGACGGGGTCGGTGTCGTCGGCGCTGCGGCGCAGCAGCGTGCGGCGCTCCTCCACCCGGACCACCCGGGCCAGGGTCCCGGGGGCGCCGCTGGTGTCGCCGACGAGGGCCACCCGGTCCCCGACCACGACCCCGGCCCTGCCCAGCTCTCGTGCCTTCATCGCGACGACCGTCGGCCGGTCCTGCGCGTCCCGCCGGTCCTGCGCGTCCCGCCGGTCCTGCGCGTCCCGCCGGTCCTGCGCGTCCCGCCCGTCGAACCCTCCGACGAGGCAGGTGTACCGGCCGCGGTCCACGGCGATCACCTGGGCCGGCACGGCGTCGAGGTGGGACGGGCGCTCCTTCGACCGGGGCCGCGATCCCCGCGGGTTGGGCCGGATCCGGACGTCGGACTCGTCGAGGTCCGCCCGGCGGCGGGGGCTCACCGCGGGGTCACCGCGGCCGGCTCCCGGCCCCGCCCGGCGCGGGATCGGACGCCGTGCCGGTCAGCATCCGGGCCCACAGCTCGGTGAACCCCGGCAGGGTCTTGGCCGTGGTCTCCACGTTCTCCACCAGCACCCCGGGGACCCGCAGGCCGACGACGGCGGCCGCGGTGGCGAGGCGGTGGTCGTCGTAGGTGGCGAAGACCCCGCCGTGCAGGGGACGCGGCGTGATGGCCAGGCCGTCCGCGAGCTCGGTGACGTCGCAGCCGAGGCCGCCGAGCTCCCTTGCCAGCGCCGACAGCCGGTCGGTCTCGTGCCCGCGCAGGTGGGCGATGCCGTGCAGGTGCGAGGGCGACTCGGCGAGCGCGGCCAGCGCCGCGACCACGGGGGCGAGCTCACCCGCGGCGTGCAGGTCGGCGTCGATCCCGAACAGCTCCCCGCTGCCCCGGACGGTGAGGCCGTCGGGGTCGAGGGTGACCTCGGCGCCCATGGCGTCGAGCAGGTCACGGAGGGCGTCCCCGGCCTGGGTCGTGTACTGGGGCCAGCCGGGGATCCGCACCCGCCCGCCGGTCACGGCGGCGGCAGCCAGGAACGGCGCCGCGTTGGACAGGTCAGGTTCGACCTGGACGTCGAGGGCACCGACAGGGCCGGGTGCCACCCGCCACACCTCCGCCTCGCCGTCGTCGACCACGACACCGGCGTCGCGCAGCGCCTCCACCGTCATCACCACGTGCGGGGTGCTGGGGATGTCCCGCCCGACGTGCCGGACCACGATCCCCTCGTCGAACCGGGCCGCGGCGAGCAGCAGCGCGGAGACGAACTGGCTGGAGGCCGAGGCGTCGATACGCACCGTGCCGCCGCGGACCGACCCGCCGCCCTCGACGACGAACGGCAGGCCGTCCCGCCCCTCGTCGTCGATCCGGACGCCGAGAGCGCGCAGCGCCGCGATCACCGGGCCCATCGGTCGCACCCTGGCCCTGGGGTCACCGTCGAACCGCACGGGCCCTCGGGCGAGGGCGGCGACGGGGGGCAGGAACCGCATGACCGTCCCGGCGAGCCCGCAGTCGATCTCCGCGGGGCCGGTCAGCTCCTGCGGGGTCACCAGCCAGTCGTCGCCGGCGCCGTCGACGCCCGGGGTGTCCTCGACCGACGCGCCGAGCGCGGCGAGCCCGGCGGCCATGAGCAGGGTGTCCCGGGAGCGCAGCGGCCGGCGCAGCCGGGACGTCCCCCCGGCGAGGGCGGCGAGCACCAGGTACCGGTTCGTCAGGGACTTGGATCCCGGCAGTGCGACCGTGGCATCGATCGGACCGGTGGAGCAGGGGGCGGCCCACGGCTGGCTCATGCCGGTGAGGCTAGCCGGTCCGCCTGGTCCGCCTGGCGCGATCGCGGGCGTCGCCGGGGCCGACGACGGCGAGCAGCGCGGCTCCGAGCAGGCCGGCGTCGCGCAGCAGCAGCCGGAACCGGGCCCGGCGTGCCTCCGGGTCCTTCTCCGTCCAGAAGGGGGCGTCGAGGGAGCTGACCGGCACCAGGGTGAGGGCCATCACCGTGGCGGACAGCCGCCGCAGCCGGCCCGCGGCGAACAGTGCGGCCGCCACCGCCATCACGGCACCGTTCGCCCGGACGGCGGTCTGCGTGTCGACCGACCGCCCGAGTCGCCTGCCGAGCCGGTCGAGGTGGGGGCCTGCGGCCTCGGTCACGGGCCCGGGATGACGCAGGTGGTCCAGACCGGTCGCGACGAACGGCGCGGCGAGCAGCGGACGGGCGAGCAGGCGCAACGGGCTCATGAGCACTGCCTACCGCCACCGGGCGGCGATCGCGAGCCGACCCGCCCGGTGCGTGTCAGGCTGTCCTGCGTGTGCGGTCGCTATGTCGCCAGCCGCGACCCGGAGGGGCTGGCCGAGGAGTTCGAGGTCGACGAGACGGCGGGGGACGGGCCCGGCGAGGACCCCGCGGCGGCGCAGCCGAACTACAACGTCGCGCCGACGGCGGCCGTCCCGGTCGTCCTGGAGCGGCATGAGCCCGCCGTGCGCTGGCTGCGCCTGCTCACCTGGGGACTCGTGCCCTCCTGGTCCCGGGACCGGGGCAGTGGCGGTCGCATGATCAACGCGAGGGCCGAGTCGCTGCTCGACCGGCCGGCCTACCGGCGTCCCGCGCTGGCCAGGCGGTGCCTGGTGCCCGCGGACGGCTGGTACGAGTGGCAGCGCCTCGGGGCGGGTACCGCAGGCGCGGCGCGGCGGGGCCGGGCGAAGCAGCCGTTCCACATCCACCCCGTGGACGGCGCGCCGATCGCCTTCGCCGGGATCTACGAGTTCTGGCGGGACCCCGAGCTGCCGAAGGACGACCCGGGCTCGTGGCTGACCACCTTCGCGATCCTCACCGTCCCGGCGGAGCAGGGGCTGGCGGCCGTCCACGACCGGATGCCGCTGGTCCTGCCGCGGGACAGGTGGGCCGCATGGCTCGACCCGGCGCAGCGCGACCCGGACGCCGTGCTGGCGCTGACCGGTCCGCCGCCACCGGGCAGGTTCGTCGCGGTCCCGGTCTCGTCGCGGGTGAACTCGGTCGCCAACAACGATCCCGAGCTGCTGCGGCCGATCCCGACGCCGGGGTCGGCACCGGCCTCGGTCGACCCGGTCACCGGGGAGATCCTCGGCGGGCCGGACACCCCGCTGTTCTGACGGGGAACGGCTTGTCACGGTAGGGCGCCGACCGGGGTCATCATCGGGACATCCGGGTGATCAGCCGAGGACGACCCCGGAATGCGGGCGGGGTCTTCCGGCGTTCACGCCGGTACGTCGCACTGGGAAAGGCGGTCCTTCTGCGTGGTGACGACCATCGTTGGCGAAACGTGCCGTTCCGGATGTGATCAGGGGTCCGGCTCCGGGTACTGGAGAGGTGTCCGTCGGGGCACCCGGCTACCCTCGATCGCGATGACTGAGGACACGGGTCGCGCACCCACGACCGAGACCCCTGAGGAACGGGCGGTTCGCTTCGAACGCGAAGCCCTGCCGTTCCTCGACCAGCTGTACTCGGCGGCCCTGCGCATGACGCGCAACCCCGCCGACGCCGAGGATCTGGTGCAGGAGGCCTTCACCAAGGCCTTCGCGTCGTTCCACCAGTACGAGCCGGGCACGAACCTGAAGGCGTGGCTCTACCGGATCCTCACCAACGCCTACATCAACTCCTACCGGAAGCGTCAGCGGGAGCCGCAGCAGGCGGCCTCGGAGGAGATCGAGGACTGGCAGATCGCCAGGGCGGAGTCGCACACCTCGTCCGGCCTGCGCTCGGCGGAGGCCGAGGCCCTGGACCGGTTGCCGGACTCCGACGTCAAGGACGCCCTCCAGAAGATCCCGGAGGAGTTCCGGATCGCCGTCTACCTCGCCGACGTCGAGGGCTTCGCGTACCGGGAGATCGCAGAGATCATGGCGACCCCGATCGGAACCGTGATGTCCCGGTTGCACCGCGGGCGTCGGCAACTGCGGGCCCTGCTCGAGGACTACGCGCGCGAGCGCGGGGTCGTCGGGGCGGCGGCTCCCGAGGGAGGTGCGGCATGAGCTGCGGCGACCCGCACGACACCGACTGCCGCGAGGTCCTCGACCGGGTGTTCGAGTTCCTCGACGGAGAGATGACCGAAGAGGACACCGCGCGGATCCGGGAGCACCTCGAGGACTGTTCCCCGTGCCTGTCCGAGTACCACCTCGACACCGCGCTGAAGGCCCTGGTGCGTCGCAGCTGCGGGTGTGAGCCGGCGCCGGACGATCTCCGGCGCCGGATCCTTCTGAAGATCACAGAGGTGCGGGTGCAGCTGGGGGGCTGACCCGGCCGCTGCTCGGCGACCTCCCGCGGGTCCCCGGTCGTCCGCCTGCGCGTCGAGGGCCTCTGCACCCGCAGGAGAGTGCGGTCGAGGTCCGCGGATCACCGCCCGCGGACCTCCCGCGCGGACGGTCAGCTGTGGGGACGACGTCCGTGGTTGGCGGCCTTGCTCTTGCGGGCGCGGCGGCGACGGGCGCGTCTGCTCATGCTGTGCTCCTCGGATCTTCGGCTGCGACGTCCCATGGTCGCACAGCGGCCGCAGGTCCCCACGCCCGGCGGTCGGCTCCGGCGGGCGGGCGAGGCGGTGGCCGACCCGCTCAAGACGGCGGGGGTGCCGGCCGATCCTCACGCCGTGAGCGATCACCCGCAGTCCGTCGTCCCGTACCTCAAGGCACTGACCGAGCTCTTCGGTTCCGACCTGCACTGCAAGGTCGGGTCGCCTCCCCGGGTACGCATCGACGGGCGGCTGCGCAAGCTCCAGGCGCCGATACTCAAGCCGCCGGACACCGAGGCCATGGTCGCCGAGGTGCTGCGGGCCGACCTGCGCGAGGAGTTCGCGCGGACGAACGAGGCGGACTTCGCCTACTCCGTCCCGGGGATCGGCCGGTTCCGGGTCAACGCCTTCCGGGCCCGGGGGACGGTGGCGCTGGTGTTCCGGCGGGTCTCGGTGGGTGCCATCCCGCTGGAGGACCTCGGGCTGCCCCCGGTGATCGGCAAGCTGGCCCTGGAGCCCCGCGGGTTGGTCCTGGTCACCGGCCCGACGGGCTCCGGCAAGACGACGACGCTGGCCGGCATGGTGAACCTGATCAACAACCAGCGCGAGGTCCACGTGGTGACGATCGAGGACCCGATCGAGATCCTGCACCAGGACAACCTCGCCATGATCAGTCAGCGTGAGGTCAGGGTGGACACCGAGGACTTCGCCTCGGCGCTGCGGGCCGCGATGCGGCAGGACCCGGACGTGATCCTGGTCGGCGAGATGCGTGACCAGGAGACGGTGCGGGCCGCCCTCCAGGCCGCCGAGACCGGCCACTTCGTCATGTCCACCCTGCACACCACGGACGCCCAGGAGACCATCGCCCGCATCATCGACTTCTTCCCGCCGCACGAGCAGAAGCAGATCCGGCTCTCGCTGGCCGGTGCCCTGCGCGGCATCGTCTGCCAGCGGCTCGTCAACCGGGCGGACGGGCTGGGCCGGTGCGTCGCCATGGAGATCTGCGTGACCACCGGGCGGATCGCCGAGGCGGTCGCGGACGAGGAGAAGACCTCCATGATCACCGAGCTGATGCAGGAGGGCGAGTACTACGGGATGCAGACCTTCGACCAGCACCTGGTCTCCCTGGTCCGCGACGGCGTGGTGACCATCGACGACGCCCTTGCGGTGTCCACCAACCCGCACGACCTCACCGTCGAGCTCAAACGGGTGGGGCTGGTCGCCTGAGCCTCCCTCGGCGCCTCCCTCGGCGGCACGTTCCCGGCCCGGCGTCCCGGTCGGGACCGGCCGCGCGTCAGCCGGTGAGGTCGAGGCGGTAGACGAGGAGCTCGACGCCGTCGTCGGTCCGCCAGCCGAGCTCGTCGACGCACCGGAAGCCGCGGGTGACGTAGATGTGCCGGGCGGCCGACATCTTCTCGCAGGTGCTCAGCAGCAGCCTCGGGGCGCCGACCTGGCGGGCCCTCGTGACGCACCAGTCCACCAGCGCGGTCCCGACCCCGAGCCCCCGCGCGTCGGGGACGACCCCGAGCATCCGGAACTCCGCCTCACCGGGCTCGCTGACCTCGCACAACGGCTCCGCCCCGGCCACGGCCTGAGGGCGGGGAACGGTGCCGTCGGGGTGGGCTGACTCTGGGTGGGCTGTGTCGGGGTGGGCTGCGTCGAGCCCCGGATCCCCGGGGTGCCGGTTGTGGACGAAGGTGACGCTGCCGACGACCCGTCCGCCGACGAGGGCGACCGCGACCTCGCCGAAGCATGCCCTGCCCTCCGCGTCGGCGAGGCTCGCCGCGTAGTCGACGTCGTCGAAGCCGTCGGCGAGGTAGGCGTCCCTGGCGACCCTGCCCGCGGCCGCGAGCTCGTGCCTCAGGGCGGGACGGACGACCAGGGGGAGCGATCGGGAGCCCCCGGCCTCCGGTGGGGATTCCGGTTCGGACGAACCTGCCGGATCGGGAGCCACGGTCCTCACGTGCAGCAGATTACCGCTTACCGCAATACTCGGCCCTAGTCCACCCAAACCGGAAATTCGGGATGGACCAGGGCCGAGAGGTTCCGGAGCGCGTCCGGTCCGCCGACACCCAGGTCAGGCGGCCTGCTTGGTCTCCGCGAAGATCGCCGCGATCTCGTCGATCCGGGCGAGCAGCCGGTCCGCGACGGTGACGTCGTTGGTGCCCTTGGTGCCGCCGGCACCCGCCAGCTTGGTCGCCTCGTTGAACAGCTCGTGGAGCTGCGGGTACTTCGCGAAGTGCGCCGGCTTGAAGTAGTCGGTCCACAGCACCCACAGGTGGTGCTTCACCAGGTCGCTGCGCTCCTCCTTGATCATGACTGCGCGCTCCCGGAACACCGGGTCGTCGGAGGCGTGGAACTTCTCCATGCACGCCCGGACCGACTGCGCCTCGATCCGTGCCTGGGCGGGGTCGTACACGCCGCAGGGAAGGTCGCAGTGGGCGCTGACCTCGGTACCGGCGACGGTGTCGAGGAGACGCGAGAGCATCTCGTCACTCCCTTTCTCTGGGGTTGGTTCACGCTCCGGGTGTGGCCACGATCACGTTACCCGGGCGGTGCCGGAGCCGCATCGCGGGCGACGTGGTCAGGGCCTCGGGCGGCCTGGTCTCGGCCAGAGCCTGACCGTCACCACCCCGAGCAGGTCACCCTCGCCGACGGCGCCGACCTGCCAGGAGTCGGTCCCCTCCGCGGGGTTGTCCCGCTCGACCCACCAGCCCTCCGGCTCCCGGTGGACGAGCCGCTTGACGGCGATCGGCCGGCCGCCCGGCAGCCGGACCACCACGAGGTCACCCGTCCGTGGCCGCGCGCCCCAGCGCACCAGGAGCAGGTCGCCGTCGCGCAGGGTGGGCAGCATGGACCGGCCGCGGACCCGGGCCGTGCCCCAGCCCGTCCGGCTCACGGCTGCGGAAGACCCAGCCAGGTGTGCCAGCCGGTGTGCAGCACCAGCCACGCCATCAGGCCGTAACCGGCCTGGCCGGGGTGCAGGCCGTCACCGGCGGCGAGGTCGGTGAGCCAGTCCTCGTGGTGCACCAGCGGGGTGAAGGTGTCGACGTAGATCACCCGGCGGCGTTCGCAGACGTCCTGGAAGGCGTCCGAGAGCTCGGCGATCCCGGCGTTGAGCCGCTCGTCGAGCAGTGGCGGCGGACCGACGACGAAGGCCGGGAGGCTGCGGGCGTGCGCCTCGTCGAGGACGTTCGCCAGGTTGAGCCGCGACCGCGGCAGGGAGAGCCCCTGCAGGAGGTCCTGCTGGCCGATCCCGAGCACCAGCCTCGCGGCGGCGGGGTCGTCGCCGAACCGGCGGATGCTCTCCTCCCGCCACCGCGACAGCAGCCCCGCCGTCGACTCGTCGGGGATCCCGAGCGGGAACGCCGTCACCGGGCCCTGCTCGCGGGAGGTCCTCGCGGCCACCCGACCGACCCAGCCCAGTGACCTGGGGTCGCCGACCCCTGCCACGAGGTCGTCGCCGACGACACAGATCCGCAGGCCGGTGACCCCCGTCGCGGCGACGGAGGTCTCGCCGGCGCCCGTCTCAGCCCGCCTCACCGCGCTCCCTCCGATGGAGATCCCTGGCAACCGACCCTACGCGACGGCCGGATCCCGGCGACCTCCCACCGGCCGGCTCAGTCCCGGAAGGCGCGCTCCAGGAGGTCCGCCTGCTCCAGGAGGTGCTGCCGGGACGAGCCGGTCGCCGGCGACGCCGACGCGGGCCGGGTGACGGGCTGCAGTTCGCGCCCGCCGAGGTGCTCGGCGAGGGCGAGCCGGACGAACGTCCATGCCCCCTGGTTGGCCGGCTCCTCCTGCACCCAGCGCAGCCGGGCGGAGGGAGACGACCCGACGGCCCGGCGGATCGCCGCGACGTCCAGGGGGTAGAGCTGTTCCAGCCGGACGATCGCGGTCCGGTCGTCCCGGCGCCTCGCCCGCTCGGCGAGGAGCTCGTGGACGATCTTCCCGGAGCAGAGCAGCACCCGGTCGACCTCCCCGCCCGGCCGCGGGCCGTCGTCCGGGACGACGGCCCGGAAGGCACCCGAGGTGAAGTCCTCGATCCCGGAGGTCGCGGCCCTCAGCCGCAGGGCCGACTTCGGGGTGAACACGACGAGCGGGCGGCGCGGCCTCGCCCTGGCCTGACGGCGCAGCAGGTGGAAGTAGGACGCCGGGGTGGACGGCGCGGCGACGGTGAGGTTGTCCTCGGCGCACAGCTGGAGGAACCGCTCCACCCGGGCGGAGGAGTGGTCCGGCCCCTGGCCCTCGTAGCCGTGCGGGAGCAGCAGGACGACGGAGGACCGTTGCGCCCACTTCTGCTCCGAGGAGGAGACGAACTCGTCGACGATCGTCTGCGCCCCGTTGACGAAGTCCCCGAACTGGGCCTCCCACAGCACCAGCGCGTCCGGTCGCTCGACGGAGTACCCGTACTCGAAGCCCATCGCCGCGAACTCGCTGAGCAGCGAGTCGTAGATCCAGAACTTGGCCTGGTCCTCGGCGAGGTTCGCCAGCGGGGTCCACTCGGTGCCGGTGACCCGGTCCACGAGGACGGCGTGCCGCTGGGCGAAGGTGCCGCGTCGGGTGTCCTGCCCCGCCATCCGGACCGGGACGCCCTCCATCAGCAGCGACCCCAGCGCGAGCAGTTCCGCGAACGCCCAGTCGACGTCGCCGTCGACTGCCATCGCCGCCCGTCGCTCCAGCAGGGCCTGCAGCCGGGGGTGGACGGCGAACCCCTGCGGCGGGCTGACGTGCGCGTCGCCCACCCGCTTGAGCACCCGTGCCTCCACCGCGGTGGCCGGCTCGGGCTCCGGCGCGGACCTGCCCCGTGGCTCGTCGGCGAGTTGGGCTGCCGGCGGGTCGAGTCCCGCGGTGACGTCACCGGCGGGCAGCGGCTCGTTGACGGTGTCCCTGGTCTCGGTGAAGACCCGTTCCAGCCGCTCCCGGTAGTCCCGCAGCGCCTGCTCCGCCTCGTCGACGGTGAGGTCGCCCCTGCCGATCAGCGCCTCGGTGTACTGCTTGCGGACGCTGCGCTTGGCCTCGATGAGCCGGTACATCAGCGGCTGGGTCATCGACGGGTCGTCGCCCTCGTTGTGGCCGCGCCGGCGGTAGCAGACGAGGTCGACGACGACGTCGGCGTCGAAGGCGGTCCGGTAGGCGAAGGCCAGCCGGGCCACCCGGACACAGGCCTCCGGGTCGTCCCCGTTGACGTGGAAGATCGGGGCCTGGATCATCCGGGCGACGTCGGTGCAGTACACCGAGGACCGGGACGACGCCGGCGCGGTGGTGAACCCGACCTGGTTGTTCACCACCACGTGCACGGTGCCCCCGGTGCGGTAGCCGCGCAGCTGGGAGAGGTTGAGCGTCTCCGCGACGACGCCCTGGCCGGCGAAGGCGGCGTCCCCGTGCAGCAGCACCGCGAGCACGGGGAAGAACGACGAGCCCCGGTCGAGCCGGTCCTGCTTGGCCCGGACGACGCCCTCGAGCACCGGGGCCACCGCCTCCAGGTGGGAGGGGTTGGCCGCCAGGTGCACCCGGGTCCGCTCGCCGTCCTGGCCGACGAACACCCCCTCGGTGCCGAGGTGGTACTTGACGTCCCCGGATCCCTGCACGCTGCGGGGGTCCTGGGCACCCTCGAACTCACGGAAGATCTGCGCGTAGCCCTTGCCGGCGATGTTGGCGAGCACGTTGAGCCGGCCGCGGTGCGGCATGCCGATGCACACCTCCTCCACCCCGGTGGTGGCCGCGGCGGAGAGCACGGCGTCCAGCAGCGGGATCACGCTCTCCGCGCCCTCGAGGCTGAACCGCTTCTGACCGACGTACTTCGTCTGCAGGAAGGTCTCGAACGCCTCGGCCGCGTTGAGCCGGTGCAGGATCCGCAGTTGCTCCTCCCGGGTCGGCGGGGTGTACGGCGTCTCGATCCGGGCCTGCAGCCACCGCCGCCGCTCGGGATCCTGGACGTGCATGTACTCGACGCCCACCGTGCGGCAGTAGGAGTCGCGGAGCACCCCGAGGATGTCGCGGAGGGGCATCACCGGCTGTCCGCCGAACCCCCCGGTGGGGAAGGTGCGGTCGAGGTCCCACAGGGTGAGGCCGTGGGTGGTCACGTCGAGGTCGTCGTGGCGGCGCTGCCGGTACTCCAGCGGGTCGGTGTCGGCCATGAGATGACCGCGGACCCGGTAGGCGTGGATCAGCTCCTGCACCCGTGCCGTCTTGTTGATGTCCTCCTCGTGGGAGACGGTGACGTCGCGCACCCAGCGGATCGGCTCGTACGGCACCCGCAGGGCGCTGAACACCCGGTCGTAGAAGCCGTCCTCGCCGAGCAGCTTGACCTGCAGCAGCCGGAGGAGCTCGCCCGACTGCGCCCCCTGGATGATCCGGTGGTCGTAGGTGGACGTCAGGGTGAGGGTCTTGCTGACGGCCAGTCGGGCCAGGGTCTCGTCGCTGGCCCCCGCGTACTCGGCGGGGTACTCCAGTGCGCCGACGCCGATGATCGCGCCCTGCCCCCTCATCAGCCGGGGCACCGAGTGGACCGTTCCGATGGTGCCGGGGTTGGTGATGGTGATCGTGGTCCCGGTGAGGTCGGCCGCGGTGAGCCCACCGGAGCGGGCCCGTCGCACGAGGTCGGCGTAGGCGGTCCAGAACCGGGCGAAGTCCAGCTCCTCGCACGCCTTGACGGAGGGCACGACGAGGGTCCTCGACCCGTCCTCCCGGGTCAGGTCGACGGCGACGCCCAGGTTCACGTGGTCCGGCTGCTCCACGGCCGGCCGGTCGCCGTCGGTGACGAACCGGCGGTTCAGCTCCGGCAGGTCGGCGAGCGCCTCGACGAGGGCGAAGGCGATGAGGTGGGTGAAGGAGATCTTCCCGCCGCGGGACCGGGCGAGGTGGTTGTTGACGACGATCCGGTTGTCGATGAGGAGCTTCGCCGGGACGGCCCGGACGCTGGTCGCCGTCGGCACCTCGAGGCTGCTCTCCATCGCGGTGACGACCTTGGCCGCGGCGCCGCGCAGCCGGGTCACCCGGCCGCCGTCCGGCGCGGGAGCCCCGCGAGGGCCCGGCCCCGGCTCCGGGCCTGGCCTCGCGCCCGGCTCCGGGCCCGGCACCGGTCCGGGGCCCGGCGGGGGCTGCGGTCCCGGCTCGGGCTCGGGCCGGCGGAACGCCGTCGGCTCCTGGTCGGCGAAGAACTCCCACCACGCGGGATCGACCGAGCTGCGGTCCTCGCGGTACCGCTGGTAGAGGTCGTCGACCAGCCAGGCGTTGGGGCCGAACGCGGTCATGGACCGGTCGACCGTCGGGGCCTGCGGTTCGGGGTCACTCGCCTGCTCGCTGGGCTCGCTGGTCCGGCTGCGCACGAAATCCACCATAAGCGGATGTGGTGAATCACACCCTGGGGAAGGGCCATCCTCCCTTGACACCCCGGGTCCACGGGGATGCGGTACCGGCTCCCGGCGGCGTCAGCTCACGTCACGGCGCAGGGTGAGCAGGGTCCCGGCCGCGGCGCAGACCAGGCCGTAGCCGCAGAGCACGAGCAGGCCGCCCCACCAGGGCAGGAGATCGACGGCGAAGGTGCCGGACGTCGGTCCCTCCGCGATCGCGGCCGAGGCCTGGCTGGGCAGGTACCTGGCGACGTCCCCGCCGCCCTCCACCTGGTTCAGCCCGAAGCTGAGCAGCGGATCGACCAGGTAGGCGACGAGGACGCTGACGACGATCGCGGCGACCTGGTTGCGGATGAGGATCCCGACCCCGAGGCCGACGATCGTCCAGACCGCGCACCCCAGCACCGACAGGCCGATGGTGCGGGGGACCCCCGGCGCGTCGAGGCCCAGCGGGTAGCCCCGCAGCAGGATCACGATCCCGCCGGCGACGACACCGGTCGCCACGAGGACCGCCCCGAACCCGGCTCCCGCGAGGAGGTACGCGAGGAGCTTGGCGAGGACGATCCGGGGTCGCCGGGGCACGGCGAGGAAGGTGTGGGTGATGGTCTGGTGCCGGTACTCGGCGGCGAGCCCGAGCACCCCCAGCACGAGCACGAAGACGTACCCGCCGAGGAAGCCCGAGGCGTAGAGGGTGCGCAGCACCGCGGGGTCGTCCGGCGCGGGGAGACCGGAGGGCTGCCCCCCCACCGACCGCCCGGCGAGCGCCGCGGTGAAGATCGACTGGAAGAGGGCCATCGCGACCCCCGCCGTCAGCAGCCCCCACCACATCCGGGTGGTGCGGATCTTCAGCAGCTCCCAGCCGACCAGCTGGTGCAGCGGTGTCGCCCTCCAGCGTCGCGGCGCCTGCCCGGCACCGACGGCTTGAACGGTCATCGCGATCCCTCCTCACCGGTCGTCGCGGCGGCCTCCTCGGCGGCCGTGGGCTCCGGCGTCCCCGGTGCGGCAGCAGCCGGCGGGTCACCGGGTCCTGGCGAGTCGTCGTCCTCCTCCGCGCCGTCGCTGACGAGCCGGAGGAAGGTCCGCTCCAGGTCGTCGCCCGCGGCCTCCAGCCGGTGCAGCTCCACCCCGGCCTCGAAGGCGACGTGCCCGACCTGGGTCGTGGTCGCCCCGGTGACCTCGACGACGTTCCGGCCGATCACCCGGGCGTCGAGGGCGGCCGCGGCGAGGGCCGCGCGGAGCCGGTCGGTGTCGGGGCCGGCCACGTGCACCGTGTCCGCGGCGGCGAGCTCGTCGAGGGTCGAGGCCCGCACCAGCCGGCCGTGGCTGATGATGATCACGTCGTCGACCGTCTGCTCGACCTCGGCAAGGACGTGGCTGGAGACCAGCACCGTCCTGCCCTGGGCGGCGAGGCTCCGCAGCAGTTCCCGCAGCCAGACGATGCCCTGGGGGTCGAGCCCGTTCGCCGGCTCGTCGAGGAGCAGCACGCCGGGGTCACCGAGCAGGGCGGAGGCCAGGGCGAGGCGCTGCCGCATGCCGAGGGAGTACCCGCCGACGCGCCGCCCGGCGGACTCGGTGAGGCCGACGAGCGCGAGCATCTCCTCCACCCGGCCCGGAGCCCGGTCGAGGTCCATCGCGGCGGCGAGCACCCGCAGGTGGTCGCGCGCCGTCCGGCCGGGGTGGAAGTCGCTGGCCTCCAGCGCGGCCCCGACGACCCGCTGCGGCTGGGCCAGGTCGGCGTACCGGCGCCCGCCGACGGTCGCGGTGCCCGCGGTGGGCCGGACCAGTCCGAGCAGCATCCGCAGCGTCGTGGTCTTGCCGGCTCCGTTGGGCCCGAGGAACCCGGTCACCCGTCCCGGCCGCACGGTGAAGGTGAGGTTCTCCACGGCCCGCACCGACCCGAACCGCTTGGTCAGCCCGGAGACGGCGACCACCCGGTCGGTGTCCGCGGTGGCGGGATCCGGGAGCCCTGGCGCGGTCCCGTGGGGTCCTGGAGTGCCGATCATGCGTGCCTCTTCTCGGTGATCGGTGGTCAGTGGGGGACGATAGGCGGTGCGTCGGGGACCCGCGACCGAGTTCATCCTGTCGTGACCGGCGTCCGTCCTGTCGACTGTGAGGTGACCGTGCAGTTCCTCGACGACGTGCCGCCACGACACGATCTCACCTACACCGACGTGTTCCTGGTGCCCTCCCGCTCGGCCGTGCACTCCCGGCTGGACGTCGACCTCACCCCGGACGACGGGGCCGGCACGACCCTCCCGGTCGTCGTCTCCAACATGACGGCGGTCTCGGGGCGGCGGATGGCCGAGACGGTCGCCCGGCGCGGGGCGATGGCGGTGCTCCCGCAGGATGTGCCCCTCGACGTGCTGGGTGACGTCGTGGCCAGGGTGAAGCGGTGCCACCCGGTCCTGGAGACCCCGCTGACCCTGAAGCCGGACGAGACCGTGCTCGACGCCCTGCACCTCATGCCCAAGCGGTCGCACGGGGCCGTCGTCGTCGTCGACGGCTCGGCCCCGGTCGGCGTGGTGAGCGAGGACGACTGCCGCGGCGTCGACCGGTTCACCCAGTTGCGGGAGGTGATGACCCCGGAGCCGCTGACCCTCGACGCCGGGCTCGTCGAGGCGCCCGGCGGCCCGGAGGCCGCGTTCGAGGCGCTCAACAACGCCAGGCGCCGGTTCGCGCCGGTGGTGCGGGGAGGGAACCTGGTCGGGGTGATCACCCGAAAGGGCGCGCTGCGCTCGACCCTCTACCGGCCGGCCCTCGACGGCTCCGGCCGGCTCCGGATCGGCGCCGCGATCGGCATCAACGGTGACCTGGAGGCCAAGACGACCGCGGTGCTCGACGCGGGGATCGACTGCCTCGTCGTGGACACCGCGCACGGGCACCAGGAGCGCATGCTCGAGGCGCTGCGGCTGGTGCGGAAGGTGGTGCCGCCGTCCGTTCCGATCGTCGCGGGCAACGTGGTGACCGCTGAGGGCGTGCGGGACCTCGTCGGGGCGGGGGCCGACATCGTGAAGGTCGGGGTGGGGCCCGGTGCCATGTGCACCACCCGGATGCGCACCGCGGTGGGCAGGCCGCAGTTCTCCACCGTGCTGGAGTGCGCGGCCCAGGCCCGGTCGCTGGGACGGCGGGTGTGGGCCGACGGCGGGGTGCGGCACCCGCGGGACGTCGCTCTCGCGCTGGCCGCTGGCGCCAGCCAGGTGATGATCGGCTCGTGGTTCGCCGGCACCTACGAGAGCCCCGGCGACCTGCAGCGCGACCAGGAGGGCCGGGCCTTCAAGGAGAGCTACGGCATGGCGTCGGCCAGGGCGGTGCGGGCGAGGACCCGGTCGGACACCCCCTTCGAGCGGGCCCGCAAGGCCCTCTTCGAGGAGGGCATCTCCTCCTCCCGGATGTACCTGGACCCGCAGAGCCCCGGCGTGGAGGACCTCCTCGACCAGATCGCCTCGGGGGTGCGCAGCGCGTTCACCTACGTCGGCGCCGAGACCCCGGAGGACTTCCACCGGCGGGCGGTGGTCGGGGTGCAGTCCGGGGCGGGGTTCGAGGAGGGGCGCCCGCTCCCGCGCGGGTGGTGACCTCGCCGCCGGGCGATCACGAATGGTGACGGAATATCAGCGATGATCGACTGTCGGTGACACTGCGGTGTCGCCCGGTGGGACACGGGGCCCTGGGCGACACCCGGCCCCGAGGCCGGTCGGCGCGTCCCCCGCCGGCCGGACGCCGACCCGGAAATGTCTCGCGGCGGCGTCGGCAACGGTCTTCCGGCGACGTCCGGAAAACCTTTTCACACCCCCTCGGTCGCGCTATTCCGGGGCCCGTCGGACCGGGATTCCGTGACGCGCTGTGATCTGGTGCGGGGAGGCCGTCCGGTCACCGGCGGTGCGGTCGGGCCAGGTCGGGGCGGCGGAACCGGACGACGGCCCCGGTGACCGTCCGATCCACGGAGCGCAGTCGGGTGAGCTGATCTTCCCGTTCGGTCTACACGTTGCGTAGATCACTCGTTCGTCGTCCGTCACCCGGTCGGTCGATCATCGGTGACGTTCGGCTACGATGCCGCTGCGGCCCGTCGACCTCCTCGGCGTGTCGGCGCGGACGGCGGGTGTGGAACCGCGTGCACGTGCAAATCCACACCCAGGAGAGCTTGATTTCCTGCGGCGGAGGCCTTTATATGTCCGTGACCCAACGAGGGGGGCCCGCGGGATTGAGTCGCCGGAACGTCGCGGAGACCCGAAGGAGGCCATGGAGTGGCGTCGCATCGCGCTGAGCCTCCGGTGACCCGTCGCTCACGACGGCAACACCAGGAGACCGCCAGGGCGTCCCGGCAGGTCACTCAGCGTGTAACCCCCACATCCCTGAGCGCTCCCCAGGTGGGGATCGCCGGTGCCCTGGGCCTCGCCACCATCGCCGCCCCGCTCAGCGGGCTCATGTCGGTCGCCCCCAAGGTCGTGACCAACACGGTGAACGCCGCGACCATGGCCCCGGCCCCCGAGTTCCCGGCGCGGGCCGACCGCAGGCTCTCCGCTGTCGCCGACCTCAAGGTCATCCCGGTATCCGACCCCTCGTACTCGGCCCAGGTGCCGAAGTCCCTCGTCGCGCCGCGCACCGTCCTGGTGACCAGGCCGAACCGGTCCTACGAGCGTGCGGTGCTGCCCGGCTGCGACGGGGTTCCCCTGGCGTCCAAGGGCACCAACGGCCAACTCAACACCAGCGCACTGTGCACGCTGTGGGAGAAGGGCGAGCAGCTCCGCCCCGACGCCGCGGTGGCCTTCGCCAAGCTCAACGTGGCCTACCGGCAGCGCTTCGGCCGGAACATCTGCATCACCGACACCTACCGGACCCTGTCCCAGCAGCAGTCCCTGCACGCGCAGAAGCCGGGGATGACCGCGACCCCCGGGACCAGCAACCACGGCTTCGCGGCCGCGGCCGACCTGTGCGGCGGCATCGAGGACTTCGGCACCGTCCAGTACCTGTGGATGCGGGACAACGCCCCCCGCTACGGCTGGGACGCCCCGAACTGGGCCCGCTCCGGCGGTTCCCTTCCCGAGCCGTGGCACTGGCAGTACATCCCGGTCACGGGCATGGAGTGAGCCGGCGCAGACCGTCGACCCGCCCAGGGGTCCCCTCGCGTCCGGCTCCGTCCCACCGGCACCCCGTCGCAACCCCGCCGACTCCCGTGCGGGGGACCCGTGCCCTCCCCGCGTCGTGAGGTGCCCCGTCGTGGTGCCCTCCCCGTGCCGTCCGGGTCCCGTCGCGACGCTGTGGGGTGCCCCGTCGCGGTGCCGTCCGGCGGTCTCCGGGAGGTCCGGCCGAGGGTGATCACGACCCGCGTCACGGCCCCCGAACCGCCATGGTCACGGTTTGGTCAAGGTGCCAGGACGCACCCTTGACGGGTCATGGTGTGAACGTTAACACTAGCCCGAACATCAGCGGAGTCCGCCCCGCTTGGAGGCCATCGATGCTGACATTCCAGATCATCCCGCTCCGGCGGCTGGTCCCGGACTGCTCGGTCCGGCGATGAGCCGCGGGGCGGAGGGCGGCGGGGCGCAGCGCCCCGGCGACGGCGAGCACCGGCCCCCGGTGATGATGGACGTCGCCCGGCTCGCCGGCGTCTCCCACCAGACCGTGTCCCGGGTGCTCAACGGGCACGCCAAGGTCCGCCAGCAGACCCGCCAGCGGGTGCTCGACGCGATGCGGGAGCTGGACTACCAGCCCAACTCGGCAGCCCGGATGCTGGTGACCCGGCGCTCCAACACCCTCGGCATCGTCACCTTCGACAGCACCCTGTTCGGGCCCTCGTCCATGGTCTACGGGATCGAGCAGGCGGCCCGTGCCGCCGGGTACTTCGTCACCATCGCCAGCAGCCGTTCGCTGTCCCGCTCCTCGGTGCTGGAGGCCGTGAACCGGCTCCGGGAGCAGGCCGTCGAGGGCATCGTCGCCATCGTCCCCAAGGACTCCGCCGTCGACGCCCTCGCCTCGGTCCCGGCGGGGATCGCCCTGGTCGGGGTGGGGGTCGGCGGGGCGGCGGACGTTCCCATGGTCGGCGTCGACAACACGGCGGGGGCCGAGCTGGCCGTCCACCACCTGCTCGACCTCGGTCACCGGACGGTGCACCACGTCTCCGGTCCCGCGGGCTGGCCCGAGGCCAGGGAGCGCGTCGCCGGCTGGCAGAAGGCACTGGCCGAGGCGGGTGCCGCCGAGCCGGAGGTCCTCGTCGGGGACTGGAGCGCCCGGTCGGGGTACCAGGCGGGACAGGCCGTCGCCCGCGACCCCGAGGCGACCGCGGTGTTCTGCGGCAACGACCAGATGGCGCTCGGCGTGCTGCGCGCCCTCTCCGAGGTGGGCCGCCGGGTGCCGGACGACGTGAGCGTCGTCGGCTTCGACGACATCCCCGAGGCGCCGTACCTGATCCCGCCGCTGACCACGGTGCGACAGGACTTCGGTGAGGTCGGCCGCCGCAGCATGGAGCTGCTGCTGCGGATCGCCGAGGGGGAGCAGTCGCACCACCGGATCCACCTGACGCCTCGCCTGGTGGTGCGGACGAGCGCCGCCAGACCGGCCTCCTGACCCGGGAGCCGATCCCTCCCGGCCGCCAGCCGCACCGACCGACAACCGACCCGACCCGGCTCACGACCCCCCCCGGGGAGTCCCTCCAGAACCGAGGCTCCCCCGAACACCCGACCCGGCCCCCGCCACACCCGCGACACCCGACCCGGCCCCCGACCTCACGACCTCAGCCATCGGCCCGTCCCCACCCGGTCCACCGGCCCGGGTGATTCCCGATCCCGGTGATCTCCCCCCAGGGGCGATCCCTCACCGAACGACAACCCGAACCCGTCCCGTGGAGTCCCCACCCATGAATGAGAACGCTCACACCGATGATCGGTACGTCGTCGGAGTCGACTTCGGAACCCTGTCCGGAAGGGCGCTCGTGGTCAGGGTCTCCGACGGAGCCGAGGTCGGGACGGCGGTGCACGGCTACCGGAACGGGGTGATCGACACCACCCTGCCCGGCACCGGGGAGGAGCTGCCTCCGGACTGGGCGTTGCAGGACCCGCAGGACTACGTCGAGGTGCTCCGGAACGCCGTCCCGGCCGCCCTCGCCGACGCCGGTGTCCCGGCCGGGCAGGTACTGGGCATCGCCACCGACTTCACCGCCTGCACCTTCCTGCCGGTGCGGCGGGACGGAACCCCGCTGTGCGCGCTGGACGCCTTCTCCGGCCGCCCGCACGCGTGGCCGAAGCTGTGGAAGCACCACGCGGCGCAGGGGCAGGCCGACCGGATCACCGCCCTGGCCCACCGGCGGCGCGAGCCGTGGATCGGCCGGTACGGGGGGAGGATCTCCTCGGAGTGGCAGTACGCCAAGGCCCTGCAGGTGCTGGAGGAGGACAGGGAGGTCCACCGGGCGACCGAGCGCTGGATCGAGGCGGCGGACTGGATCGTGTGGCAGCTGTGCGGGCACGAGACCCGCAACGTCTGCACCGCCGGGTACAAGGGCATGGTCCAGGACGGGACGAGCCCCTCGGCCGACTACCTCGCCCAGCTGCACCCCGACTTCCCCGAGGTCCTCGCGAAGCTGGACCGCCCGCTGTCAGCCCTCGGCGCCAGGGCGGGTTCGCTGACCGCCCGGGCGGCCGCCTGGACCGGTCTCCCGGAGGGGATCGCGGTCGCCGTCGGCAACGTCGACGCCCACGTCACCCCGCCCGCCGCCCAGGCGATCGACCCGGGTCAGCTGGTCCTGATCATGGGGACGTCGACCTGCCACGTGATGAACGGCGAGACCGTCGCCGAGGTGCCCGGGATGTGCGGCGTCGTCGAGGGCGGGATCACCTCGGGGATGTGGGGGTACGAGGCGGGGCAGAGCGGGGTCGGGGACATCTTCGCCTGGTTCGTCGACAACGCCCTCCCCGCGGAGTACCACGAGCAGGCGAGAGCGCGGGGGATCAGTGCGCACACCCTGCTCAGCGAGCTCGGGGCGGACCAGCCGGTCGGTGCGCACGGCCTGGTCGCCCTCGACTGGTGGAACGGGAACCGCTCGCTGCTGGTCGACCACGAGCTCAGCGGGCTGCTGGTCGGGATGACCCTGGCCACCCGGCCGCCGGAGGTCTACCGGGCGCTGCTGGAGGCCACCGCCTTCGGCACCCGGATGATCGTCGAGGCGTTCGAGGACGCGGGGCTCCCGGTGACCGAGCTCGTCGCCGCGGGCGGGCTCATCACCAACCCGGTGCTCATGCAGATCTACGCCGACGTCACCCGTCGGCCGCTGAGCCTCATCGGCTCCACGCAGGGCCCGGCCCTCGGCTCCGCCATCCACGCCGCGGTCGCCGCCGGCTGCTACCCCGACGTCCCGGCCGCCTCCCGGGCGATGGGCACCGTCCAGCGGGACGTGTACCGGCCGGACCCGGCACGGGCCGACGCCTACCAGGCGCTCTACGCGGAGTACCGGCTGCTGCACGACGCCTTCGGGCGGGCGGCGAACGGCGCCATGCACCGGCTGCGTGCCCTGCGCAGGGCGGCGGTGGCCCGATGAGCGCCGACCGCGGCCTGCTGGCCGACCTCCGGCGGACCGTCACCGACCTGCACGCGGAGCTGGTGCGCTACGGGCTGGTCGTCTGGACGGCGGGCAACGTGTCCGCCCGGGTGCCCGGGGCCGACCTCATGGTCATCAAGCCGAGCGGGGTGGACTACCAGGACCTGAGCCCGGAGCTGATGGTGGTGTGCGACCTGGACGGCAACCGGGTCGAGGGCGACCTCGCGCCGTCCAGCGACACCGCGGCGCACGCCTACGTCTACCGGGCCATGCCCGAGGTCGGCGGGGTGGTGCACACCCACAGCCCGTACGCGACCGCATGGGCCGCCCGGGGCGAGGCCGTCCCGTGCGTGCTCACCGCGATGGCCGACGAGTTCGGCGGGGAGATCCCGCTCGGCCCGTTCGCGTTGATCGGCGGGGACGACATCGGCAGGGGCATCGTCGCGACGCTGTCCGGCCGGCGCTCGCCCGCGGTGCTCATGCGCAACCACGGCGTCTTCACCATCGGGGCCACCGCGCGGGACGCGGTCAAGGCCGCCGTGATGTGCGAGGACGCCGCCCGCACCGTCCACCTGGCCAGAGCACTCGGGGAGCTCTCGCCCATCGATCCGGCGGCCGTGGACGCCCTCCACGACCGCTACCAGAACGTCTACGGCCAGCGGTGATCCGCAGGCCGTCGGCAGTCCCCGACGACCGAGCAGTACTGGAGGTGGCACCCCGACCCCCGCGCCAGGCCAGTGACCGTCGGCGCCCATCGGCAATGAATCGGTAGTACGCAGCGATCGGCAGGTCAGCGGTGACCTGCAGTTGAAGAGGAGAGCTCAGTGTTGAGAAGAGCAACAGCTGTTCTGCTCGCCGGCCTCGTCGTCGCCTCCCTCTCCGCGTGCGGCGGGGACGAGGGTGACTCGGGCGGTGCGAAGGACGAGAAGATCACTCTCGGCTTCTCCCAGGTGGGTGCCGAGAGCGGGTGGCGGACGGCGAACACGACGTCCATCCAGGACGCGGCGAAGGCCGCAGGGATCGACCTCAAGTTCTCCGACGCCCAGCAGAAGCAGGAGAACCAGATCAAGGCGATCCGGTCGTTCATCCAGCAGCGGGTCGACGTCATCGCCTTCTCCCCGGTCGTCGAGTCCGGGTGGGACACCGTCCTCAAGGAGGCCAAGGACAACAACATCCCGGTCATCCTGACCGACCGGGCGGTCGACTCCAAGGACACCTCGCTGTACAAGACCTTCATCGGCTCCGACTTCGTGCTCGAGGGCAAGAAGGCGGGGGAGTGGCTGGTCGAGGAGTACAAGGACAGCACGGACCAGGTGAACATCGCCGAGCTCCAGGGCACCACCGGCTCCGCTCCGGCGATCGACCGCAAGCAGGGCTTCACCGAGGTCATCGGGGCGGACCCCAAGTTCAAGATCATCGCTTCGCAGACCGGTGACTTCACCAGGGCCGGCGGCAAGGAGGTCATGGAGGCCTTCCTCAAGGCACACAAGGACATCGACGTCCTCTACGCGCACAACGACGACATGGGGCTCGGTGCTCTCGAGGCCATCGAGGGAGCCGGACTCACGCCGGGCAAGGACATCAAGATCGTGACCGTCGACGCGGTCCGCGACGGGATGAAGGCGCTGGCCGACGGCAAGTTCAACTACATCGTCGAGTGCAGCCCGCTCCTCGGCCCACAGCTGATGGAGCTGGTGAAGAAGGTCGACGCCGGTGAGACGGTCCCGGAGCGGGTCGTCACCGAGGAGACCACCTTCACCCAGGAACAGGCCAAGGCAGCACTGCCGGAGCGTCAGTACTGACCTGCCGAGGAGGCACCGTTCACGGTGCCCGACGGGCCGTCCCGGCGACCGGGCTCGCCGGGACGGCCCGTCCACCGGGTTACCGAAGGGAAGATCAGGGATGGCAGAGCCCGCGATCCTGACGATGACAGGGATCAGCAAGCAGTTCCCCGGGGTCAAGGCGCTGGACAACGTCGACTTCCGGCTGCTCCCGGGGGAGGTGCACGCCCTCCTCGGGGAGAACGGGGCCGGCAAGTCGACGTTGATCAAGGTGTTGACCGGTGTCTACTCGATCGACGAGGGCACGATCGCGCTGGAGGGCGCGCCGGTGCGGTTCAGCGGCCCGTCGCAGGCGCAGCAGGCGGGGATCAGCACCGTGTTCCAGGAGGTCAACCTCTGCCCGAACCTGTCGGTGGCGGAGAACATCTTCATCGGCCGCGAGCCGCGGCGGTTCGGGGCGGTCCGGTGGCAGGAGGTCCGGCGCCGGGCGGCCGAGCTGCTGCACCGGCTGCAGCTCGACCTCGACGTGACGGCACGGCTCAGCGACTACTCCATCGCAGTCCAGCAGCTCGTGGCCATCGCCAGGGCGATCGACATCTCGCCGAAGGTGCTCATCCTCGACGAGCCGACGTCCAGCCTCGACTCCTCGGAGGTCGACGAGCTGTTCCGGGTGATGAAGCAGCTGCGCGACGAGGGAACGGCGATCCTCTTCGTCACCCACTTCCTCGACCAGGTGTACGAGATCTCCGACCGGATCACCGTGCTCCGCAACGGCGGGCTGGTCGGTGAGTTCCTCACCAGGGATCTGCCCCAGCTGGAGCTCGTCGCCAAGATGATCGGCAAGGAGCTGGAGGTCCTGGAGGAGCTCGAGGAGCAGCCGGGGCGCGAGGCCGCGGCCCGCGCCCACGCCGAGCCGGTGCTGGAGGCCAGCGGGCTGGCCAGGACCGGGGCCGTCGCCCCGTTCGACCTCTCCGTGCACCGCGGCGAGGTGGTCGGCCTGGCCGGGCTGCTCGGCTCCGGCCGCACCGAACTGGCGCGGCTGCTCTTCGGGGCCGACCGGGCCGACCACGGGCAGATCCGGATCGGCGGTCGCCCGGTCGCCCTCCGGGGACCAGGGGTCGCCATGGCCAACGGCGTCGCCTTCTGCTCCGAGGACCGGCGCGCCGAGGGACTGATCGAGGACCTCACCGTCCGCGAGAACATCGTCCTGGCACTGCAGGCGAGCCGGGGCTGGACCCGCCCGCTCTCCCGCCGCCGCCAGGACGAGCTCGTCGAGGCCTACCTGCGGTCGCTGCGGATCACCCCGGCCAACCCGGAGCTGCTGGTCCGCGACCTCAGCGGCGGGAACCAGCAGAAGGTGCTGCTGGCCCGATGGCTGATCACCAACCCCCGGCTGCTCATCGTCGACGAACCGACCCGCGGGATCGACGTCGGTGCCAAGGCGGAGATCCAGCGGCTGGTCGTCTCCCTCGCCGACGACGGCATGGCGCTGCTGTTCATCTCGGCCGAGCTGGAGGAGGTCCTGCGGTTGAGCCACACGATCGGCGTCATGCGGGACCGGCGGATGGTCGCGACCCTCGCCAACGACGACGACGTCGACACCGAACGGGTGATGCGGGCCATAGCGGAAGGAGCGGTGGCATGAGCGGCCGGATGGGCGCCGCGGTGGGCACGGTGTGGAGGCACCGCCTCTTCTGGCCGGTCCTCATCCTCGTCGTGCTCCTGCTGAGCAATCTGATCTTCACCCCGAGCTTCTTCTCGGTGGAGATGCGCAACGGGCACCTGTACGGCAGCCTGATCGACATCGCCCGGTTCGGCGCCCCCCTCGTCCTCGTCGCGCTCGGGATGACCCTGGTCATCGCGACCGGCGGGATCGACCTGTCGGTCGGCGCGGTGGTGGCCATCTCGGGCGCGCTGGCCTGCCTGTGGATCAGCAAGCAGCCGGACCAGAACGCGGTGGTGGGAGTCCTCGTCGCCGTCGGGCTGGCGCTGCTCCTGTCGCTGGTCCTCGGGGTCTGGAACGGGTTCCTGGTCGCGGCGGTGGGCATCCAGCCGATCATCGCGACGCTGATCCTCATGGTCGCGGGCAGGGGGCTCGCCCAGCTGATCACCGACGGGCAGATCATCACCATCAACAGCTCGCCGTACAAGCTCATCGGCGGCGGCTACCTGTTCGGCCTGCCGTTCTCGATCCTGCTGGCGCTCGTGATGACCCTGCTGGCCGTGCTGTTCACCCGACGCACCGCGCTCGGCATGCTCATCGAGGCGGTGGGGTCGAACGCCGAGGCCAGCCGGCTGTCCGGGATCCGGTCCCGCCGGTACACCCTGCTGGTGTACGTCTTCTGCGCGCTCTGCGCCGGCATCGCCGGCCTGATGGTGAGCTCCAACGTCTCCAGCGCCGACGGCAACAAGGCGGGCCTGCTGATCGAGCTGGACGCGATCCTCGCCGTCGTCATCGGCGGCACCCTGCTCACCGGGGGCCGGTTCTCCCTCGGCGGGACGGTCGTCGGCGCCCTCATCATCCAGGCGCTCTCCACGACGATCTACACGATCGGCGTCCCGCCGCAGACCACGTTGGTGTTCAAGGCGATCGTGGTGACGGTCGTCTGCCTGATCCAGTCGCCGGCGTTCCGGGCCAAGTTCTCCCGGCGCGGGAGACCCGGACGCGCCGATCCTCCCGCCCGATCGGTGCAGCAGAAGGTGGAGGTGCCGGCGTGACCGCCCTGACGACCCTCGGCGACCAGGTGACGCGGGGAGCCGGCCGGCTGCGCCGCTACGTCCCGGTGCTGGCGACCCTCGCCCTGTTCCTGCTCATGTTCGGCATCGGGTCCTACCGGTACGAGGGCTTCCTGCACGGGCAGGTGTTCCTCAACCTGCTCATCGACAACGGGTTCCTGCTCGTCGTCGCGATCGGGATGACCTTCGTGCTGCTGTCCGGCGGGATCGACCTCTCCGTCGGCGCCGTGGTCGCCCTCTCGACCATGATCGGTGCCTCGCTCGTCGAGCAGCAGAACTGGCCGCCGCTGCTGGCCATCCTCGTGGTGCTGACCCTGGGCACCGTCTTCGGGCTGGGGATGGGCTGCATCATCCACTACTTCGAGATCCAGCCGTTCATCGTGACCCTGGCCGGGATGTTCCTCGCCAGGGGGCTCTGCTACACGATCAGCATCGACTCGATCTCGATCACGGATCCGGTGTTCACCAGGATGGCCCAGGCCCGGGTGCGGTTCGCCGGCCTGTTCGTGTCCCCGAGCGTCCTCATCGCCCTCGTGGTCCTGGCCGTCGCCTTCGTGGTGCTCCACTACAGCCGGCTGGGGCGCACCGTCTACGCCATCGGCGGCAACGAGCAGTCGGCCCTGCTCATGGGGCTCCCGGTGGCCAAGACGAAGATCACGGTCTACGCGATCAGCGGTTTCTGCTCGGCGCTCGGCGGCGTCCTGCTCACCTTCTACATGCTGTCCGGCTACGGGCAGCACGCCCTCGGCATGGAGCTGGACGCGATCGCCGCGGTCGTCATCGGCGGCGCGCTGCTCACCGGCGGCTCCGGGTACGTCCTGGGGACGCTGCTCGGGGTGCTCGTGCTCGGGGTCATCCAGACGATCATCAGCTTCGAGGGGACGCTCAGCTCCTGGTGGACGCGGATCGTCATCGGGATCCTGCTCTTCGTCTTCATCGTCCTGCAGCGGGTCATCGGCGTCCGGGAGAGGTCCGCGCTCTCCCGGCTGTCCACCCGATCGGTCACGGAGAAACCGGCACCACCACGGCAGGAGGTACGCACCTGAAGGGTCCGGCGCGGCGAGAACCAGCAGCACTGAGGCGAGGAGACGGAATGAACGACAGGAAGCCGCGCATCGGCATCTTCGGCATCATGCAGGAGCTCTACGACGACATGGTTCCGGGGATCACCGAGCGGCAGGCAGGGTACGCGGCGGACCTGGCCGCGCGGCTCTCGGACGTCGGGGAGTTCGTCCCCGGCCGTCCGGTGCGCAACCGGGCCGACGCCGAGCAGGTGATGGCCGAGTTCGAGCGGTCCGACCTCGACGGGTTGCTCGTCGTCATGCTCACCTACGGCCCCGCGATGCGGGTCGCCCGGCTGCTCGCCGAGTGCCGGCTGCCGATCTGCCTGGCCAACACCCAGCCGGAGGCGGCCGTCACGCCGGCATGGGACATGGCCGACATGACCTACAACCAGGGGGTGCACGGGGCACAGGACACGGCCAACGCCATGGTCCGGGCCGGGGTCCGGTTCCACGTCGTCACCGACGACTGGCACAGCGATGCCTTCGCCGCCGACGTCGGCCGGTGGGCGAGGGCCGCCGCGGCGGTGACCAGGTGGAAGTCGTTGCGGGTCGGCATCGTCGGGTACGCCATGAACGGCATGGGGGACATCCGGGTCGACGAGAACGTGCTCGTCCGCACCCTCGGCCCCGAGGTCGTCGTGGTCGCGCCGGGCGACCTGTACCGGGCGGGTCAGGAGGTCGCCGACGACGAGATCGCCGAGGTCGTCGCCTTCGAGGACGCGACCTTCGACGTCGACGAGCGGCTGTCGGCGGAGGAACGCACCGACCACGCCCGGATGCAGGTGGCCATCGAGCGGCTGCTCGTCGACCGCGGTCTCGGCGCCTACTCGACGCACTTCGACGCCATCGGCGAGGACGGCCGGTTCGGCAGGCTGCCGCTCGCCGCGGCGTCCAGCCTGATGGCCAAGGGGTACGGCTACGGCGCCGAGGGCGACGTGCTCACCGCCGCGCTGGTGTCCGCGGGGCACACCCTGATCGGTGACGCGCACTTCACCGAGATGTACGCGATGGACTTCCCGACGGACTCGATCCTGATGAGTCACATGGGCGAGGGCAACTGGAAGGTGGCCCGGCGGGACCGCCCGGTGCGGCTGGTCAAGCGACCGCTCGGGATCGGCAGGCTCGGTGACCCGCCGACCTTCGTCTTCCAGTACCAGCCGGGGCCGGCCACGATCGCGACCCTGGTCTCCCTCGAGGGCGACCGGTTCCGCCTCGTCGTCGCCGAGGGCGAGGTGCTGGACAGCCAGGAGCTGCCGGTGCTGGAGATGCCCTACGGCCAGTTCCGACCGGACTCCGGGGTCCGCGAGTGCCTCAACGGCTGGCTGCGCAACGGAGGCCCGCACCACCAGGTGATGAACCTGGGCAGGCACGCGGAGGACTGGCGGGCGTTCTGCCACCTCACCGGGATCGAGTTCGTCCAGGTCTGACCGCGCGTACGACCGGAGCCCGGCTGCCCGGGACGTGGCCTGCGACCGCACCAGCGAGCGGTCGGAGTCCGGGCAGCCAGATGCAGGGGCCGGGAGGGTCCGCCTCCCCTCCCGGCCCTGCCCGGTTCTCCCGCCCGGCCGGCCGGGGGCTCACCCCCGGCCGGCCGGGAGAGGGGACGTCCCGTCAGTGTGAGGTCAGCAGCGTGGCCAGCAGCGGGTCGAGCAGGGAGCGGTCGACGTCGAGGACCGCCCCGGTGCCGGAGTACACCAGTCCGCAGCGCCCGTGCAGGTCGGTGACCAGGACGGTCGGGTCGTCCGGCAGCTCCTCCGTCATCTGCCGCGAGGTGTTCACGGTGAGCAGGACCGTGTCCTCGAACGCGGGGAGACACCGCGGGGAGTCCCCGGTGACCCCGATGCTCACGTCGCGCGCGGAGGTGAGCAACCGGGTCAGCTCCGCGACGACGGGGGCGTCCTCGGTCCCCCCGGCCGCGGAGAAACCGGCCGTGACAGCCGAGACGGCGACCGGCTCCGTCGAGCCGAACAGGGCGGGGACCCTCCCGGGCGGCGGGGGAGCGATCCGGATCGAGGCGAGCTGGGCCGCGCGCTGCGACGGGGTCCCGATGAGCGTCACGACCACCCCGCGGGACGGGACGATGACGGCAGCGCTGCCCCACGCCGTGGTGGGGTCCGTCTCGGTCAGCCACACCGCCGTGCCGTCGACGAGCCGGATCCCCGGCTCGCCCGGGTAGTCGTACGTCCACTCCCGGTCGAGCGCGGGGGTGACCAGCGCGGCGGGACCGTCGGACCGGCCGGACAGGCAGGGCGAGGGTCCCTGCGAGGCAGGGCCGGGTGCCGTCGTGGGGCGGCCCGCACAGCCCTCGGCCGCGGTGCTGACCGTCACGGTGCCGGTGGTCACGGTCACCCCGTTCAGGCCGCGCGCACCGACCGACGTCACGGCGGGGGGCGGGGCGATGGTCTGCTCGGCCGAGGGGAACGTGCCCGGTGCCGTCGTGGTGTCCGCGGTCCGGGAGGCCGATCGCTCCGGTGCGGGCGGCGACGACGACCAGGTCCTGGCGGGCGGGGCGTCCCCCGGGACCGCCTCTCCGGCCGACGGTCGCCAGCCGATCTCCGGGACGGTCAGGCAGATCACGGTCACGGCGGCGGCCGCCAGGACCGCGGCGCCGGCGCGCATCGTCGTGAGCCTGCGCATCCGCTCGGCGCGTCGGAGCACGGCCGTCACCGGGTCCCGCTCGACCGGGGTGACCCGGGCGGCGCGTTCGAGGAGGTCATGGACGTCGTTCACGGCAGCGCCTCGATCCATCGCGACATCTCGCCGGAGGAGCCGGGGACGGGGGCGTCGTCCTCCGGCGGCGGCACGGGCCGGACCCCGGTTCCGCGCCCGGCCTCATCCCGGCCCGCGACCCGGTCGACGCCCCCGGTCCCGGTCGTCGGCCGGGACACCGTCGCCCGCAGCCGGGCAAGGGCCCGGTGGGTCCTGCTCTTGACCGTGCCGATCGAGCAGCCGAGCTCGGCGGCCGTCCTGGCCTCCCCGTAGTCGAGCCAGAACCGCAGGACCAGCACCTGCCGCAGCGGCGTCGGCAGACCGGCCAGCAGGCGTTGTGCGTCGACGGTGTCGGCGACGCGGTCCTGCGGGGCGAGCAGTTCGCCGTCCGGCAGCGGCTCCGTCGGGACCTCTCCCCGCCAACGGCGGCGCCCGGCCTTCCCGGCCAGCCGGGTCATCACCCGCCGGGCGTAGGACTCCGGGTCGCCGTCCGGATGCAACCGGGGCCACGCGCGCAGCACGGCGACCAGGGCCGCCTGGGTCAGGTCCTCGCCGTGGTGGGGGTCACCGGTGAGCAGCGTCCCGAGCCGGACCAGGGCCGTATACCTCGCCGTGGTGAACTCCTCGAAGCCCGGTGGCGCGTCCGTCCGACGACGGTGACCCATGCTCGTCACACCCCCAAAGGGACCTGGCCCCGGCAGAGGGTTCCCGACGCCGGGCGAGACATGATCTGCTGACGACCCCCGGTGCGGCAACCGTCGGGCGGTTCTCCGTGACCTCGACCCGGTCCGGCACGGGCGGGTGAGGTGCCGGGTGAGGTGCGATGTCGCGAGACTCACCATGTGTTCACCGAGTGCATGACTCCCATTACTCTCCGTTGTTTATGCAGGTGTCCCGCGGGTGCCGGTCAATGATCGGGTCGTTTCCGGGGCCCCTCGGCGGACCACCCCGATGATTGACGTGCACCGCGTGACTCCCTAGCCTGTGCTGCGAGCCCGACGCCTGGGCATTCGTGCCCTTTCCCTCGACACCGGCGTGTGGTGAGCGGGCGATGAAAGGGCGTGAGACGGTCAGTGGAGTTCGGTCCGATGTCACGCGCAGGCCAGCCGAGTATCCGTACCCGCGTCCTGGCCATCGCGCTCGTCCCGAGTATCGCGTTGCTGCTGGTCGGAATCGGGGTGACCGGGTACCTCGCCCGCGAGGGGAAAAGGATCCAGGATTCCTCGACGACGAGCGCGGATGCCGCGGCACCTGCGGCATTGATGATCGCAGCCATTCAGGCCGAGCGTCTGGCCAGCCTGCGGAAAATGGTGAACCCGCAGGGCGGCCCCGGCGAGCTTCCCACGCTCCGGAAAAAGGTGGACACCGAGCTCGTCAATATCGGGGACGTCGCCACGGCGCTCTCGACGGGAGGCTCACCCGAATTGAGGGAGGCTCTCGCCGGCCTGGACCGGGTGGTGGAGGAACTGCCTGACCTGAGGGAACAGGTGGATTCCGGCGGGGTCGCCCCCCTCGTCGTCTACCAGTCCTTCAACCGCTACATCGACATCTTCACCGCCGTGCTCACCGAATTGGCGCGCTCGGCCCCCGACGTCGAGTCGGCGTACGAGAAACTCGTCGGCGCCGAACTCTTCGCCGCGGCCGAGGGCATGGCCCGGAGCACGGTGCTGCGGTCGGCGATCCTCGAGGGCGGCGGGCTGCGCAGGGACCTCGTCCAGGAGTACAACCGCCAGATCGTCAGCTACCACACGGCCCTGGAGTCCCTCGTCCCGCGGATGACCCCGGGGGAACGGGCGATGTACACCTCGCTCACCTCCAGTTCCGCCTGGGCCACGATCGTCGCGGTCGAGGACGCCGTGACGACGGCCGGGTTCGCCGCCAATGCCCCCGGTGCCGGCCTCACCGCGGCCTCGGGCCGGAACCTTCCCCAGCTGCCGGGTGCGCAGACCCTGCGGACCGCGACCACCGAGGTCACCACCGCCCTGCTGCAGCTCTACGTCAGCCACTCCGCGCACGCCTCCGACCTGGCCGCGACGACGGCGCGGAACACCTTCGTCAGGGCGCTGCTGAGCGGGTTCGGGTTGCTGCTCCTCGCCCTGCTGGTGTTCGTCATCGCCCTCCAGCTCTCGAACGTGCTCGTCCGGCGGCTGTCCGCGCTGCGGTCGGAGACGCTCGCCCTGGCGGACGAGAAGCTGCCGGCGCTGGTCGACCGGCTCCGCCGCGGGGAGCGCGTCGACCTCGAAGCCGAGCTGCCGCCGCTCGACCACGGCGGGGACGAGATCGGCCAGGTGGCCGAGGCGTTCACCAAGGCCCAGCGCACGGCCGTCGATGCCGCGGCGCAGGAGGCAGCGACCAGGACCGGAACCCGGCTGGTGTTCCTCAACATCGCCCGCAGGAGCCAGGCCGTGGTCCACCGTCAGCTCGAGCTGCTGGACCAGGCCGAGCGCACCCAGGAGGACCCGGACCAGCTGGGCGTGCTGTTCCAGCTCGACCACCTCGCCACCAGGTCCCGGCGCAACGCCGAGAACCTCATCATCCTCGCCGGCGAGCAGCCCGGACGCCGGTGGCGCAAGCCGGTGTCGCTGGTCCAGGTGGTGCGCAGCGCGATCGCCGAGACGGAGCAGTACACCCGGGTCGCCACCGTGCGGCTGCCGGGGTGCTGGCTGGACGGCACGGTGGTCGCCGACCTCGTGCACATCGTCGCCGAGCTGGTCGACAACGCGGTGGTCTTCGGCCCACCGACGTCCCGGGTCGAGGTCCGGGGGAACGTGGTCGGCAGGGGAGTGGTCATCGAGGTCGAGGACCAGGGCATCGGCATCGCACCGGACCAGCTGGGCCGGCTCAACGCCATGCTCCGGGCCGCACCCGACTTCTCGATCATGGCGTTGGCCGACGAGCCCCGGCTCGGGCTCTTCGTCGTGGCCCGGTTGGCCGCTCGACACGGCATCCAGGTCACCCTGTCCGAGTCGCCGATCTACGGCGGCACCCGCGCGGTCGTGCTCATCCCCTCCACCCTGATCGCCGAGACGCCGACGGCGGAGGGCGACCTCAGGATCGACCTCGACCGGGCGGCGGCGCAGCTCCCCGCGGGTCAGCGGATGCACGGACGGCGGCAGCAGCTCACCGCTCCCGCAACCGTCCCGGCGGGCCCTGTGTCGGTGGGTCCAGTGTCGGTGGGCCCTGTGTCGGCCGGTGCGCTGACGTCGGGCACGGCGGCGGGCACGGTTCCCACGGGCACGGTTCCCACGGGCACGGTTCCCACGGGCACGGTTCCCACGGGCACGGTTCCCGCGGTCACGGTCGCCTCGGGCACTGTGGCGTCGGGCACTGTGGCGTCGGGCACTGTGGCGTCGGGCACAGCGACCACCGACGCCATGACACCGAGCAGGGCGACCGGCGCTGTGCCGTCGACAGGGCCGGTGCCGCCGACGGGTGCCGTGTCGACGGAAGCCGTGCCGCCCGCGGCTGCCGAGGGGGGCGCGACACCGGCAGGCAGGGGTTCCGGAGGTGCCGGTGCGGGGAACACCCACACCGACGCCGTGGAGCCCTCCGACCTGCCCTACCCGATGACCCCGGCCGTTGATCGGCCGGCTTTGCCCCGGCGCACGCGGCAGGCGAATCTCGCGCCCCAACTGCGCGACGAGGGACGGACCGCCGAGGCCGAGACCGACGCCACCGCCGATCTCTGGCGCAGCGCGGAACAGGCACGTGCCAGGTACGCCGCCATCCAGCGCGGCACCCGGCAGGCCAGGTCGGACGGTCCCCGATCGCCGTTGTCATGACAGCCGTGAAGAGATGAGTGGTCCCACCATGACGGTCAATTCCAGCACCACCGATCTGAGCTGGTTGCTCGACGACCTCGTCGCACGCGTGGTCGGAGCGGAACGCGCCGTGGTGCTCTCCGGGGACGGGTTGCCGATCAGTCGGTCGCGCAACCTGTCGGCCGAGGACGCGGAGCACCTGTCGGCCGTCGCCTCCGGCTTCCAGAGCCTGGCGAGGGGGAGCAGCAGGCACTTCGGCTGCGGGCGGGTCCGGCAGACGGTCGTGGAGATGGAGCGCAACGTCCTTGTCGTGACGGCGGCGGGACAGGGCGCCTGTCTTGCCCTGCTCGCCACCGAGGACGCCGATCTGGGGATCATCGTCTACGAGATGAACCTCCTGGTCCGGCAGGTGGGCAGCGTGCTCACCTCGGCACCGAGATCCTCCCGGACGCACCTGGCGGGCGACCCGGGTGCGTCATGATCCCGGACGACGAGACGTGGTTCGACGACGACGCGGGCCCCCTCGTCAGGCCCTACGCGGTGACGCGTGGCCGGACGCGATCCGCCCAGCTCCCGCTGGACATGATCACTCTGGTGGTCGCCGTGTCGTCCGACGCCGGCCGGTTCGCCTCCGAGCCCGAGTACACGACGATCCTCAAACTCTGTCAGCGACCCCTCTCCATCGCCGAGATCGCGGCCAGCATGGCCCTTCCCCTCGGCGTGGTGAAGGTGCTCATCAGCGATCTCGTCGAGGAGCGCAGGGTCATCTTCCGTTCCGGAATCTCGCCGGACAAGGCCGTCCTGTTCGAGGTACTTCATGGCATCCGCAAGCTCTGAACGTGCGACAGCCGCATCGGAACCGAGCGGCCTGCGCATCGCTTCGGTCAAGATCCTGGTGGCAGGAGGGTTCGGGGTCGGCAAGACCACCATGGTCGGGTCGATCAGCGAGATCAGGCCCCTGCACACCGAGGAGGTCCTCACCGAGCTGAGCATCGGGGTGGACAACCTCACCGGGGTCGAGAGCAAGACCACGACCACCGTGGCGCTGGACTTCGGCCGGATCACCCTCAGCCCCGAGCTGATCCTCTACCTGTTCGGCACCCCCGGTCAGGACCGGTTCTGGTTCATGTGGAACGAGCTCGCCCTCGGCGCGCTCGGCGCGATCGTTCTCGCCGACACGCGCCGCCTGGACACCTGCTTCGCCTCCATCGACTTCTTCGAGCGGCGGGAGCTGCCCTTCATCGTCGGGGTCAACTGCTTCGACGGCGCCCCGCTCTACTCCGAGAGCGAGGTCCGCCGAGCCCTCGACCTCGGCCCGGACGTCCCGGTCATGCTCTGCGACGTCCGGCGCCGGGAGTCCTGCAAGGCCCTGCTGCTCACCCTCGTCGAGCACATCATCCAGCTCACGACCGAGGTCACCACGGAACCCGACCCCGCGCAGCCGTGGTTCACCCTCGGCGACCCGGTGGCTGGCGAGGGGCTCCGCTGATCCGTCCACAGCCGCACCCGCCGCCGCGGCTGTCCGCTCGCCTCTCGTCGACGGAGGTTCTCGGGATGACCCTCAGCCACACCGGTCCGGAGACGCCCGCCGCGATCGGACCGGTCCTTACCGCGACCGAGGAGGACGCCGCCGCGGTCACCGGGACGATCGCCGCCGCCTTCGCGGACCTCGACGTCTGCCGCTGGCTCTGCGACGACCCGCCGAGTCGTCCCGCGGTGCTCTCCGGCCAGCTCGGGATCACCGTGCGGCACGCCGTCCGGCACGGCACGGTCGAGTACCTGCCCGGGTACCGGGCCGCCGCCGTCTGGCTCCCGTGCCCCGGCCCCGACGTCCCCGGGTACGACGCTCTGCTGACCGAGGTCACCGGTCGATGGGCACCGCGGTACCGGCTGCTCGACGAGGCCATGCTCGCCGCCCGGCCGAGCCCGCCGCACGCCTACCTGCCCCTGCTCGCCGTCCACCCGGCGCACCAGGGGGAGGGGCTCGGCAGCGTCCTGCTGGCCCACCGGCACGCCGCGCTCGACGCCACGGGGACCCCGGCCTTCCTCGAGGCCGCGAGTGCCAGGAGTCGCAGGCTCTACCTCCGGCACGGGTACCTCGACTGCGGCCCGCCGATCGTCCTGCCCTACCGGGGAGAGCCGCTCTACCCGATGTGGCGGGAGGCTCTGCCACCCGCTCAGCCCCCCTCCGGCTGAGCCGGGTGCGGGTCCCGGTCACGGTCCGGCAGCCGCTCGAACCCGAGGCCCCGGTGGAGCCGCCATATCGCGGGGAGCTGGGCGCCGGCGTCGCACGCATGCCCTCCAAGTGGTGCAGAAAACGCTTTCGCTGCACATCGTGCACATCGTGCGGACGACGCACAGTGCGGCATCGATCGACTTCTCCCTCTCTGGGGGATATCTAGTGGGTTCCAGGACATTGACGGACATGTGGATCAGTAGATAGCCTCCTCGCCGGCTGAAGGGTGCCGAGGCCAGCGGATGCCATCAGCGTCGGAGCGCGACGGCTTCAGCGCGCCATCAGGCACAGCCCTGACCGCGGAGGGCCGGTACGCGGCGGAAGGTGTGAGATGAGCTGCGAGCGCGTCGCGCGTTGTCCGTTGTTCCCCCATCTCAACGCGAGCCTGGCGGGCTGGCGGGAGGCCTACTGCGACAGCGAGAGCGGGTGGAACGACTGCGCTCGGTTGAAGCTCGCCCTCTCCGGTCAGAAGGTGCCGCTGGCCCTGCTGCCGAACGGCAGGACACCGGCGGCCATGCTCTCCCTGGACCTGCAGGGCGCGGAGGCCCCCATGCCGGCCGGTACGGACGTCGGGACCTCCCCCGCGCCGTCCCACCAGCCCGGTCCCCCCGCGGGACCCCAGTACACCGGTCAGCAGCCCGCGGTGCCCTCGTACGAGCAGCCCTCGTATGGGCAGCCGCGCTACGCCGACCCGCAGGCCACCGGGTCGTTGTTCAGCCAGCAGTCGTACACCGGGCAGCAGTCGTACACCGGGCAGCAGCCGTACACCGGGCAGCAGCCGGCTGTGCCCCCGTACGGGCAGCAGCCCCAGGGAGGCGCGCCGTACGGGACCGCGCAGCCGAGGGAGTCGGCGTTCGGCCAGCCCTCGTACGGGCAGCCGCGCTACGCCGACCCGCAGGCCACCGGGTCGTCGTTCGGGCAGCAGCCGTACACCGGGCAGCAGGCCGCTGATCCGCAGGGCGCCGGGTCGTCGTTCGGGCAGCAGCCGTACGGACAGCAGTCGTACGGGCAGCAGCAGTACGCGAGCCCCGAGCCCCCGGCTCAGCCCGCGGACGACCGGTACGACACGGGGCAGCTGTACCCCCGGTCGTTCCGTGCCGGTGACCAGCAGGACCTCGCCGGCCACTCCTGGCAGGCACAGCCGCGCCAGGGGCAGCGCTCGGGGTTCTGGGCCCGGCTCCTCCGCCGGAGGCGCTCCCACTGGTGAACCCCGTGGGCCGGGTCCGCTCCGGGCGCGTCCCGCTCAGCCCTCCCCGGCGAGCAGGTCGATGATCCGCCGGGCGAACAGGTGCGCCTCGGCCCCGGTCCGGCCGGTGACCAGGTCGCCGTCCACCACCACGTCGGCGTCGACGTAGTGCGCCCCCATGTTCACGACGTCCCCGTACAGGTTGTTGTGACAGGTCACGTCGCGGCCCCTGACCAGGTCCGGGGCGGTGGCGAGCAGCCACATGCCGTGGCAGATGATCCCGGTGAGGATCCCCGGGGTGGCCATGGCCCGGCGGACGAACTCGGTGGCCTCGGCCGGCTTGCTCACGTCGTCGGTCCAGCGCAGCCGGTCCGACACCATGCCGGACGGCACGATGATCGCGGAGTAGGTGCCGAGCTCGGCGTCCGTCATGGCCTCGAACGAGTGCTCGCAGGTGAGCGGAGCCTGGTACTGGTGGCCGGTGAACGTCAGCGAGGGCTGTCCCCAGAGCCTGGACAGCAGCCGCACCTCCGCGCCCTCCTCCGGGAACCGGTAGGAGTAGTACCAGATCTCGTGCTCGTAGAAGTCCGACTCGACGAGGATGCCGATCCTCGTGCCGCGCAGTCGCATCGAGGCCTCACACCTGGTATCGGGCCTTGACGTCCTCGGCGAAGCCGAGGTAGTCCCGCAGCGGCCAGACCTCCTCGAACTCGAGGTACTCGCGCATCGGCAGCCGCCCGAGGGCGGTGCGGTCGAGCTCCTCGGCCGAGGGCAGGTCGACGACGGCGATGACCCGCTTCTGGGCGGCCACCTTCCAGATCCCGACCACCATCCCCGAGTCGATGGTCTCCTTGGCGTGCTCGGCCTCCTGCTCCTCGACCTCCCAGAGGTCCTCGAGCGAGATGCGGCCCTCATGGTTCCAGCGCATCTGGACGTAGAACAGCACGGTGCCTCCCTCTCGGTACGGCGACGGCGGGGCCTCTCGGCCCGGCCGCGGCCGGTGGTCCCCGGCTACAGCCGGCTGGTGATGAGCCGCACGAGGTCCAGCGCCGGGGCGAAGGACTCGTGGGCGAGCTGGAGCGGGGTCTTGCCGTCGTGGCCGCGCAGGTCCAGCCGCGCCCCGGCCTCGATGAGCACCCGCGCGCACTCGGCGTAGCCGTGCCACAGTGCGTCGTGCAGCGGGGTGTACCCGTTGGTGATGCCCTGGTAGTCGAGATCGATCCCCGGCCGGGCCGCCAGGGTCCGGACGATGTCCGCGTGCCCGTTGTACGTCGCCTTGTGCAGCGGTACCGCCCCGAAGGTCGGCTCGGTGGCGTTGACGTCCGCGCCGTTGGCGCACAGCAGTTCGACGATCTCGGTGTGCCCGTCCCTCGCCGCGACCAGCAGCGGGGTGTGCGCGTCGTTGAAGCCGTTGACGACGGGGAACCGGGCGTCGACCTCGACCCCCCTGGCGAGCAGCTCCCGCACCGTCTCCACGGCACCGCGGGAGACCGCCGACATGAGCAGGGCCTCTGTCGTCGCCTGCTCGTCCGCCGCCCTGCGCGCCTGGATGAGCCGCACCGCCTCGTTGAAGGCGTCAGCGCCCGCGCCGGAGAACCGGCTCTCGAACTCCAGGTGCTCCAGGAACGAGAACCCGTAGTGGGTGCCGAGGTTCAGGCTCGCGCCGTGCTCCAGCAGCACCGCCACGACGTCCGGCTGCTTGAACCACACCGCGTCCATGAGCGGGGTGTGCCCGGTGGAGGCGGCGACGGCGTCCACGAACGCCCCGGCGCCCAGCAGCAGCCGGACCACCTCGGCGCTGCCGCCCTGGCAGGCCTTGTGCAGGGCGGTCGCCCCGGCCCGGGAGTCCGTCGTGAACAGGTCGGCCCCCGCGTCGAGCAGCAGCTTGACGAGGTCGGTCCTGGCGTGGCACGCGGCGATCATCAACGGGGTCAGCCCGTCGCTGTCCCGTGCGTCGACGGCGGCACCGCTGTCCAGCGCCGCGACCACCGACCCGGCGTCACCGACGCCGACCGCTCCCGCGAGGTCGGTGACGGTCAGCACGGCGGGGCCGCCGTCCACTGCTCGTCGATCCGGTCCAGCGGGTAGCCGAGCACGTACTGCTCGGCCAGCCTGCCGTCCCGGACGATCCACAGGTCGGTGTTCATCCAGCGGCCGCGGGTGGGGGAGAGGATGTGCAGCTGGAACACGATCGCGTTCCCGCTCTCCAGATAGGAGAAGGTCGGCCCGGCGGTGATGGCGCCGTGGTTCTCCGGCGCGAAGATCGTCCGCTGCGCGTCGATGATCGCCTGCATGCCCTCGTGCCGGTAGGGCGGCTCCCCGGGGAAGTAGGGGAAGTTGTGCACGAGCACCGCGTCGTCGGTGTACGTGTCGTGCACGAGGGCCTCGATGTCCTGCGCCGCGATGTACCGCATGTGGGTCTCGTAGACCTCGCGCAGTGCCGTGCGGACCAGCGGGTTGCTCACGGTCACTCCTTCGCCGCTCTGTCGGTGTCGTCGCCGTGCTCTGTCGGTGTCGTCGGTCGGTGCCAGCGGTCAGCGCGGGGTCGGGCCGATGATCCAGTTCTCCCTCGCCACCAGCCGGTGCAGGTACCGGGGTTCGAGGAAGGAGCCGCGGTCGGCCTCGACCGCCCGGTACTCGGCGCTCTCCGTCGCGGTGACGAGGGCGTCCACCGAGTCGAACCAGAGCTGGAAGGCGAAGTCGAGGGTCGCCTCGCCGACGCCGTACGCGCCGTCCCTGGTGTGGCCCTGCACCATCCGCCGCATCCCCGGCAGGGCCGCGAGCAGCGGAGCGTGCACGTCGAGCGCGTAGCGGCGGGCGACGTCCAGCGGGATCCCGGCCCTGCGCTTGGCCAGCCAGAACACCTTGACCCACTCCCGCTCCGCCGACAGCGGCTCGCTGCCGGGCCACTCGTGGGCGTCGGTGTCCAGGACCAGGGTCCGCCAGAAGGCCGCCCAGGTCGGCTCGTCGCGCCGGGCCCCGTCGAGGAACTCCGGGGTCTGCAGCGAGGCGAGCTGCTCGGCCTCGTCCCGGAGCCAGATCTCGCCGACCCCGCTCCAGAGGGGCTCGGTCGTCTCCATCCCGAACGGGACCCTGGTGGCGATGGCGTACCGGCGGATCTGCGGGATCTTCGCCGCGTAGTTCACGGCGTGCCCGTGCACCCAGTAGTCGCAGAACTCCTTCTCCGTCATCCCCGGCCGGGGGCTCGCGAAGATCAGCTGGTGGATCACGTGGTTCCTCCTGTCCTGGTGGTGTCCCCGGTGCCGGGGCGGTGGGCGGCTACTGGCCGCACCGGACGTCGACGAGCTCGGGATGCACGTCGCCCTCGACGACGACCTCGAGGAGCACCGGACCCTTCGTGGACAACGCGTCGTCGATCGCCGGCTCGATCTGCTCCGACTTCTCCACCCGGATCCCCAGCACGCCCATGGACCAGGCCAGCTCGTCGAACCGGATCGGCGGCTCCGACAGGTCGAACGCCAACGGGTAGTCGTGGCGGGGGATGCCCTGGTCGCGCCACCAGGTGCCGATGTTGGCCTGCAGCAGCCGGTAGGAGCGGTTGTTGCAGACCACGAACACCGTGTCCAGGTGGTGCCGGGCCGCCGTCCACAGCGCCTGGGCGGTGTACATCGACCCGCCGTCCCCGGAGACCCCGACCACCGGGTGTCCCGGCAGCGCGAGCTTGGCGCCGACGGCACCCGGGAACCCGATCCCCAGCGAGCCGCCGCGGGTGAGCAGGTGGCTGCCGGGGACCTCGGGCGGCCGGTAGCGGGTCAGCGCGGGGGAGTTGGTGAGCGCCTCGTCGACGATCACCGCGTCGTCCGGCAGCCGCTCGGCGAGCGCGGCCGCGAACTCCGCGAAGTCCAGCGGACTGCGGCCCTGCCGCTCGCGGTCGGCGGCGAGCTCGGCGGCCCTGGCCCCGGCGCGGGCCTCGGCCATGGCCTCCACCCTGCCCCGGGCGGCGGTGCGGGCCGCCTCGGGCATGGTGTCGGCGAGTCGGGCAGCCAGCGCGGCGAGGGTGCGCTTCGGGTCGGCGACGACGCCGAGGTCCACCCGGTGGTTCTTGGCGATGGCATCCGGGTCGAGGTCGACGTGGGCGACGTGGGCGTCCGGGGCGAAGATCTCCCCGAGCTCGGGGAACACCTCCGGCAGCAGGTAGGTGCCGACGGCGAGCACCGCGTCGGCGCGCCGGGTGACGGCCAGGCTCTGCTCGCCGAACATGTGCCCGGTCGCGCCGCGGTAGCAGGGGTGGGCGTGGGACAGGTTCAGCTCGCCGGCGTCGGCGTCCCAGACCTCGGCCCCGACGAGCTCGGCCACCGCGGCCAGCTCGACCTGGGCCCCGGAGAACGCCACCCCGTCCCCGACGAGGATCAGCGGGTGCTCGGCCGCGGCGAGCCGGGCGGCCAGCTCGGCCACCACGGTCTCGTCCGGGCTGACCCGGGTGTCCGGGATCGACGTCGGCACCACCCGCTCGGTGCACGCCGCGTCCATGACGTCCTGGGGCAGGCACAGGTACACCGGTCCGCACGGCGGGGTGCAGGCCACCTTGACCGCCCGGCGCAGCATCCGCAGCAGCGACGACGCGTCGGGCGCCATCGCCGCCCACTTGGTGACCGGCCGGGCCATCCCCACCAGGTCACCGGCCATCTGGGCGTCCATCGGCTGGTAGCGGATCCCCGCGTCGCCGCCGAGCACCACCAGCGGGGCGTGCCCGCGCCGGGCCTGGTACAGCGCGCCGATCGCGTTGCCGAGCCCTGGGCTGCTGTGCAGCTGCACCAGCCCCGGCCTGCCCCCCGCTCTGGCGTAGCCGTCCGCCGCCATGACGGCGACGGTCTCGTGCAGGGTCAGCACGTAGCGGAGGTCGGGAACGGAACGGAGCTCGTCCAGCAGGCCCTGCTCGACGGTTCCGGGGTTGCCGAACATGTGCGTGAAGCCGTCGGCTGCGAGCTGTTCGAGCACCGCGAACCGTCCCGGCCGGGATGACGTCATCTTCTGGTCCCTCCGTTCGCTCTCTCTCGTCCCTCTCCCTCGCGGTCTCACCAGCCGTAGCGGCGCAGGCCCTCGTCGAGGACCCGGACCAGCACCTGCCCGCACTCCGTCGCGCAGGCGGTGGACCGGCCGGTGACGAACGGGTAGTCGACGATCACCGAGGTGCGATGGCCGACGTTGCCGATGAACCGGCCGTCCGGTCCGACGGCGTCGCGGAGGATGTGCTCCAGCGGGTAGAACGGGGCGCCGAAGTTGATCCAGCCGTCGCCGAAACCGGTGTTCGACCCGTCGAGGGCGTGCGGGCCCTCGAAGCCGGTGCCGTCGGCGTAGTCGTAGTCCAGCGGGTGCCCGGTGACGTGGCGGCCGGCGATGATGCTCCGCTTCTCCCGGAAGTCCCTGGCGAACGCGAGGGTGGCCACCCCGTAGCACTCCGCGGCGATCGGCTTGTCGAGTCTGACGAAGCCGAGGACCAGTTCGTGCAGCCGGGCGTTGTTCGCCAGGTCGACCATGGCGCCGCTGCCACCGACGATGACCATGGCGTCGTACGCGGTGAGCTCGTCGCGGACGATCTCGTCCACCCGGGAGAAGTACGACTCCAGCTCCCGGAGGTAGTCCGGCGAGCTGGGATACGGCCTGGCGGGCACCCAGCTCGACAGGTCGATCGGCTTGTCCAGCCGGTCGGACTCGACGAGGGCGCGGGTCCTCGCCGCCATCTCCTCACTGGTCACCGGGCGGCCAAGCGGCGGGTCGAGGTAGGAGGGGTCCATGCTCACCGTGAGCGCCGTCGGCCGCTGCCCGGTCGGGGTGCAGAAGCTCACCCGGTACCCGGCCTCGTCGCAGGCCGCCAGCGGGCCGATGAGCTCCTCGCCCCAGTAGCCCCACTCCGAGATGACGAACAGGACGTGCCTCATCGGTCTCCTCCAGAACGATCGTCGGTGTCAGCCGGTCTGCCGGTAGGTCTCTCCGTGGGTCTCCCGCAGCAGGTCTCCCTCAGCAAGGTCTCCCGCGGCGGGCCTCCCGCCGACCGGTGGCCAACCGGGCCTGAACCCGGGTTATGACCCCCATTGGCCACCGGTCGGCGGCTGCGGTCGGCGGCTGCAGTCGGCGGCTGCGAGATGACGGTCGGCGGCTGCGGAACGGGGCGGGTGGGCGGTGCGAGTTCGGGTCAGTCGAAGCGGACCGCCTCCGACAGGTCGACGGCGTCCAGGTCGGCCCTGATCGAGGCGCAGGCTCCGCGCATGACCACCTCGCAGCCGAGGTCGAGCTTCGAGCAGGCGAAGGCGATCGCGCGGCAGACCGCAGGGGAGAGGGAGTCGGCCTCGTCCAGGTCGAAGACCACCTGCCGGGGGTCGGCGGCCGGCAGCTCGGCGAGGGCGGCCCGCAGTTCGGCCAGCGCGTGCTCGCCGACATCACCGACCAGGGTCACCGTCGTCGTCGTGCCGTCGGTGTCGAGGCGGAGGTCGTGGCTGTCGCCGCACTCGGCCGGGACCAGCTCCACCCGGACCGTCGGTCGGTCGGGCCCCTCGGGGATCCGGACGGCGAGCGTCTCGTCGTCGAAGTCCTCGCTGGGGACGCCGTCGACCCACACCCGCCGGATCCTGACGGCGCCGGGCGGCAGCAGGTCGGGGGAGATGTGCAGGACCCGGTCGGGCAGTTGGTCCGCCATCGGCTTGAAGTAGAGGTCCAGCGGCTGCCGGGTGAGCAGCAGGTTGGTGTAGGTGGCGGCGAGGTAGCACAGCTCGAAGCTGTGGTACCCGGCCATCGAGTGGCTGCCCTTGAGTCGCTCGGTCCCCAGGAGGTAGGGGATCCCGTTGGCGAGCACGTTGAAGTACACGCCCCCGGAGTCGTGGTCGAGGAACCAGGCGTTGTAGAAGGCGGCCGCCTCCCGCGCCCTGCGCCGGTACTCCTCGTCACCCAGGCAGCCGGCGAGGACCAGGTAGGCGAGGATCGCCTGTTCCTGCTGCCACCAGGCCTTGCGGTCGTGCCAGGCGAACGGGAAGAAGAGGTCGCCGTCCCGCCTGGTCCGTTCGACGACGTCGTACCACCCGCCGCGCTGCTGGTCGCTGCCCGCGGCGGGCATGACCTCGGCGATGCGGCGGGCGAAGGAGACGTACTCGTCCCGGGGCGCGAGGTTCTGCACCCGCATGAGGTTCCAGGCGATCTTCAGGTTGTGGCCGACCACGGCCCGGTTCTGCTGCCAGCCCCAGGACTGGTCCATGGACCAGTCCTCGAAGAAGCGCTCGTTGACGAACGGACTGTTCTCGTAGTCCCCGAAGTGCGCGATGACGGTGTCCGCCGTCATCGTCAGCATCTCCGTCCACCGCTTCTCCCCCGCGGTGGCGGCGACGACGTTGATCAGGTAGGCGGGGGCGTGGTCGCCGACCGAGTTCCAGTTCTTGCGGGCGCGGTCCTGGCCGAGCTGCGGCGCCCTGGGGTCGAAGTCGATCGGGTCGGCGTGGCTGAAGTACCCGCCGAGCTCGTTGTCGAGGAAGTACCTGTCGAACAGGTCGGCGGTGCTGGTGACGTCGGCGAGGACGCGGGGGTCGCCGCTGATCCGGAAGGTCTGCACCGGTCCGGCGAGCGCGTAGATCTGCTCGTACAGGGGGACGGCGTCGTAGTCGTCACCGAACTCCGAGGCGAACACCTTGCGTTCGTGGACGCTCGTGGTCTCACCGGTTCCGGTCTGCACCCAGTCGATGGCGTGGTACCAGAAGCTGGTGCCGGTCTCCGGGTCGGTGCCGCGGAAGTGCGTCCGCAGGTACTCGGTCCCCGTCTCCGCCGCCTCCCGGAAGCGGTCGTCGCCGGTGAGCAGGTAGGCCGAGGCCATGCCGTAGACCAGGCGGGAGATGGTGTCGCACTCCTGGCGGTGGCTGTCCTCGTCGGTCTTCCTGCCGTCCGCGGTGAGGGTGGTGCGGTACTCGTGCCAGTCGACGGGGCCGTCGCCGAACTCCGCCCGCAGGTAGTAGTCGGCCATCTGCCGCAACTGGTCCACCCACCAGGTGCGCTCCTCGAAGCGGTACTCGTCCGGCCGGTCACCGAGGAACAGGATCTTCTTGGCCTCGAACCGGGTCGTCTCCGTCCCGGGCAGGTAGGTGCCGTAGACGAACACCAGCCGGCCGGGGGTGAACCGGTCGCGCAGGGAGTCGGTGGCGTCGCGGTAGGGCTCGCCGAGGTTCCGGACGATCTCCGCCGAGGTCAGCGGGTGCATCCCGATCTCGTACGGCCGTCCGTCGGTCGTGGTGACCGTCAGGCTGTCGGCGGCCGGGTCGAACTCCGTGACGTAGCCCATGATCAGGTCCGAGAACGGGAACTCGTGCTGCGTCGTCATCACTGCTCCGAGGTCGAGGTCGAGGCCGAGGCCGAGGCGGACGGGCGGTGCCGGGTGGTACGGGCGCCGGCGGGGGCGGTGCCGGATGCTGCGGCGGGAGCCGGTCAGGTCGTGGGGCGCGAGGCGAGCACGACGACGCTGTGCGGGTTGGCCAGGTAGAGCCGCCCGGTGACGGGCTGCTCAGCCCCCTCGTCGGCGATGTCGGCACCCTCCGGCAGCGAGGTGTCGATCGTCCGGACCCAGCTCCGCTCCGCCGGCACCGGCAGGTCGAACCCGAGCACCTCGTCGGACATGTTGGCGATGACGTGCAGGTCGTCGCCGTGGTCGTCGATCGCGCCGAGGGTGAAGGCCAGGGCACGGCCCCACGGGTCGTCCCACCCCGGGCCGTCGAGCCGGCAGCCGTGCCAGCGCACGTCGGGCACCCCGCGACCGTTGACGCGACCGTCGAAGTACCGCTGGCGGTGCAGCTCGGGGTGGGCCGCACGGAAGGCGATCATGCGTTGGGTGAACCGCAGCGTGTCGTGGTGGCGGACCGGGTCCTCCCAGTCGAACCAGGAGGTCTTGTTGTCCTGGCAGTAGGCGTTGTTGTTGCCCCGCTGGGTCCTGCGCACCTCGTCACCCATGTTGATCATGGGGACGCCCTGGGACAACAGCAGCAGCGCAAGGAGGTTCTTCACCTGACGGTTCCGCAGCGCCTCGACACCGGGATCGTCGCTCGGCCCCTCCCGGCCGCAGTTCCACGAGGCGTTGTCGTCGGCGCCGTCGGCGTTGTTCTCGCCGTTGGCCTCGTTGTGCTTGCCGTCGTAGCAGACGAGGTCGCCGAGGGTGAAACCGTCGTGGCAGCTCACGAAGTTCACGCTGTTGACGGGAACCCGTCCCGAGGCCTGGTACAGGTCGGACGACCCGGCGAGGCGGTCGGCGACGTCGCCGAGGATGCCGGGGGTCCCGGCGACGAACCGGCGCAGGGTGTCCCGGTAGCGACCGTTCCACTCGCCCCAGCGGAACCCGGGGAACCGACCCACCTGGTACAGGCCCCCGGCGTCCCAGGCCTCCGCGATCACCGTGGTGTCGAGCAGGTCCTCGCTGAGCTCGATGTTCCAGATCACCGGGGGGTGCGTCATCGGCGCGCCGTCCTCGCCCCGGGTCAGCACCGACCCGAGGTCGAACCGGAAGCCGTCCACGTGCATCTCGCGCACCCAGAACGTCAGGCAGTCGACGATGAACTTGTCGACGACCGGGTGGTTGCAGTTCAGGGTGTTCCCGGTGCCGGTGTAGTCCAGGTAGTACTGCCGGTCGCCAGGGACGGTGAAGTAGTAGACGGCGTTGTCGATGCCCTTGAAGGAGATCGTCGGACCGTTCTGGTTGCCCTCTCCGGTGTGGTTGAAGACCACGTCGAGGATGACCTGGATGCCCGCGCGGTGCAGGGCCTTGACCATGTCCCGGAACTCGCGGGCCGGCGCGCCGGGGTCGGAGCCGTGGCGGTACCCGGAGTGCGGGGCGAAGAAGGCCAGGGGGGAGTAGCCCCAGTAGTTGGACAGCCGCTCGCCGGTGGTCGGGTCGGTGCCGCCGACCTCACCGGGGTCGAAGTGGAACACCGGCAGCAGCTCCACCGCGGTGACGCCCAGCTCCTTCAGGTACCCGATCCGCTCGACGACGCCCTGGTAGGTGCCGGGCGCGCTGACCCCGGAGTTCGCCGCCCGGGTGAAACCGCCGACGTGCAGCTCGTAGATGACGGCGTCGGACACCGACCGGTCCAGCGGGCGGTCGCCCTCCCAGTCGTAGTCGTCGAGGTCGACCACGATCCCGCGCAGTGACGTGGCGAGGTTGTCCCCCCGGCGGCAGGCCGCGCCCCGGTCCCAGAGCGCGGTCTCCACGGCGTGGGCGTAGGGGTCCAGCAGCACCTTCTCCGGGTCGAAGCGGTGCCCCTCGCGGACCGCGTCCTCGCCCTGCGGGCCGTGGACCCGGAACGCGTAGCCGGCGCCGGGGCGGAGACCGTGCACGAAGGCGTGCCAGAAGTGGAAGGTGTTGTGGTCCTCGGGGCACAGCGGCACCACCTGGGTCGGCACCGGGTCCTTCGGGTCGTCGAAGAGCAGCAGCTCGATCCGGGAGGCGTGCTCCGAGTAGAGGCTGATGTTCACGCCGTCCGGGAGGACCGTCGTACCCAGGGGATGCGCCCGTCCGGTAGTGATCTTGTACGGAGTGTCGACGGACGCGACCGACATCCGGCTGCCCCCCCACGTCGTGGTCCCCCGTCCCCGATGGTGGGAGCCCGGCTACTCCATCGACGGTTCCCGCGCGAACTTGAGGTCGGGGCGTACCTGGGTGCGCACGGTCCTCTCCCGCCCGAAGATCTTGGTGAGTCCGGCGCCGCACACGGTCCGGATTCACCAAGATCTTGTGCGAGCGATCGGTTCCGGGCCGTGGCGGCAGGCGCGGTCGGGGCGCTGCTGCGGGGCGGCTGGGCTGGCACCGTAGGCTGCGGGACGGCCGGACCAGATCGCATCGCATGCCGTGCCGTCCGGCCGTCCTGACGCGTCCCTCGAACCGATGGTGAGGATGGAACACCGTGGAAGACATCACCGCGTCCCCGGAGTGGCTCGCGCTCGCCAAGCACCAGTCCGAGCTCGCCGGGGTGCACCTGCGCCGGCTCTTCGCCGAGGACCCCGGCCGGGGGACCGAACTGAGTGCGACGGCGGGCGACGTCTACCTCGACTACTCCAAGCACCGGGTGACCAGGGAGACCCTGCGGCTGCTGACCGCGCTGGCCGAACGGGCCGGGGTGCGCGAGCGGACCGAGGCGATGTTCCGCGGTGACCACATCAACGGCAGCGAGGACCGCGCCGTCCTGCACGTCGCCCTGCGCATCCCCCGGGGCGGCAGCCTCGTCGTCGACGGCGTGGACGTCGCGGCCGAGGTGCACGCCGTCCTCGACCGGATGGCCGCGTTCACCGAGCGGGTGCACAGCGGCGACTTCGTCGGCTGCACCGGCCGCCCGATCCGGACCGTCGTCAACATCGGCATCGGCGGCTCCGACCTCGGCCCGCTGATGGCCTACGAGGCGCTGCGCGACCACCACCAGCCCGGCCTGGAGTGCCGGTTCGTGTCCAACCTCGACCCCACCGACCTCGAGGACGCCCTGGCCGGGGCCGACCCGGAGCAGACCCTGTTCATCGTCTCCTCGAAGACGTTCACCACCGTCGAGACGCTGACCAACGCGAGGGTCGCCCGGCAGTGGCTGACCGAAGCCCTCGGCACCGGTCCAGAGGTCGCCGCCCGGCACATCGCCGCCGTCTCGGCCGCCCCGGCGCGGGCCGCCGCGTTCGGCGTCGACCCCGAGCTGGTCTTCCCCATGTTCGACTGGGTCGGCGGCCGGTACTCCTTCGACTCCGCCATCGGTCTCTCCCTCATGCTCGGCATCGGCCGCGGTAACTTCGAGGACCTGCTCGCCGGACTGCACCTCATGGACGAGCACTTCCGCACCGCGCCGTTCGCGGAGAACGTGCCCGTGATCCAGGCGCTGCTCGGGGTCTGGTACACGAACTTCTTCGGCGCCGCCACCCACGCCGTGCTCCCCTACAGCAGCAGGCTGCGCCGGTTCCCGGCCTACCTCCAGCAGCTGACCATGGAGAGCAACGGCAAGCGGGTCCGCGTCGACGGCAGCGCGGTCACCACCGACACCGGCGAGATCTACTGGGGTGAGCCGGGCACCAACGGCCAGCACGCCTTCTACCAACTGCTGCACCAGGGGACCTGGCTGGTGCCCAGCGACTTCATCGGCTTCGCCGAGCCGTCCGGCGCGGGCAGGGGCGACTTCGACCTGTTCACCGCGAACATGCTGGCCCAGGGCGCTGCCCTGGCCTTCGGGAAGACCGTCGAGGAGGTCGAGGCGGAGGGCACCAGGGCGGACGTCGTCCCGCACCGGGTGATGCCCGGCAACCAGCCGTCCTCGACGATCCTCATGCCACGGCTCACCCCGTCGACGCTCGGCCAGCTCGTCGCCCTCTACGAGCACACCGTGTTCGTCAAGGGCGTGATCTGGGGGATCAACCCCTTCGACCAGTGGGGTGTCGAGCTGGGCAAGGTGATGGCCACCCGGATCGCGCCGGAGCTCGCGGAGGACCGGCCAGCCGGCGGCGCCTCCGGACCGGGCCTCGACGCGTCGACCACCGAGCTGATCCGCCGGTACCGGGTGCACCGGGGGCGCGGCGCCTGACCTGCTCCCCTGCTGCCGCCGGCCGGTGCCCCCGGCCGGCGGCAGCAGGGGACGCGACACCCGGAAAATGAGGGGTGCCGACGCCCCGGGGTGGGGGAGGGTGGACCCGTGGGAGCGACGGGCACGCCAACGACGATCACGGGAAGGGTCCGGAACAGGCTGGGGGAGCGGCGCGCCGCCGCCGCCCAGCTACGGCAGCTGATCGCGAGGGCGGGACCCCGGTGGATCGTGGGCACGTCCCTGCTCCACCTCGTCTGCGGGTCCATGCCGGTGGTGTTCCTCGTGGGCATCGGGGCGGCCCTGCACGCCCTCGCCACCGGCGGGCGGCCGACCCTGCCGCTGGCCGCGGCGCTGGCCGCCTTCCTCGCCCAGCAGGTGCTCGTTCCGGTCCAGTTCGCCGTCAGCCAGGCCGTCGCCCGGCGGGTGGACGCCTACTGCTCGACCCGGCTGATGCGGCACGCGCTCCAGCAGGCACCGCTGCGCGCCCTGGAGTCCGCCGCGGTCGCGGACAAGCTCCACGACGCCGTCGACGCGCTGACCCTGATGCGGCTCACCCCGGGCATGGCGGCGGAGGGGACGCTCGCCCTCGTCGCCCGGTACACCCAGCTCGTCGGCGCGACCACGGTGCTGCTGGTGACCGTCGGCCCGCTGCCCGCCGTCCTGGCGCTCGCCGTCGCGCTGGTCGGCAGGTTCGGGCAGACCGAGGCGTTCCACAGCTGGGGCCGGGTGATCGTCGGCTTCCGGTCGACGCGACGCCGTGCCGCCTACGTCCGGGACCTCGGCATCGGCACCGCGGCGGCCAAGGAGATCCGGACCCTCGGGCTCGTCGACTGGCTGGAACGCCGGTTCACCGCCGAGGCCGACGCCATGCTCCGTCCGCAGTGGAGCGAACGACGCCGGATCTACGGCAGGCCCTTCGCCGTCTATGCCGCCATCGGGGTGGTCGGCGCGGTCGCGGCCCTCGTCGTGCTCTCCGGCGCGACGACGACGGGGGCCGGGGCGCACGTCGCCCGGCTCACCATGGCGGTGCAGGCCGCGGTGCTGTGCATCCGGTTCGGGGTGATGTTCCCCGAGTCCGACGTCAAGCTGGTCTACGGGCGGGCCGCCTGGCAGGCCATGCTCGAGGCCGAGGAGCTGACCGCCGCGATCGACGGCGAGAGGATCGGGGACCTGCCGGCCCCCGGCCCGTCCCGGGCGATCGAGCTGCGCGGGGTGTCCTTCGCCTACCGGCCGGGCAGCGACGTCCTGCACGGACTCGACCTGACCATCCCCGCCGGCCGGTCGCTGGCCGTCGTCGGGGTCAACGGGGCCGGCAAGACCACCCTGGTCAAGCTGCTCAGCGGGCTGTACCGGCCGACCGAGGGGGTCATCCTCGCCGACGGCGTCGACCTGGCCGAGGTGGACGGCGCACAGTGGCAGCGCCGGTTCGCGGTGACCTTCCAGGACTACGTGCGCTACCAGCTCACCCTCCGCGAGAACGTGGCGATGGGCGCCGTCGACCACCTCGACGACACCGAGGGCATGCTCGACTGCCTGCGCCAGGCGGGGCTGGCGGACCTGGTGGCCGGGCTGGACCGCGGGCTGGAGACCCCGCTCAGCCGGATGCTCCCCGGCGGCCGGGACCTCTCCGGCGGGCAGTGGCAGCGCGTCGCCCTGGCCCGGTCGCTCTTCGCCGTCCGGCACGGGGCCACGGTGCTGGTGCTGGACGAGCCGACGGCCCAGCTGGACGCCCGCGGCGAGGCCGAGTTCTACGACGCCTTCCTCGACCTCACCATGGGGGTGACCAGCGTCGTCATCTCGCACCGCTTCTCCACCGTCCGGCGGGCGGACCGGATCGTGGTCCTCGACGGCGGGCGGATCACCGAGCAGGGCAGCCACGACGAGCTGGTCGCCCTCGACGGGCACTACGCCCGGATGTTCGCGGCCCAGGCGAGACGTTTCGCCGGAGCCGTGGCGGGGGAGGGAACGCGGTGAGGGACCTGCTGTTCGCCGTCCGGTTCCTGGTGGGACTGTCCTGGCGCACCGACCGGCGCCGGCTGCTCGTCGGCGGCGGGCTGGTGATGCTCGGCTTCGTCGCGACCCCACTCATCGCCGTCGCGCTCAAGGGACTCGTGGACGCCGCCCTTGCCGGTGACGCTCGGACGGCGTCCTTCTGGGCCGTCGTCGCGGGTACCGCCCTCATCGCCGAACTGCAGGCCGGCCACTTCGGGCACCTGTCCTACTTCGAGCTCGGCGAGACCAACGAGAACCGGCTGAACCGGGAGATCCTGCACCTCGTCAACGGCACCGACCGGCTCGACCGGTGCGACGACCCCGACTTCGCCGACGCGCTCACCCTGCTCCGGCAGGACGTCATGCGGATGCGCGAGTGCGTCTCGGCGGTGCTCCAGCTCGCCGGGCTGCTCGTCCAGGCACTGATCACCGCGGTGATCCTCGCCCGGCTGCAGGGACTCCTGTTGCTGCTCCCGCTCGTCGCCGTCGTCCCCGTGCTCGCGGGCAAGCGCGCGGAGCGGGTGCTGCAGGCCGGGCGGGAGCAGGCCTCCCCGCTGATGCGGCAGATCGCCCACCTGCGCGAGCTGGCGACCACCCCGCAGACGCAGAAGGAGATCCGGATCAGCGGCAGCCAGGCGTTCCTCGTCGAGGCCCAGTCACGGCTGCAGTGGGAGCTGAACGTCGTGCTGGGACGGGCGCTGCGGCGGCACGGCCTGCTCCGCGCGGCCGGCCAGACGGTGTTCGCGCTCGCCTACATCACCTCGGTGGTGCTGGTGATCCGGATGGTCGACCGGGGCAGCGCGGGGCCGGGGGACGTCGTCCTGCTGGTCACCCTGGCCACCCAGGTCAGCACCCAGGTCACCACCGGACTGGAACTGCTCGCGTCGCTGCACACCGCGGCGTCGGGGTTCCGGCGGCTGGTGCAGCTGCGGGCCGAGGCGAGCGCGCCGGTGCAGCGTCCCGGCCTCGACGTGACGTCGCTCCGGCAGGGGATCACCCTGGAGGGGGTCGGGTTCCGCTACCCGGCGAGCGACGCCGAGGTGCTCCGCGAGGTGGACCTGCACCTGCCCGCAGGGACGTCGGTGGCCCTGGTCGGCGAGAACGGCGCGGGCAAGAGCACCCTGATCAAGCTGCTCACCGGGCTCTACGTGCCCACCTCCGGCCGGATCCTCGTCGACGGCACCGACCTCGCGGGCGTCGACCCGGGGTCGTGGCGGGAGCGCACCGCGACCCTGTTCCAGGACTTCGCGCACCTCGACTTCACCGTGCAGGACAGCGTCGGCGTCGGCCGGCTCGCGGACGTCGCCGATCCCGACGCGGTGCGGGCCGCGTTCGGCCGGGCCAGGGCCGGCGGGGTGCTGGAGTCCCTCCCCGACGGGTTGGACACCCTGCTCGGCAGCGGGTACGGCGAGGGCAGGGACCTGTCCGGCGGCCAGTGGCAGGGGGTCGGCTTCTCCCGCACCCTGATGCGCACCGACCCGCTGCTGCTCAGCCTGGACGAGCCGGGCCACGCCCTCGACGCGCTCGCCGAGGAGCGGATGTGCGAGGCGTACTACGCGGCGGCCCGGGAGTTCGCCGTGACCCTCGGCGGGGTGACCCTGTTCGTCACCCACCGGCTGTCCACGGTCCGGCTGGCGGATCTCATCGTGGTCCTGCACGAGGGACGGGTCGTGGAGGTCGGCAGCCACGACGAGCTCCTCGCCGCGGACGGCCGCTACGCCGAGCTGTTCACGCTGCAGTCGCGGGCCTACGCCTGAGCCGCCGTCCCGTGCGGCTGCGGCCGGGTCAGGAGATCGGCCGGTCCGGATCGTCGACCTGGCCCGCGAGACCGGGCTGAGTCCGCTCGGGACGGGATCGGCCGCCGGATGCGTGGGATCGGTGAAGACCCGGCAGGGTGGTGGGTGTCCGGGGCAGGCTCTCCCCGTGACGCATCTCGTCGAGGAACTGGACCGGTACTTCGGCGAGGGGTTCCCGCTCGCCGCCCTGGCGGTGCTGGTGTCCCTCGTGGTGGCGGTCGGTCACCTCTGCCGGCCTCGACGGACGGCGGTGCCGGGGGTGACCGGGACGACGGCCGGCGGGGACGGGGCCGGCGGGGACCGGGTCGGCGGGGACCGGGTCGGCGGGGACCGGGTCGGTGGGGAGGCGACCGCCGGGACCGACCGGTGGCGCGTGGCGGCGGGCATCCTCGCGGTGGGGGTGGCCACCGCGGTGGTGGTCCTCACCTCGATCTCCGGTCTCGCGTCGCCGGAGGGGCGGACCGTCCAGCTCCTCCCGACGCGAGGTGTCCTCGCCATGGCCGAGAACCCGAATTATGCCCTCGTGGTGATCAACCTCGCGGGCAATGTCGCGGTGTTCGTCCCCCTCGGCGTCCTGTTCCTGCTCTCCTTCGCCCGCACCGTGCCGAGGGCGACCGCGTGCGGGGCCGGGCTGTCGCTGTCGATCGAGGTGCTGCAGTTCGTCGGCGGGAGCCGGTCGGCCGACGTGGACGACGTGCTGCTCAACGCCCTCGGAACGTTCCTCGGGGCCGCTCTCGTCCGGTCCGTGCTCGCGGTGGCGTTCCTGCTGCGGTCCCGGCGGGTTGCCGCCGCGGCTCAGGCCGCCTCGGGCAGGCACCCGGCCCCGTCGGGCGGGACCCCGGTGTCGTCGGGCGGGACCCCGGTGTCCTCGGGCAGGACCGAGGCCTCTTCGGGCAGTGCGGGGGGAAGCCGGTCGGGCAGGGTTCCGGAGGGCGTCGTCGCTGTCGTTGACCCCCCGGTCGGCTGAGGTTACCGTCCCGGATGTCCGGAATGACGTCTCTTGCCGACGGTGAAGGGGCCGTCGGACGGGGGGTACCTCGGAGAGGCGGACACCGGCCCCCGGACCTCGCGCCGCTCGACGGAGAGCCTCATGGGAATGACCACTCGTCGCCGTCGCCCCGGAGCCGGCCGGCCCGCCACCCCCAGAGGTCTCCTCGGCCTCGCCTCCGCCGCGGTGCTCGTCGTCACCGGGGCGGTGCTCGGCACCGCGATCCCCGGCCAGGCCTCCTCCGGTGTCTCCTGCGCGGTGCGCTCGGTCTCCTGGCCGAACGGCTACGTCCTGGACGTGACGGTCACCAACGGCGGTCCGTCCCGTGTCGCGGGGTGGACCGTCCAGCTGCTGTTCGGTGAGCCACCCGAGGTCTCCCAGGCGTGGAACGCCGTCCTCTCCACCCGGGGGACCGTGGTGACGGCCGGGAACCAGACCTACAACGGTGCCCTGTCACCGGGGGGCACCGCCTCCTTCGGCCTCCTCGGCGGGCACGACGGCTCCTTCGTGGCACCGCGCTGCGTCGTGCCGGGCGAACCGACGACCACGACGACGACCACGACGACGACCACGACCACCACGACGACGACCACGACGACGACCACGACGACGACCACGACGACGACCACGACGACCACGACCACGGGGACGGACCCGCACCGGGACAATCCCTTCGCGGGGGCGACCGGGTACGTCAATCCCGAGTGGTCCGCCCAGGCCGCGGCGGAGCCGGGCGGGGACCGGGTGGCGCGGACCCCGACGGCGGTGTGGCTGGACAGCGTCGACGCGATCGAGGGGATCCCGGGGCGGCCCGGCCGCGAGCTGGGCCTGCGCGACCACCTCGACGAGGCGCTGCGCCAGCAGGCCGCGGCCGGTGGCGAGCTGACCGTCCCGGTGGTGCTGTACGACCTGCCCGGACGCGACTGCTGGAGGCTGGTCTCCTACGGGGAGTTCGGCACCGACGAGCTCTCCCGGTACCGGACCGAGTACATCGACCCGATCGTCGAGATCCTGGGTGACCCCGGCTACGCCTCGCTGCGGATCGTCGTGCTCGTCGAGCCCGGTGCGCTGGCCGGCCTCGTCGTCCACACCGGCAGCCGGTCGGACGCCACCGTCGCGTGCGACGAGATGCTGGCGAACGGCGGCTACCGGGACGGCATCCGGTACGCCCTCGACGCGCTGCGCCCCATCGCGAACGTGTACGCCTACCTCGACGCCGCGCACCACGCGGTGCTGGGGTGGGAGGGGAACCGCACCCCGTTCACCACGCTCGCCGCCGACCTGGTGGCCTCCTCCGCGGGAGGTTTCGACAGCGTCGACGGGTTCTTCGTCAACGTCGCCGGATACTCCGCGACCGTCGAGCCGTACTTCACCATCGACACGGTCATCCTGGGGACGTCGGTGCGGATGTCGCGGTGGGTCGACTGGAACGACCACGTCGACGAACTCGGCTACGCGCAGGGCCTGCGCGACCAGCTCGTCGGCGAGGGCTTCCCGGAGAGCATCGGCATGGTCGTCGACACCTCCCGCAACGGCTGGGGCGGTCCGGCCCGGCCCGGCGGGCCGAGCACGTCCAGCGACGTCAACACCTTCGTCGACGCCTCCCGCATCGATCGGCGGTTCCACGCCGGCTACGGGTGGTGCAACCAGGCCGGGGCGGGGTTGGGGGAGCCGCCGCGAGCCGAGCCGGCACCGGGGATCGACGCCTACGCCTGGGTGAAGCTCCCCGGCGAGTCGGACGGCTCACCGACACCGTCGATCATCAAGGGCTTCGACAGCTGGTGCGATCCCAGCTACACCCCGCCGCGCGGTGCCGTCGTCCACACCGGGGCGCTGCCGGGGGCACCCGACTACGGGATGTGGTTCTCCGCCCAGTTCCGTGAGCTGCTGGCCAACGCCCACCCGCCGCTGTAGCCGCGACGGCGCTCCGGGCGGCCGGTTCGCGGTGGTCGTCGGGGCTATGGGGACGTCACCGGGGCTGATGGGGACGTCGCCTGGCCCGGCGCCGACGGGGACTCGGCTCCGCGGGTGGTCCGCCTCCCCTGGCACCGCTCGTCCAGCCACGGGTGCCCGGTGGTCCCGGGACGATTCCGGGTGTTCCGTGGGTTTCCGGGCGCAAGCGTGTTGTCGCCGTAGGGCCTCCGGCATCTACTGGGCATGGCGTCGCACGACCGGTCGGTGAGCTCGCGGCGGACGGCTCCGGGACGGACCGGGCTCCCGCTGACCGTACGGCCCCGGCCGGTGACGGTCGCTGCGGCGGGTGCCGGGTGATCCGGTGAGAGGTCCGGCGGAGGTCGGTCGAGGTCGTGGCACGGCGCCCCCACCCTGCGCCCGGTGGCAGTACCGAGGGGGACCGGACGTCTTCATCGGAGGAGTTCAGATGCGATTCATCCGTTGCCGGTCACGGCTGGTGGGAGTTGTAGCGGTCACCGCGGTGGTGGCTGCGGTCCCTGCCGCGACCGTTCTCACCGCGATCTCGGCCCCGGCTGCTGTCGGTTGCAGTGTCCGCTACGCGGTGACCAGCCAATGGCCCGGTGGTTTCGGTGCGAGCGTCAGCGTCGACAACCTCGGTGATCCGCTCACCGGTTGGCGCCTGACCTGGTCGTTCACCGCGGGGCAGGCCATCACGCAGCTGTGGAACGGCAGCGCGAGCCAGTCCGGGGCGCAGGTGAGCGTGACCAACGCCTCCTGGAACGGGGTTGTCGCCACCGGTGGACGTGTCGAGTTCGGGTTCAACGGCAGCTGGAACAACTCCACCAATCCCGCACCGACCGGGTTCGCCCTCAACGGCACCGCCTGCACCGGTGGGGTCACCTCGACGTCCAGCACGAGCCGGACCACGACGACCTCGACGACCAGTCGGTCCACGACCACGACGTCCCGCTCGACGACCACCACGACGACGTCGACGCCGGTCGGGAACCGGCCGTGTGACCTCTACGCCGCGGGCGGCACCCCCTGCGTTGCCGCGCACAGCACCACCCGGGCGCTGTACCGCTCCTACAGCGGTGCCCTGTACCAGGTCCGACGTGCCTCGGACAGCACGACCCGGGACATCGGAGTGATCACCGCCGGTGGTGCAGCCGACGCGGCGACCCAGGATTCCTTCTGCTCCGGCACCACCTGCCTGATCACGATCATCTACGACCAGTCCGGCCGCGGTAACCACCTCACCCAGGCTCCTCCCGGCGCGTTCAGGGGACCGGCTCCCGGCGGGTACGACAACCTCGCCAACGCCACCGCTGCACCGACGACGGTCTACGGCAGCCGGGCCTACGGCGTCTACGTCGCGCCCGGCACCGGGTACCGCAACAACGGCGCAACCGGCACCGCCACCGGCGACCAGCCGGAGGGCATGTACGCGATCTTCGACGGCACCCACTACAACGGCGGCTGCTGCTTCGACTACGGCAACGCCGAACGCAACAGCCGGGACAACGGCAACGGCACCATGGAGGCGATCTACTTCGGCAACTGCACCGTGTGGGGCCGCGGTACGGGTAACGGGCCGTGGGTGATGGCCGACCTCGAGAACGGCCTGTTCTCCGGGGTGAACACCGGCTACAACGCCAACACCCCGACGGTGAGCCACCGGTACCTGACCACCATCCTCAAGGGTGAGCCGAACCACTGGGCCACCCGGGGCGGCAACGCCCAGGCCGGTGGGCTGTCGACCTACTACGACGGCAGGCGTCCCAACGTCTCCGGCTACAACCCGATGAAGAAGGAAGGCGCCATCATCCTCGGCACCGGCGGCGACAACAGCATCAGCGGCCGGGGCACCTTCTACGAGGGCGCGATGACCTACGGCTACCCGTCGAACGCCACCGAGGACGCCGTCCAGGCCGACATCGTCGCCGCCGGCTACCGGTAACGGACCCCGGGCGCCGGCGGGGGAGCTGGTGCCCGCACCGGGAGTTCGTGGTGCCCGCACCGGGAGTTCGTGGTGGCGGTCCACAGTGCTGGGCACTGCTCCGGAGTACGGAGCAGTGCCCAGCAGGTGGAGCCGGTGGCCCGCGTGTCCGTCAGGGCGACGGCCGCGACGGCGCCGTGATCACGGGATCCGTTCCGTGATCACGGGATCGTCGTGCAGAGCGTGCCGTTGAGGGTGAACAGGTTCGGCAGCACGTTGGGTCCGCCGTAGTTGCCGACGAACCCGGTGTTGACGCTGCCGCCGGGGGGGATGGTCTGGTTGTAGTCGGTGTTGACGACGGACACCGACGACCCCTCGGCGGTCCAGGTCCCGCTCCAGCCGCTGCCGAAGCTCTGCCAGCTCCTCGGCCAGCTGAAGTCGAGGGTCCAGCCGTCGATCGGCTCGGTGCCCTTGTTGGTGATGTCGATGCTGCCCACGTACCCGTTGCCCCAGTCGTTGACGTCGGCCAGGTGCACGGCGCAGGTGCTGTCCTCCGGGGTGCCGGTCTCCAGCACCAGCGGTTGCGAGGAGGGCGACAGGTTCCCGGCGGTGTCCCTCGCGACGACGTTGAGCGTGTACCGGGTGCCGGGCTCCAGGCCGGTCACCGTCAGCGAGGTGGCCTTCGTGCTCCCCAGGAGCACGCTCTTCGCGCCGTCCTGGCGGTACACGTCGTAGCCGGCGACGGGGAGCCGACCGCGTCGGGACGGCGACCACGAGACCGTTGCGCTGCTGTCGCCGACCTCACCGGCCGCCGGCCGGACCGGAGCGCCCGGTGCCCCGGCGATCCGCCTGGCCGGGCGGAGCACCAGGGTCGTCAGCGAGTACGGGGGCAGGGTCCTGCTGGTCGCGCTGCCGTTCCGACCTCTGGTGATCGAGGACGCGCCGTTGGTGAACGAGGACACCAGCGGTGCCTCGGCGGCAGGGGTGAAGCCGACGTAGTCGAGGGTGACCGTGCGCGCCTCGTCCGGGTCCTCGTTGAGCAGCAGCACGGCCAGGTCGCCGTTGGCCCGACGGGCGGCGTGCGCGACGACGAGCCGGTCGTCGCTGCCGGCCCGGACGAGCTGGTCACCGGGGCGGGTGAGGTCCGACATCATCGTCAGCGCGTGGTACGGCGCGAAGGGCGTGTTGAGGGGTGGCTCGCAGGTTCCGTCCTCGGTGCAGCCGCCCGAGGAGAGGATGCCCCAGTCGCCGTAGTCGGTCTGGCCGGCGACCGTGGTCACCGTGCCGATCCCGTTGTGCACGTTCCACCAGTCGACGGTGAACACGCCGCCGGCCATCAGCGCGGGGTAGGCGTCCGCGAGGAAGAGCGCGCCGGGCTGCGTCGTCGTCCCGACCCCGGAGTTGATCTCGGTCATGGCGATGCCGATCCTGTCGGCCCGCGCACCGGCGTGCTTGGCGATCTTCTTCCGGGTCAGGTGCAGGATGTCCTCGATCTGGTTGGTCCTGGCCAGGACGCCCGCGATGCCGCTGCCGCCGTCGTTGCTGGGGTACCAGTGCAGGATCACGAAGTCGATCTTCGATCCGGCGATCGAGAGCACGGTGTCGTTCCAGGTGGCCGAGTCACCCTCGGCCACCAGTCCGTCCGGCCACGCGCCGGGGGTGGTGAGCACGGCCCCGATCTTGATGCCCGGGTCGACCTTCTTCATCGCGTCGGCGTAGGCGACGACGCCGTTGGCGTACGCCGTCGGGCTCTTGTCCTCGTGGTCGTCGGCCTCCCATGCGGAACCGTAGTGCCCGTTGCCGTAGTTCTCGTTCCCGATCTCCCAGTACTTCACCCGGTAGCGCTTGGTCACGTTGGCGTATCGGACCCACTCCGCGGCCTCCTCTGCGGTGCCGGTGCCGTAGTTGGCGATGACGATCGGCTGCGCGCCGACCCGCTTCGCCCCCGCCATGAACGTGTCGAAGTCGGTGCCGGGAGCCACGTACCCGCCGGGTGCCGTGTGGTCCTCCCAGTGGTAGATGTCGGCGTAGGAGCCACCGGGATAGCGCAGCATCTGCACGCCCGCCTTCCTGAGCAGGTCCGAGACGGCGGTGCTGCCCAGCTCGCTGTCCCAGATGGCGTGGTTGGTCCCACGGCCGGTCGAGGGGACGTCGGCGAGTCCGGCGAGAGGGTTGACGGTCACGGTGACCGGGGCGGGCTCGGCGTGTGCGCTCGAGGTGACGGCGCTCAGCACGCCGGCTGCCAGGATCGCGGTGGCTGCCACTGCCAGGCAGCGCTGGGAACGGATCCTCATCCGTGCACTCCAATCAACGGGTGGCCTGATCCGTGATCGGTGCCACGGCGCGGGCGCCCGGAGCGAACGGGCGAGCGTGCGACCGACCGGGGACCAGGACGCGACATGGGTGGCCGTTCCCGCCGACCAGCACGCCCTCGATCGGCGCGCCTGTCGGTCGGCCCAAGGGACGACCGTTCGTGGTCAGGTCCTGTGCAGTGATGAGCGCGACGGGCTCGGCCTCGACGAGGCCGCAGCCGCCCGAGACCGTCTCTCAGGTGCGCACGGCGGGGCTCCCCGGGCACGGTATCGAACCGTTTGCGCCGGGTAAAGCCTCTGGTCGGAACGGGATGCACGCTCGGCGCCCTGCCGGGTCACCGCACCTGCCGAGGGCATTTCGGGTCACGTAGTCTCCCGAGCGGTGGGAGGTGCGATCCCTGCGGGCAGGGCTCCCCTCGGGCGGCGACGGGCGTCCACCGGTCGACGGCGGACGCCAGGGACGGATGATGAACCGAGTCAACGCTGTCATCGGTCACGGGCTCAACGGCGTGTTCGCGGTCGCGCCGTCGGCAGGGGGCAGGCTCGCCTTCGAGCTCTTCCGGCATCCACTGCGCCGCGGGGTGGTCCGCCCCCACGAACGGGAGGCGCACGCGGCGGCGGTCCGCGAGACCGCCGAGGTCGACGGGCTCTCCGTCACCCTGTACCGGTGGGGCGACGGCGAGAGGCCCGTGCTCTACATGCACGGCTGGGGCTCGCGGGGGTCGCGGTGCGCCGGCCTCGTCCCCGGGCTGCTGCGCGACGGGTGCACGGTGCTCAGCTACGACGCACCGGGGCACGGGGAGTCCCGCAGCCGCGGGAACACGGTGCCGCGGAACCGGGCGATCGCGGCTCTGCTCCAGGAACGGTACGGGCCGTTCCACGGGATCGTCGGGTACTCCTTCGGAGCGCTGGGGGCCTTCCACGCGGTGAAGACCGGCGTTGTCGCGAGCCGGCTCGTCGTGGTGTCGGGGCCGTGCGAGTTCGGGTTCCTCGTCGAGGAGTACTGCCGGTGGATGGGGCTGCGCCCCGGGCTGGTGCCGGAGCTGCGCCGCCGGGTGGAGACCTCGCTGCTCCCGGAGACCGGGATCTGGGACCTGTTCTCGGCCACCGACCACCCCGAGGCGGTCACCGTCCCGATCCTGGTGCTGCACGACGAGGACGACGAGGTCGTGCCCGTCGCACATGCCCGCCGGGTCGTCGAGACCTACGGTGACCGGGCCGTGCTGAGGACCACCAGGGGCAGGGGACACCGCAGGATGCTCGTCCACGGGCCGGTGATCGAGGAGATCCGGTCCTTCCTCCGGCAGGACACGACGCCCCTCCGGCAGGACACGACGACCGGGCCGGGCACCGGTGCGCACCCGGGGCGGCCGTCGCCACCATCCTGTTCAGGGACCGGATCCGGCGACTGAGGAGCTGATCGTGGGCACCGTGCCTGTCCCCGTCCCCGTCCCGAGCGGGCGTCGGCGCCCGGCCCGCCGACGTGGTGGGCGCGGCGGGCGTGGCGACGGTCCGTTGGCGACCGCGCTGCGCGGCCGGATCGAGGGCGAGGTGCGGTTCGACGACGGCAGTCGGGCCGTGTACGCCACGGACGCCTCGAACTACCGCCAGGTCCCGATCGGGGTGGTGCTGCCGCGCACCCTGGACGACGTCGTCGCGACCGTCGCCACCTGCCGCGAGCACGGCGTCCCGGTCCTGTCCCGGGGCGGCGGGACCAGCCTGGCCGGCGAGTGCTGCAACGTCGCGGTGGTCATGGACCTCTCCCGGCACCTCACCGCGATCGAGCACGTGGACGCCGGCCGCCGGGTGGCCCGGGTGCAGCCCGGTGTCGTGCTCGACGCCCTCAACGCCCGTACCCGGCGGGACTGCGGCCTGGTCTTCGGGCCGCGGCCGGCGACGCACGCGCAGTGCACGATCGGCGGGATGGTCGGCAACAACTCCTGCGGGGCCACGGCGCAGTGGAGCGGGACGACCGACGCCAACGTCGAGCGCCTGGAGATCCTCACCTACGACGGGGCGCGGATGTGGGTCGGCCCGACGCCGGACGCGGAGTACCGGCGGATCCTGGCCGGCGGCGGGCGGCGGGCGGAGATCCATCGGCGGCTGCGGGAGCTGCGGGACCGGCACGCCGACCGGATCAGGGCGTTCCCCGACCTGCCCCGCAGGGTGTCCGGGTTCAACCTGCCGGCGCTGCTGCCGGAGAACGGGTTCCAGGTGGCGCAGGCCCTGGTCGGCAGCGAGTCGACCTGTGTCACGGTGCTGCGGGCCGAGCTCCGGCTGCTGCCGGAGCCCGCCGTGACGGCGATGGTCGTCCTGGGGTACCCCGACGTGATCGCCGCGGCGCGCGCCGTCCCGGCGATCAACCCGCACCGGCCGTTCGTCCTGGAGGGGCTGGACGCCACGGTCCTGCGGCTCGCCGAGCGCAGGGGCCTGCACCGCGACGCCCTGTCCCTGTTCCCGCCCGGCGGCGGGTGGCTCATGGTCCAGTTCGGCGCCGACTCCGCGGCGGAGGCCCGGGACAGGGCCGACGCCCTCCGCGCGGAGCTGGAGTCGGCGGCTCACCCGCCGACGGTCACCGTGCTGACCGACCCGGCGGACCAGGCGCGGGTGTTCGCCCTGCGCGAGTCGGGACTCGGCGCCACCGCGAGGCTCCCCGGCGACCCGGACACCTGGCCGGGGTGGGAGGACTCCGCGGTGCCACCGGAGCGGTTGGCGGACTACCTGACGGACCTCGTCGGGCTGCAGCGGGAGTTCGGCTACGGCTCGGCGAACCTGTACGGGCACTTCGGCCACGGGTGCGTGCACACCCGGATCCCGTTCGACCTGGTCACGGCGGCGGGGGTGGCCGACTTCCGGCGGTTCATGGAACGGGCGGCCGACCTGGTGGTGTCCCACGGGGGATCGCTGTCGGGGGAGCACGGCGACGGGCAGGCCCGCGGCGAGCTGCTGGACCGGATGTACGGCGCCGACGGCGTCGCGCTGTTCCAGGAGTTCAAGGCGGTCTTCGACCCGGACAACCGGATGAACCCGGGGAAGGTGGTGCACGCCCGTCCGCTGGACGCCGACCTGCGCCTCGGCCCCGGCTACGCCCCGGCGGAACCGGCGACCCACTTCGGCTACCCGGAGGACGGGCACAGCTTCGCCCGCGCGGCCAACCGCTGCGTCGGGGCGGGGCAGTGCCGTCGGCACGAGGGCGGGGTGATGTGCCCCAGCTACATGGTCACCCGCGAGGAGGAGCACTCCACCCGCGGCAGGGCCCGGCTGCTGTTCGAGATGGTCCGCGGCGAGACCGTCACCGACGGGTGGCGCAGCGAGGCGGTGCACGACGCGCTGGACCTGTGCCTGGCCTGCAAGGGCTGCCGCAGCGACTGCCCGGCAGGCGTCGACCTGGCCACCTACAAGGCGGAGTTCCTCGCCCACCACTACGCCCACCGGCTGCGCCCCCGGGACCACTACTCGCTGGGCTGGCTGCCGCTCGTCGCCGAGCTGGCCTCGCACGCCCCCGGCCTCGCGAACGCCGTCACCCACCTGCCGGGGATCTCCCGGCTGGTCATGCGGGCCGCCGGGCTGGACCCCCTGCGGGAGATCCCCCGGTTCTCCCGGGTCCGGTTCGCCACGTGGGCCAGCAGGCGTCCCCGGGGCGGCGGGCAGCGCGGCCCGGTCGTGCTCTGGCCGGACACCTTCACCCGGCACTTCTCGCCCTCGGTCGCGATGGCTGCGGTCGAGGTGCTGGAGGCGGCCGGGTTCTCCGTCGAGATCCCCACCGAGCCGCTGTGCTGCGGGTTGACCTGGATCTCCACCGGTCAGCTCGGCGTCGCCCGGCGGGTGCTGCGGCGCACCGTCGACCACCTCGCGCCGTACCTGCACGCCGGGCTGCCCGTTGTCGGGCTGGAGCCGAGCTGCACGGCGGTGTTCCGGTCCGACGCGGCCGAGCTGCTCGACCAGGACCAGGACGTGCTGCGGCTGCGGCGTCAGACCGTGACCCTGGCCGAGCTGCTCGCCCGCGACGCCCCGGACTTCGCGCCCCGGCTGCCGGGGACGGCGCCCGGCGTCCGCGCGGTGATCCAGACGCACTGCCACCAGCACGCGGTGACCGGCTTCGACGCCGACGTCGCGCTGATGCGCCGGATCGGGCTGGACCCCGAGGTGCTGGACTCCGGCTGCTGCGGTCTCGCGGGCAACTTCGGCATGGTCCCCGAGCACCGTGAGGTGTCCCTGGCCTGCGCCGAGCGGGTGCTGCTGCCCGCCGTCCGGGACGCCGATCCCCGCACCGTCGTCCTCGCCGACGGGTTCTCCTGCCGGACCCAGATCGCCGACGCCGGCACCGGGCGCCACGCGGTGCACCTGGCCGAGGTCCTCGCCGCGGCCGTCCGGGGCGAGGACCTCGGCCCCCACCCGGAGGGAGAGCAGCCATGACCGAGGACCGACGCACCCGGAACCAGACCGTCGTCGTCACCGGGGCCAGCGCGGGGATCGGTACCTCGCCCGTGCGGGGGTCGACTCGCAGCAGACCGACCAGCCGCGGGACCCCGACCGGCCCGCGAACCTCTGGGACCCGGTAGCCGGACCGGGACGGTGACCTCAGGTCCCGCGCACCCTCACGTCGCCGGTGTCGGTCCTGGCGTCGATCGTGCGGATGGCGTTCGGGTCGTTGGCAACGGAGACGGTCACCTTCCCGGTGTCGGTCCGGGAGGTCACCCGGTACGGGTCGCTCTGCGGCACGGTGATCGACACGTCGCCGGTGTCGACGGTGGCGACCACCCGGTCGGGGGGCCGGACGAAGCGCAGCCCGACGTCGCCGGTGTCGGTCACCGCGGTGACCTCGGTGGCGGTCAGCTCGCTCGCCCTGATGTCGCCGGTGTCGGTGCGCAGCTTCACGGTGCCCCCGGCGTTCGTCACGACCACGTCGCCGGTGTCGGTCACCGCCGTGACCCCGGCGGAGGTGAGGTTGGAGACCCTGATGTCGCCGGTGTCGGTGCGCAGCTCGACGGCCGTGCCGTCGGGCACCTGGATCGCGAAGTCGACGCCGCAGCCGGGGCCGAGGGTGATCACCGGGCAGCGGACCCGGGTCCTGAGGGTGTCGCCGTCCCAGCTCTCCTCGATCTCGGGTTTGGTCCACGACCAGACGAGGTGCCGGCGGACGTCGACGATCCCGTCCCCGCCGCGGCGAATGGTCACGTCCCCGGTGTCGACGTCCATGACCAGCCGGGTGATCCGCTGCCGGTACACCTGGTGCTGGTGCTCGGACTGCCTGGCCAGCCAGGCGACGGCCGACACGGCCGCGAACGCGACGGCCAGCACGGTGACCACGGCGCCGAGGGCGAACCAGGCCCCCCGGCCCGAGGCAGGTCGCACCGCGGGGGGCGCGACCGGTCGAGGGTCGGTCGTCGTGGGGTTGTCGTGGTTTTCCTTGATCTCCACTGAGGTCTCCGTCAGCTGCGCAGGAACCGCAGGACGGCCAGCACCCGGCGGTGGCCGTCGTCGGTCGGGGCGAGGTCGAGCTTGGCGAGGATGTTGTTGATGTGCTTCTCCACGGCGCCAGGGCTGACCGTGAGGGCTGTGGCGATCCCCGAGTTGGACATCCCCTCGGCCATGAGCCGCAGTACCTCCAGCTCGCGGGGGGTGAGCCGCTCCAGCGGGTCCCTGCGGCGGACCAGGAGCTGGCTGACGACCTCGGGGTCGAGCACGGTGCCGCCCTCGGCCACCCGCCGCAGCGCGTCGAGGAACTGGTCCACGTCGGCCACCCGGTCCTTGAGCAGGTAGCCGACGCCGCTGGTCTCGCTGGACAGCAGCTCGGTCGCGTACCGCTCCTCGACGTACTGGGAGAGGACCAGGACGGGGAGGCCGGGCCACTGCCGGCGCAGCACCAGGGCGGAGCGGAGGCCCTCGTCGGTGAACGTGGGCGGCATCCGTACGTCCACCACGACGGCGTCCGGTCGGCTCCGTTCGGCCGACCGCAGCAGGCTCTCGCCGTCACCGACGGCGTCGACGACCTCGATGCCCGCCTCCTCGAGCAGCCGGGTCAGGCCCTCGCGGAGCAGCACCGAGTCCTCGGCGATCACGATTCGCACGGCAGGTCCACCTCGATCACTGTCGGGCCGCCAGGGGGGCTGTCGATGCGCAGCACCCCGTCCGCGGCGGCGGTGCGCTGGGCCAGGCCGCGCAGCCCGCTGCCGGCGTCGGGGGAGGCGCCGCCGTGACCGTCGTCGGTGACGGCGATCCGCAGCCGGCCGTCGGTCGCGGTGACGTTCACCTCCGCCGTGGTCGCCCTCGCGTGCTTGATCACGTTGGTCAGGGCCTCGGCGACCACGAAGTAGGCGATGGCCTCGATGGTCGGGGAGCAGCGCCCGGGGACGTCCACCCGCAGCCGGACCGGCAGCGGTGCCCTGGCGACGATCCCGGAGAGCGCGGCGTCCAGCCCCCGGTCGTCGAGCACGGCGGGGTGCAGCCCGCGGACGAAGTCGCGCAGTTCCGCGAGCGCCTGCTTCGCCTCCTCGTGCGCCTCCTCGATCGCCTTCCGGGCCGGTTCCGGGGCGTCCCTGAGCCGGGTCCGTGCCCTGCCCAGGTTCATCGCGAGCGAGACCAGCCGTTGCTGGGCGCCGTCGTGCAGGTCCCGCTCGATCCGCCGTCGCTCGGCGTCCGCGGCATCGACAGCTCCAGCCCGGCTGCGGGTCAGGTCCTCCACCCGGCGGGCCAGGGCCTTGCTGCGACTGGGGCCGAGCAGGGCGACGGCCACCACGGTGTCGACCGAGGCAACCGCCCAGGCCACCCACGGGGCCACGAGCAGCAGCAGGATCCCGGTCACGGTGAGCGCGGCGACCATGGCGGGGGAGTGCAGCTCCCAGCCGAACAGCCCGTTGGCCGGAAGCGTCCAGGCGTAGGCCGGGAGGGTGACCAGGGCGAGGGCCCAGGCCCAGACGGTGGTCACCAGGACGAAGCCGAGGACACCGAGGGGCAGTGCGAGCAGGTGGTACCCGAACTGTCGCCAGGTGTCGCCCGACCGCGTCTCGGCCTTCAGCCTGGCCCCCCAGGTCTCCCCGACCGGCCGGGTCGGCGGCGGGATGTCCACGCCGAGCAGCGAGCGGAAGCGGGACCGTTGCACGTGGGTGAGGGCCCGGATCGAGAGCAGCAGGGCGACCAGCACCGGGACGGCGAGCACGAAGGTGATCAGCAGTCCGGCGGTGAGGGCGGCGAGGGTGAGCGCGACGACGAACGACACGATGCCGACCGGCATCCCGGTCACCGCGTGGGCGGTCAGGGTGAGGGCCCCCCGCCACACCGGGTACCGTCGGCCAGCCGGGGCGGTTCGCTGTCCGTCTCCGGGGGTGGTGGTGATCGTCGAGGTCACGTGACCACGGTAGGAGTCCGGGGCGGACACCGGCCATGAGGTCGTCATCCGGGTTCCGGGTGAGGCCAGCTTCAGCATCGATGCGGTGGGCGGGCTCCTCCCCGCCCGGGGCGTTTCGGGACGGAGGGGCTTCCCCCAGCGGAAGGCCCGTCCCGGGCGGGTGGGTGTTCTTCGGTCGGGAGGGTTCTTCTCCTCCCGAAAGGGGCGTCCTTCCGGGGCGGCGCGTGGGTGTTCCCCACCGGCACGGCGGCATCATGGGGCCGTGCCGTTGTCAGGTCGCCGACGTCGCACTCCCGTCGAGGTGCGCGCGTCCGGGCTCGCCGGGTGCGGGGACGCCGAGCTGCGGGCCCGGTACCGGGAGGTCGGCTCCTCCGCCGGCGACGGTCGCCCCGAGGCGGTCGCCGACCTCGACGAGCTGGTGGCGGAGCTGCTGCGGCGCGATCCGGGCGACGCGGCTCTCTGGGACGAGCGTGGGCTGCTCGCCCGGCGGCGTCGGGACTGGGCGTCGTCCCTCGCCTGTCACCGCGTGGCGCTGGACCTGCTCCCGGCCGGTGATCCCCGGGTGGAACGCACCGCCTGGCAGCTGGGCGTCGCCGCAACCGCCATGGGCGCCTGGACCTCCGCCCGCACGGCCTGGACCGCCCTGGGGTTCGAGCTCCCCCGCGGGGAGGACGCCGCCGCGCCGGTCGAGCTCGACCTCGGCCCGGCGCCGGTCCGGCTCCGTCCCGCCCCCGACCTCGCCGGAGACGATCAGGTGGTCTGGGGGCGCCGGATCTGTCCGGCCAGGACCAGGATCACCACCATCCCCCCGCCGGAGTCCGGCCACCGGTACGGGGACGTGGTCCTGCACGACGGGGTCCCCGCCGGGGAGCGCCGCCTCGGCGGCAGGGAGTACGCGGTGTTCGACGAGATCGAGGTGTGGCGACGCTCGCCCCTCGCGACGTTCACCGCGACCGTCGAGGTTCCCGACCCGAGGGCGGTCGTCGCGCTCGCCGGGCGACTGCACGCCACCGGGGGGACGGTGGAGGACTGGACCGCTGCGGCCTGGATCCTGCGCCGGACCGGGGACGCCGGACGCACCGGTGCCCCCCACCGTCCGGCGCCCGACGGCGGGCGTCCGCGGCGGGTCGTCGCCCTCGCGGCCGACCCGGGCACCGTCAGCTCCGTCCTGGACGGCTGGGCGGCGGAGGCTCAGGGCCGCGGGTACTCCGACCTCGTGCTCGTCAGGGCCTGAGTCCCGGGGTCCTCTCCCGGTTGCGGCGCGTGGTCCTCGGCAGGGGCGCCGGTCGTCGGCAGGTCGCGGTCACCGTCCTCCGGGTCGTCCACGGTCGGCTGGGTTCCCGGCGGTTCCCGGTCCGGGGTGGGCTCCCCCTCGGGGTGGACGGTCAGGTAGCGCACCGCGGTGTTGCCCACCGCCAGCAGCGGGACGGCCACCAGGCCGCCGACGATGCCCGCGACGACCACCCCCGTGGTGATCGCGAGGACGACGGCCAACGGGTGCAGCGCGACGGCCCTTCCCATGATCAAGGGCTGGAAGACGTGACCCTCCAACTGCTGAACGGCGATGACGATCCCCAGCACGATGAGCGCGCTGACCGGTCCCTGGGCGACCAGCGCCACCAGCACGGCCACCGCGCCGGACAGCGTCGCCCCGATGACCGGGACGAAGGAGCTGAGGAACACCAGGGCCGCCAGCGGCAGGGCCAGCGGGATGCCCAGCACGACCAGGCCGATGCCGATGCCCGTGGCGTCGATGAGGGCCACCAGCACCGTCGCCCGGACGTACGACGACAGGGTGTGCCAGGAGTAGCGACCTGCCCGAGCCACCGGGCGGCGGGCGGGGCGCGGCAGCAGCCGGCACAGGAACCTCCAGATCTCCGCCCCGTCGCGCAGGAAGAAGAACAGGGTGAACAGCACCAGGAAGAACCCGGCGAGCACCTCACCGAGCGTCGTCGCGGTGGTCAACGCTCCCGCGGTCAGCGCCGCCTGGTGGTCGGTCAGCTCCTGCCGCAGCCGCTCGACCCCGTCGCCGAGTTGGGCCTCCGAGACGTGCAGCGGACCCTGCGCGAGCCACCGCTGAACCTCGTTGACGCCCTCGGCCACCTGGATGGACAGGTCGTCGAACTGGGAGATGACCGTGCGCACGATGAGTCCGAGCCCGCCGAACACGACCACCAGCCCGGCGACCAGGGCGGTGGCGGCGGCGAGCGACCGGTTGACGCCGCGCGCCGCCAGCCCTCTGACCACCGGCTCGAACAGCGCAGCGAGCAGGAGCGCCACCACGACCGGAACCACGACGACGCGGAGCAGCCCGATGACCCGGATGAGCAGGTAGGCGGTCACGACGAACAGGACCAGCCGCCACGACCACGCCGCGGCGATCCGCACCGCCCTCGGCAGGCCGTCGTCGACGGTCGGTGTCGGCTCGACCACCACGATCTGCCCGCCGGTCTCGTTCCGTCGTCCGTCCCACTCGTCGTCGACCGCGAACGTCGGCAGGGCGTCGTCCCGCCGGGCGGCGGCCAGGCGGGCTCGGGCCAGCTCCCGGGTCGACGCCATCCACCTCATCGCCGCACCGTCCTCGCTCGTCGTCCCGGGGCGCTCGTGGTGTCCTCCGCTCCCGCGGTCGTCGTCCGTCGTGGCCGCTGTCGTCGGGGCGCTGCTGCCGCCAGGTACCCGGGAGGTGCGCGGTCAAACCGGCGATCATCGGGCTCGGGTGCGCCGGTCCTGGTGCTCTGCGCGACGGGTACCACGGGACGGCGGGTGGTGCGTCGGCTGCGGGACGCCGGGGTACCCGTGCGGGCAGCCTCGCGCTCGGGTGACACCCGCTTCGACTGGACCGATCGGACCACCTGGCGTCCGGCCGTGGCTGGGGCCCGAGCGCTCTACCTCGTGGAACGCGGCAGCGCCGGTCCGGAGGACACGGCGGCGCTGGCCCGGCTCGCGGCCGCCGAGGGCGTGGGCACCCTGGTGCTGCTGTCCTCCCGCGAGGCGGGACTGCCGCTGGGGGAGTACCGGCGGCACGCGCTGAGCGAGCAGGCGGTGCGGGAGGCGGGAACGGGCTGGACGGTGCTGCGGGCCAGTTGGTTCGCGCAGAACTTCATGACCCACTTCGACGCGGAGGTCCGGTCAGGGGTGCTCCGACTGCCCGCCGGAGAGGGGCGGGAGCCCTTCGTCGACGCGGAGGACATCGCCGAGGTGGCCGCGGTCGTGCTCACCCGGGGCGGTCATCACGGCCGGACCTACGAGCTGTCCGGTCCCCGCCCGCTCTCCTACCGCGAGGCCGTCGGCAGGATCTCGGCGCTGACCGGGCTGTCGGCGCGGTACGAGCCGGTCCCGGAGGCCGCGGCGGTGGCGGAGGGGGTGTGGCCCGCTCCGTGACGGCGACGTCCCGATGCCCGGGTGACGGCCTGATGCCCGGGTGACGGCCTGATGCCGGGTGACGACGACGTCCCCGTGACCGCTCGGGTCACGGGGACGTCAGCGTGTCTCGGGGAGGGGGCCTCACACCACGAGGTCGTTGTACCGCACCCAGTCCTGGGTGGAGCCGTCGTACACCTTCACGTTGCGGTACACGAGCACCTCCGTCAGCACGAACTGCCAGGCGGTCGCGAGGCGGCCGGTGCTGCAGTACACGATGATCTCGTCGTCCCAGCCGGTGTCGCCGAGCGCCTGCCGGGCCATGGCCGCGAGCTCGGGCCAGTTCCGGTACGTGCCGTCAGCGTTCCAGATGGAGGCTGCGGGCAGGGACACCGCGGTGGGGAGGTGCCCGAGCTTGTCGGACAAGGTGTCCGGCGCGGCACCCGAGTACGCCTCGGCGCTGCGCGCGTCGACGAGGCGTGCGGTTCCGAGGCGGGCCTCGACGTAGGCGCGGTCGACGAAGACGTCGTCGTTCACCACGGCGCGGTACCTGCGGGGGGTCACCCGCGGAACCGCCGTGGTCGTCGGTCGTCCCTCCGCGACCCACCGCTGGTACCCGCCGTCGAGGATGGTCACGTCCGTCAGGCCGGCGTAGGCGAGGGTCGCGGCGACCCTGGTGGCGTTGGCCGTCGTCGCAGGTGGCTGGGCGACGGAGGTGACGATGACGATCTTGGACCGCTTTGTGATCCCGGCGTCGCCGAGGGCGGCGAAGAGCACCGCCGGCTCGGGCGTCTCGAGGGTGAGCTCGTCCCGCGCCGCCGACCAGGTGGAGACGGGGGTGGCGAAGGGCAGGCTCACGGATCTCGCGAGGTGCCCCGCCACGTAGTCCGCGGTCGGTCGGACGTCGATCGCGACGAGGTCCTTCATCCGCTGGTTCCGCTCCAGCCAGTCGCAGGAGACCAGCGCGGGGATCGGGTGGACCCCCGGCCAGTGGGTGCTCGTCGACGCCTCGGCCGGAGCCCCGGCCGAGAGCGTGAGCGCGAGTGCGGACGCCATCAGGACGGAAACGGTTCTCTTCATGTTCTCCTCCGTGGCTGAGGACACCCGTTGACCGATGTCTCCCGGGTGCAGCTGTGGCCGCACACGCGTCGGACGTGCGGATCGGGCACTTCTCCGCCGACGGATCCCGAGGCGTGCGGCTCGCAGCCTATAGGAGGAGATATGGGTTTCCGCCAGGTCTCACGCAGGTCGAGATGGTCCGGGCGGGTATGCGGCGCGAGAGGTGAGTGGGTATTGCGATACCTGGACGGATATGACAGGAATCGCCCCGACCTTGGCGACGGGTCACCGTTCCACGTCGTGGTACCGCACCCATTCCTGGGCGGCGCCGTCGAACAGCGCGACGTTTCGGTACCCCAGAACCTGGGTCAGCACGAAGAGCCACGCGCTCCCGTACCCGCCGACCCCGCAATAGACGATGACCTCCCGGCCCTCCTCGCGCGGGCCGATCGCCGTCGCGGCCATCGCCGCGAGCTCCGCAGGGTCGACGAACGTCCCGTCCGCGTTCCAGATCGAGGGTGCAGGCAGCGACCGGGCCGAGGGAAGGTGACCCGGCTTCTGGGCCCAGGGCTCCACGACCTCACCCGTGTACACCGCCGTGTCCCTGGCGTCCACGAGGACCGCGGTTCCGATGCCCTGCCGGACGTGGTCGATGTCGACGAAGGCGCTGCCGTCGACGTCGCCGGTGAACTCCCGCGGCGTGACCTGGGGATCCTCGGTGGTGGTCGGGTGTCCCTCCGCCACCCAGCGCGGATGCCCGCCGTCGAGCACGGCCACCTCTCCCACCCCGGCCCAGCGGAGGGTCATCGCCACCCGGGTCGCGTTCGCCTGCGGGAAGGGCGGCTCACCGAACCCGGTCACGACGACCACCGACGACTCGCGGGTGATCCCGGCCTCGCCGAGGGCGGCGCGCAGCTCGGCAGGGTCCGGCAGTTCCATGAGCAGGTCGTCGCGGGTCGTGGTCCAGGCACAGACCGGCATCTCGAACGGCAGGCTGACGGCGTTCCTCAGGTGCCCCTGCGCGTACTCCTCCGCCGATCGCACATCGACGACGACGATCCCCTTCCGGTCCAGGTGGGCGTCCAGCCACGCGCTGTCCACCACGGCTCCCGGCAGCCGGGCCCCGGGTTGCCCTCCGCCCTTCCGGACCCGCACCGGGTGGATCAGGCGCCGGGTCCTGGCGAGGATGTCACGGATCCTGGTGCGGGCTGTTCTCTCCATGGTCTCCTCCATGCGGGGGCACCGCTCTGCTCGATGCCTCACCTCGTGGTCCACGTGTCGCGACTCCGTGGTCGACGTGTCGCGCCGTCAGCGTCCGCTCGTCGTCCTCCGGCGTCCGGCAGCGACCGTCGTGAGGTCGAAAACCATTCGAAGCACACGAAACGGGCGTCGGAAGCCTATAGCAGCCACGCCGCCGCCGACCGGTGGCCAATCGGGCTCATTTCCGCCGGATGAGCCCACTTGGCCACCGGTCGATGGGTGGGCCAGGTCGTGCGGGTGGCGCAGGTCGTTGGGCGGGGCGGGCCGGGTCGGTGGGTGGGCCAGGTCGGTGGATTCGGCGGGTGGGTCAGCGGGGACGCCGTGCTCCGACGCTCTCGGCCAGGGCCGCGGCGTCCGTCGTCGGCAGGTCGCACACGAACCCGCGGCAAACGTAGCCGGTCGCCCTGCCCTCGACGGCGGCTCGGGAGGCGAGCAGGGGGACCCCGGGACGATCCGGCTCCCCGACGCTGACCACCCGTCCGGGCGCCGTGCCGGAGAGCGCGACGCGCCTCAGCCGTGCCCTGGCGTCGTCGTCCGGTCCCACCACTGCGATCTCCCGGGGGCCGTCGGCGAGCGCCTCGGCCACGGCCATGGCCCAGCCGAAGGCCTGCGGTGCCCGGTGGACCATCCCCGAGAGCGGCCGGAGCCCCGCCACCGCGGCCTCCCGGTGCCGGGCGGACCCGGTGAGCGCCGCGTAGCCGAGCAGGGCACCGGCCGTCGCCGACGTGCCCGACGGCGTCGCCGAGTACGCGGGATCGTGCGGCCGACCGAACGCGGCCAGCGCGGGATCCTCGGCACCGGCCGCCGTGTCGTGGAACACCGCCCGGGTCCAGTCGCCGTCCGCACCGGGGTCGCAGAACTCGGCGAGCACCGTGTCCAGCAGCTCCCCGGCGATCCGGAGCCAGCGGGCCTCTCCGGTGACGGCGTGCAGGGCGAGCAGCCCCTCGGCGAGGTCGCCGTGGTCGTCGAGCACCGCGGGGGCCTCGCCGGCCACCACCTTGTCGTCCCGTCCGGGCTGGGGTCCGGCCGCCCTGACCTCGGCCAGCCGGGCCCGCGCCGCCAGCCACCGCGCCGCCTGACCGGCGTCCGCCCAGACGTCGCGGGTGAGCCGCAGGGTCGACGTCCCCCGGGCGAAGCTGCCGGTCTCGGTCACCCCGAGCAGTTCCGCAGCCCAGGCGCCCTCCTCGGGACCGAGCACGTCGGCGAGCTGCGACGGCGTCCAGACGTAGCCGGCACCCTCCACCCCGGTGACCCGTCCGTCCGGTCCCTCGACCGGGGTGTCGGCGTCCAGGGACGACGCCAGCCCGCCCTCCGGGGTGCGCAGGGCGGCGAGCATCCAGTCGCAGGTCTCCAGGGCGACCCGTGCCCCGTCGGGCTCGCCGGTCAGCCGCCACCAGTCCAGGTAGACCCGGGCCAGCAGGGCGTTGTCGGAGAGCATCTTCTCGAAGTGCGGCACCGTCCAGGCCTCGTCGACGGCGTACCGGGCGAAGCCCCCGGCCACCTGGTCGTACATGCCGCTGCGCGCCATCGCCCGCAGCACCCGGCCGGCCATGTCCAGGGCGAGCGTCCCGGTGTCGTCCGGACCGCCGGTCGTGGCGTCGCGGTCGAGTCGTCGCCGGGCGGCATGCCGGAGCAGGAAGGCGCACACCAGGGACGGCGGGAACTTCGGAGCGCCGCCGAAGCCGCCGTTGCGCCGGTCCTCCACCCGGGCCAGGGCCAGCACAGCGGACCGGAGCAGGGCGGGGTCGAGGGGCCCCGCGGTCCCGCCGGGGATGTCGGCGGCCGTACTGGCCGTGCTGGCCGTGGTGGTTGTGGTGGTGGCTGAGGCGCGGCGCAGGACCTGGGTGACGGCGTCGGCCACCCGCTCGAGCTCGCCGCGACGCTCCCGCCACGCCCCGGTCACGGCCGTGAGCAGTTGGGGGAAGGACGGCGTCGGTGGCAGGGGCCGGGGCGGGTAGTAGGTGCCGGCGTGGAACGGGCGGCCGTCGGGGGCGAGGAAGACGGTCATCGGCCAGCCGCCCCGGCCGGTCATGGCCTGGGTCGCGGTCAGGTAGAGGGAGTCGATGTCCGGCCGTTCCTCGCGGTCGACCTTCACGTTGACGAAGTGCTCGTTCATCAGCGCCGCGACCGCCGGGTCCTCGAAGGACTCGTGGGCCATGACGTGACACCAGTGACAGGCGGCGTAGCCGACGCTCAGCAGCAGCGGGACGTCGCGCCGTCGCGCCTCCGCGAAGGCCTCCGGTCCCCACTCGTGCCAGTCGACCGGGTTGTCGGCGTGCTGCTGCAGGTACGGCGACATCGCCCGCGCCAGGCGGTTGGCCACGCGCCCTCCTCGGGCCTCGTGATCGCGGGACGGTATCGCGGACCAGCGCTGAAGGTGGTGGTGACGGCCCTTCGCAGGCGGTCCTCGCTGTGGTGGTCAAGGCGCTCCCCATCGTCACGGCGATGGGGGAGGCGTGCCATTCGGCCCGTACCGGCGGTTCTCCCGCGAGTGGTTCTCACGCGAGCTGCTGCAAGGGCGCCGGCTTGGAGTGCCTGGTGAGGCTCTCGATGGTCGCGGGTCCTCCCGGCCTGGCGAGGATCGAACTGCTGCGGCCTCTCCCGGCGTCGACCGAGACGGTGCAGTTGACGCCGTGATCCCGGATCAGGCGCTCGCTGTCGGGGGTTCGACAGCGGCCGACGGGCGTCCCTCATGCCAGAACAGCAGTCCGAGTGCCGCCATGAGCACGCCGATAGTCAGGTAGACGAGCTCGGTCGCGGTGGGCTGCCCGGGCTGGGTGAGGAGCAGGATCTCACCGATGATCTGGCCGACGAGGGCGGCCCCGGCGAGGACCGAGAGGGCTCCGCCGGTCCGCGGGTTCCGCCAGACGGCCACCGTCGCCAGGGCGGCGCTCCCGCCGACCACCACGGCCAGGATCACGCCGGGAACGAGGTAGCTGGTGAACGGCGTGCCGTCCAGCCAGCTGGTCGGGAAGCGCTCGTCCTCCAGTCCGGTGGTCAGGGCGATCCCGCCGCCGATCGCGGTGACCGCCACGAAGGCGTCCAGGCCCACCAGCAGGGCCTTGGGGAACCGGGGTCGCAACCGGGCACCTCGTCTCGGTCGATGGTGCGAGGGCATCGTCAGCGGGGCGGTGCGGTGCTCCCGCGGGGGACGAGGGCGCCGGGGGAGTCCAGGCAGGCCCTGGGCGCCGCGCCGTCGACGACGTCAAGGAGCAGCCTGGCCACCTGCCGCCCCATGCCCGGGATGTCGCGTTGCACGGCGGAGACCGTCGGGTGGGTGAGGCTGCACAGCGGGGAGTCGTCCCAGGCCAGGACGGACACCTCGGCGGGGACGGAGATCCCGGCCTCGCGGGCCGCTCCGATCGCGGCGACCGCCATGACGTCGTTCTCGTACATGATCGCCGTCGGTGGCCGGTCGTGCAGCAGGAGCTGCCGGGTGGCCCTGGCGCCGTCCTCCCCGGAGAAGTCGGCCTCCACCACCCGGGGCGGCGGGACTCCCAGCTCGGCGGTGATCCTCAGGAAGGACTCCGTGCGCGACGCACAGTGGGCGAGCTCACCGGGCCCGGAGACCCTGGCCAGCCGTCGGTGGCCGAGACCGACGAGGTACCGGACGGCGGTGCCGACGAGCGTGTCGTCGTCGGTCCACACCGTCGCGGTGCTCGGGGCACCGGCGAACCCGGGGTCGCTGCCCAGGACGACGGCGGGCATGCCCAGCTCGGACAGGAGCGGGAGCCGCCGGTCGTGGACCCTGACGTCGGTGACGATGACGCCGTCGACCCGCCGTCCGGTCCACCACCTCCGGTAGACGTCGATCTCCGTGCCGGTGCCCGGGGCGTCGACGACCTTCAGCAGTAGAGAGGTCGACCCCTCCGCGAGGACGGCTTCGATCCCGGAGATGAACTCCATGTAGAAGGGCTCGAGGCCGAGCATCCTGGCGGGCCGGGCCAGGACAAGGCCGATGGCGTCGCTGCGCGCCACCGAGAGTGCCCTCGCCGCGCTGTTGGGACTCCAGCCGAGCTGCTGGGCGATGGCGAGCACCCGCTGACGGGTCAGCTCGGAGACGCCGGGACGGCCGTTGAGCGCGTGGGACGCCGCACCCTTGGACACCCCGGCCCTCCGGGCGATGTCGGCCAGGGTGGGACGGCGGGCCGGCGCGCTCCTTCGGCTCTCGGCCCTGGCCTCCGGGCCGCCGGGGATGGGCGCGTTCACGCCGGACTCCTACTCGTCGTCTTCGGCCGCCTTCTCGACCGCCGGGTGGCGAGCGAGCCGCCGACCGGCCGCGCGGCTGTCAGGGTACCCCGCGCCGTCCGGCCGGGCGTGGGTCTTGGATCACTATGACGATCATGGTCGCGGCCCGGTGCGTCGCCCGGGGCCGAGGGCTTCGCATAGCCGGCCGGTCGCGACCGCAGTGGTGAGACGGCTTCCGGAGCAGGGCGACGGGACGCCGCGTCCCGGCCCTCGTCACTCACCGTGGGTGAGCACGCTCCGTATCCGGAACGGCCGACGGAAGGTGGGCCGGTGGCCTACCACATTGTTCTTCCCGGAACTCCTCCGGGAAGCCCGGTGGCGGTGCACGGCATCGCGCTCGTGAGATACCGATGACCTTAGGGGCCATGTTCTGGCGGCAATCCCGTGGAAGGTTTCCCTCCGACCCGACAGGTCACTCACCGTCGCGTGTCACGCATCGAGAGGGTTGGCAGTTCAGCGCCAGCCGAGGTGGCCGACGCTCCATCATCCGTGGTCATCGAGGGACCGGTGGTGAGAGCCACTGTGCGAGCCGGGCCGGTCGTGGTCACACAGCGGTGAGGTGATCTCTGGGAACCCTGCCATGCCCCCGGTGGCATCCCGGGGCGCGCACCCCGATCACCCTCGGGTGGTCGAGATATCTCCCACGGTGAACTCTTGGCGTGCAAAACGATATAGTAAACCGGTTTATTGACACTATCCGTGAGGCTGACCTAGAGTCCCGCCACTGGATTCGTGGGCTCCTGCTGAACACACTTGGTCACTGCTCATGGCTTCGTGTGGTGGAGGTCCGACGAGCCGGAGCACCGCACCTGCCATCGACAGCGAGGACCACCCATGAAGCATCGCGCCGCGCTCCTGGCAGCAGGCTTGGTAGCGCTCACCCCCCTGCTCACCGTCCCGCCGACGGCCCAGGCCGCTACCTCCTGCAGCGTGAAGTACACGATCGTCAATCAGTGGCCGGGGGGCTTCCAAGGCGGTCTCACCATCACCAACACCGGCGACGCGTGGTCGAGTTGGTCGCTGAGCTTCGGTTTCCCCGACGGCCAGAGCATCTCCCAGATGTGGATCGCCAGGTTCCAGCAGTCCGGCGCGAACGTGACCGTGTCCAACGAGGCGTGGAACGGCGCCGTCGCGAGCGGCCAGTCCGTGCAGCCCGGCTTCATCGGCAGCTGGAACGGGAGCAACGGCGCGCCCACGAGCTTCTCGGTGAACGGCGTCGCCTGCAACGGAGGATCGACGATCACGCCGACCACGACCACCACGACGCGGCCGACGACCACCACCACGACGACCACCACCACGCGGCCGACGACGACCACCACCACGACCACGACGCGGCCCACGACCACGACCACCACGACGTCGCAGAACACCGGGGCTGCTCCGGCCCTCCACGTCTCCGGCAACAGGTTGCTCACCAGCAGCGGCCAGCCCTATCGCCTGCTCGGCGTCAACCGATCCGGTGGGGAGTTCACCTGCATCCAGGGTTACGGGATGTGGAACGGTCCCATGGACCAGGCCTCCATCGACGCCATGCGCGCCTGGAAGGTCCGCGCGGTACGGGTTCCGTTGAACGAGGAGTGCTGGCTGGGGACCGCGAACGTGCCCTCGGGCGGGACCTCCGGCGCGGCGTACCAGACCGAGGTGAAGAACTACGTCGACCTGCTGATCCGCAACGGGATCACCCCGATCGTGGAGATGCACTGGAACTACGGCCAGTACAGCGGCCAGGGCGCGGGCTGCTCGGACACCAAGGCCAGCTGCCAGAAGCCGATGCCGGACGCGCAGTACGCACCGGAGTTCTGGACCGGCGTGGCCAACACCTTCAAGGGCAACGACGCGGTCATCCTCGACCTCTTCAACGAGCCCTACCCCGACGCGGCCAACGGCTGGACCGATGCCGCCGCAGCCTGGAAGTGCTGGCGTGACGGTGGCACCTGCACCGGGATCAGCTACCAGGTGGCAGGCTTCCAGTCCCTGCTCAACGCGGTCCGGGCCACCGGAGCGACGAACGTCGTGATGGTCGGCGGCATCCGGTGGTCCAACGACCTCAGCCAGTGGCTGACCTACAAGCCCACCGATCCGCTGAACAACCTCATGGCCTTCGCCCACATCTACAACTTCAACGCCTGCATCGACAGCACCTGCTGGGACAGGGAGTGGGCTCCGGTGGCGGCCCAGGTGCCTCTGGCGATCACGGAGATCGGTGAGAACACCTGCGGGCACAGCTTCATCGACAAGGTGATGGCATGGGCCGACTCCCACGATGTGGGGTACCTCGGCTGGACCTGGAACAACTGGGACTGCAGCACCGGTCCCTCGCTCATCACCGACTACACCGGTACGCCCACCGCCTTCGGACAGGGTCTGAAGGACCACCTGGCGACCGTCTCCGACTGACACTCGCCCAGGCGCTCACCCGACAGCCGTTGCGCCGGCTGACAGGGGGGGACTGCCGGTCGGGCGGGGCGCGGCAGCGCATCCCGCATCCCGCCCGACCGACTCGCGTTCGACGGGCCTCGGCCGGTGAGGGTAATCCCTCGCCGGCCCGGCCTGAGTCCCACCGGACGGGTTCCACCCACCGTGTCCGGCTCGACGAGCCGTCCGCTCGACCACCTGGAGCACCTCATGCGTCCCATCCGTCGTTCCCCTGTCTCCCTCCTGACGGCGGCGGTCGTCACCGTCGCCGGCGCGGTGCTGGCCCTTCCCGTGGCACCGGCGTCCGCCGCGCCGGTGCGGGTGATGCCGCTGGGCGACTCGATCACCGGAGGTCCCGGCTGCTGGCGGGCGCTGCTGTGGAGCCGATTGCAGGCGACGGGGTACACCGACGTCGACTTCGTGGGCACGTTGCCCGGTGGCGGCTGCGGGCTGGCCACCTGGGACGGCGAGAACGAGGGGCACGGCGGAGCCCTCGCGATCAACGTCGCGAACGAGAACCTGTTGACCGGATGGCTGTCGACGACCCGCCCCGATGTCGTGATGATGCACTTCGGCACCAACGACATCTGGAACCGTCGCCCGGTGACGGACATCCTCGCCGCCTACACCACGCTCGTCGGCCAGATGCGGGCGAGCAATCCCGCCATGAGGATCCTCGTGGCCCAGATCATTCCCGTGGCGCCCCCCGGCTGCGCCGAGTGCCAGCAGTTGACGATCGACCTCGACAACGCCATCCCCGGGTGGGCGCGCTCGCTGACCACCGCACAATCCCCGATCACCGTCGTGGACCACTGGACCGGCTGGGACCCGGCGACCGACACCATCGACGGCGTGCACCAGAGCGACGCCGGAAACCAGAAGATGGCCGACCGGTGGTACCCGGCCCTGACCGCCGTCCTCGGCGGGGTGACGCCCACCACGACGACCACCACGACCCGGACGACGCCCACCACGACGACCACCACGACCCGGACGACGCCCACCACGACGACCACGACGACCCGGACGACGCCCACCACGACGACCACGACGACCCGGACGACACCCACCACGTCGACCAGACCCAGCACGACGACGACCACCACTTCGCAGGGACCCGGAGGGTGCACGGCGACCTTCGCCGTCAGCAGTTCGTGGCCCGGCGGGTTCGTCGCGAGCGTCCGGGTGGTCGCAGGCGGCTCGGCGATCAACGGCTGGCGGGTGACGATGGTCCTCCCGGGCGGCGCGACGGTCGCGAATCTCTGGAACGGCGTCGCCACCGGCACCAGCGGCACCGTCCTGGTGAACAACGCGGTCTACAACGGGGTCGTGCCCGCCGGGCAGTCGACCGAGTTCGGCTTCCAGGGGACCGGATCGGCGGCGGGGACCTCGGCCACGTGCGCCGTCGCCTGACCACGACGTCCCCGAGGACCGCAGGGACGACGTCCCCTCGATTCCCCCGGCATGGCGATCCCACCACCGCGGAGAACCCACCGATGTGGCGATCCCGTCGGCTGCACCCGCAGACCCGCCGACCCGCGGATCCACCCGACCACACGACGAGCAGGAGAGAGAGCACATGCATCGCACACCCCTCAGCAGGCGTCTCACGAGCGCGGCCACGGTGCTCGCGGCCGTGACGGTGACCGGCGGCATCGGCCTGGCGGTCGCCACACCGTCGGCGGCGGCTTCCTGTACCGGGTACGTCGCGCTGACCTTCGACGACGGACCCAACGCGAACACCACCCCGACCCTGCTCGACACGCTGAAGGCGGCCGGGGTACGGGCGACCCTGTTCAACGTCGGCCAGTACGCCCAGGCGAACCCGGACCTGGTGCGGGCCGAGGCGGCGGCGGGGATGTGGGTGGAGAACCACAGTTGGAGCCACCCCTACCTGACCCAGCTCGGCCAGGACCAGATGCGGTCGGAGATCTCGCAGACCCAGCAGATCATCGAACAGCTCACCGGCAGGACGCCGACGCTGTTCCGGCCGCCGTACTTCGACACCAACGACACCCTCAGGGCGGTCGAGGGGTCGTTCGGGCTGATCGAGATCACCGCTGACGTCGACACCCGGGACTGGGACAACGTCAGCGCCGACCAGATCGTGCTGGCGGCCGACGCCCTCGACGCCGGCGAGATCATCATCATGCACGACTGGCCGCCGAACACGATCCAGGCCATCCCGAGGATCGTCGCCAACCTGGGCGCCAGGGGCCTCTGCCCCGGAATGATCTCCCCGGTGACAGGCCGGGCCGTGGCCCCGGACGACGACCCGCAGACCACGCCCACCACCACGACGACCACGCGGTCCACGACCACGACCACGTCGACCACCACCTCGACCACCACCACCTCGACCACCACCACGTCGACCACCACCACGTCGACCACTCCGCCCACGACGACGCAGGGGCCGGGTGGGTGCACGGCGACGTACACGGTGCAGAGCCAGTGGCCGGGCGGGTTCGTGGCGACCGTGGAGGTGGCCGCGGGGGCCACCGCGATCGAGGGCTGGACAGTGACCGTGGCCCTACCGAGCGGGACCTCGATCAACAACCTGTGGGGCGGCCAGCCCAGCGGGACCTCCGGGATGGTGCGGGTGACGAACGCCGCCTACAACGGCCGGGTGACACCGGGGCAGAAGGCGTCCTTCGGATTCGTCGGCAACGGCATCGGTGCCGGGGCGACGGTCTCCTGCGCGGCAGCCTGATCCGGCAGTCGGAGGTCAGGGGCTGATCCGACGGACGCGACACCGTCGCGGTCACGGCAGTGCGGGATCACCGGTGGTCGGCTCCGTTGGGTTCCCTGAGACCGTCAAGTCGGGAGGTGAGTCGTTCGGCGTCGGGGCGGGGTCGTACGCCGTGTCCGGGAACATCATCTACAGCCTCAACAAGGCCGGCACCGCCGTGTACCGGTACAACGGCGACCCAGGGTCCTGGACCCAGATCGGCGGTCTCGCGGTGTCCATCTCCCGCTGCTGACCATGGTTCGTCCGCAGCTCTGCCGCGGGGGGCGGTCCGGGTGTCCCGGGCTGCCCCCCGCGCGGTCACGTGCCCGCGCCTCGGTCCGCACGCATGCCCGCGCTCGTGCCCGCGCCGAGGTGCGCAGCCGGGTCCGCACGTCGCGCCCGGTTCACTCCCGGGTCGCGGGGTGGGGGCGCGGGGGTCCTCGCGTCCCTGGAGCGGCTCTTCCGGTCCCCGCACCGGATCGGCGACCGTTGTTCACTTCGGCGTGGCGGCTGTCACCCCGACGGGGCGGCTGTTGACGATCTCACCACCAGGGCCGGTGGGAACAGCGTCTCTCGGTGGGTGTGCCCCGGCTCCGCCTCGTCGAGCAGCAGGTCGGCCGCTGCCCGGCCCAACTGGTAGGTGGGTTGGGACACGGTGGTGAGCGGGGGCGCCAGCCGGGAGGCGAACGACAGGTCGTCGTAGCCCACGACGGAGATGTCCTCGGGGACCCGGAGCCCCGCCGCCTCCAGCCCGTGCAGCGCACCGAGGGCGGCGGTGTCGTTGAGACACACCAGCGCCGTCGGCCGGGGATCGGCGTGGACGACCTGCTCGACGGCCCCCGCGGCGGCGTCGACCAGCGGGGGCGGCTGCATCGGAACCCTGAGATCGAGCAGCGCCTGCTCCGGGTCGAGCCCTGCGGCTGTCAGCGCCTCCCGCAGCCCCTCGCGCCGCTGGTTCACCCCGTCGGCGACGAGTGTCGAGCCCAGGTAGGCGAACCGGCGATGACCGAGGCCCAGCAGGTGCTCACCGACGAGCCGGCCGCCGCTGCGGTGGTCGACGGTCACCGCGCACAGGTCGGGATGTCCGCGCGGGTGGTCGATGAGGACCACCGGGGTGCCGCGGCGGCTCATCTCCAGCAGGGCCGTGGGGTCGGCACCGGAGGGAGAGATGATCACTCCGCGTACCGCCTGCTCCTCCAGCAGCCCGAGCAACTGCTTCTCCCTGACGGACTGGTGGTCGGTGCTGCAGGTGAGGACCAGGCAGCCGGCCTCGGCGAGCCGGTCCTCGATCCCCCGGTTGAGCTCCGCGTAGAACGGGTTGGCCAGGTCGAGGATGACGCTGC